>JAAWIS010000040.1 GCA_022796475.1 Lachnospiraceae bacterium | reverse complement strand
TTTCTGCCATGGCAGAAAATTTAAATAAAATGGTGGGGGATATCCGGGAACTGATGGATCGGGAGCGGGAATCCGAGCGAACCAAAAATGAACTGATAACCAACATTGCCCATGATCTGCGCACCCCTCTTACTTCCATTATCGGTTATCTGGAAATTTTATCTGGAGATAAAAACAGCCAGCTTCCGCCGGAAGCTGAAAAAAAATATATTGAAATTGCGTATACAAAGGCAAAGAGGCTGGAAAAACTGATCGAGGATCTGTTTGGATTTACGAAGATGACTTATGGCAAGGTAGCGATGAAGGTGACTCAGGTTGATGTGATAAAACTGCTGAGTCAGCTTTTGGAAGAGTTTTATCCCAGTTTTGCGGATAATAACCTGACATATGAATTAAAGTCCAATGTTCCGGCTCAGATTATTTCTGCCGATGGGAATTTATTAGCCCGCCTTTTTGACAACCTGATAAATAATGCGATCAAATACGGTGCAGAAGGAAAGCGGATTTTGGTAAGAGTTTATGCAGAGGAAGAAATTGTTGCGGTGTCAGTAACAAATTACGGCCGTGTAATCCCAAAAGAAGATCTGCCCCTTTTGTTCCATAAGTTTTATCGTGTGGAGCAGTCTCGATCAACCGCTACAGGGGGAACCGGTCTTGGCCTTGCCATTGCAAAGAATATTGTAGAAATGCATGGGGGCACGATTCAGGTATCCAGTGATTTAAATGGAACGGTATTTACGGTAAAGCTGAAGGTACATTTTGATATTAATAAGGAGAATTTTGGAAAGATTGGGTAAAAGTCTATGAGAGCAAGGAAACAAATGCAGGCAAGGGCGGCGGCAGCCGTGCTTGCCCTTCTTTCATTTTTTGCAGTGTCCTTCGGGGAGAGCACCAAAGCCTGGGGAGCGGAGAGGGTCTGTCAAGAAAAGAGGATTCCTGCTGCCAGAGCGGAATCAAAAATACTGGTGGCGGATACTGTGGATGAGCCAGAGGCGGAAACGGTGAATGCGGCTTACGGCTACAAAAATTCCCCGGTGGCCATGGAGGCCAGTTACGGTTATGACAATATGGCAAAAGGCGGAAGATATCTTCCTGTTTATGTAACATTGACAAATCAGCAGCCAGAGCCATTTGACGGAAGCGTGATGATGAAATCGCTGGAATCGGATTTTAATATTTACGAGTATGAGTATCCGGTGAATCTGGAGGGAGAGGCCACGATCCAGATCAATTTTAACATTCCTCTGGGGCTTCGGGCCGATCAACTATACGTAAAAGTATTTGATTCTGATGGCAATCAAATACTTCAAAAGCGGCTGAAGATGAATATCCGTCAGGACACACCGGAGCTTTTAATCGGAACATTGAGTGATTCTCAGGACAAGCTGGAATATTTAAATGATGTGGGGATCCTTCACAGTACTTTAAGAACCAGAACATGCACTATGGTTGCAGGAAGCATTCCGCGGCAGGCAATTGGGCTTGATCAGCTGGATGTGCTTTTAATTACCAATTACGATATCCGCCGTTTAAGCACCTGGCAGACAGATACCATTAAAGAATGGGTTAGCCGGGGCGGGATTTTGATACTAGGAACCGGGGCAGGCGGGCAGGAGGCTGTGGAAACCTTTCTGGAGTTTGAGCTGGAGCAGGAGCTTTTGGAACCGGAAGAACGGGTTATCAATATGGGAGATGAGTTTGCAATTTTCGGTCCCTCTGATGTGCGCCTTCTTCTGATGTCTGCTTATGTGAATCTGAAAGAGGGAAATGGGGTGCTTTTCAGTGACGGCGTTCCGGTAGTGTCTGCAGTCAGAAAAGAAAAAGGGATGATTGCAGTAGCTGCCTATGATTTCTGCGATATCAGCAGTTTCTGTGAGGAACATGGGTATGTGGATAAACTATTTACAAAGCTTTTGGGTGAGGAACGGATTCGGGAGCTGGCAGAATACCTTTACGACGGCGGAAGCAGCATTTATTGGGCTGTTCAGGGAATGCTGAATTCCGGTTCAGTAGAAAAACTTCCCAGAATATCGCTGTATGCGATTACAATTTTTTGCTATATTCTTCTGGCAGGGCCAGGGCTTTATTTCTTCTTAAAACAGCGGGAGCTCCGTATGCATTATGGAGCGCTGACAGTGCTGCTTTCCTTATGCTGCAGCGGGATGATTTACCTGATGGGCAGCAATACCCGCTTTGAAGATACTTTTTTTAATTATGCTACAGTGCAGGATTATTCCGGGGATACCGTGGTTTCTTCTGTATATATGAACATGCGTACTCCTTATAATAAACCGTATTCAGTGGAGGTGGATGGGTCTTACGATATTCGGCCCCTGGTCCGCTCAAGGGGAGCAGATGATGCCAGGCCTGCCCAGTTTACAGGGGAAGAAAAAGCAAATATTAATATTTTTCACGGACTGGAGCAAACTTTGCTGTCTGTGCAGGATGTGGAGGTATTTGCACCGAATTATTTTCGGCTGGAAAAGCGGGAGGAAAATAGCGCTGATCTTGGAATTACCGGATCCGTAACCTTTTTTGACGGAGCAGTTACCGGATCCATTACCAACCATTTGGGAACGGATCTGGAGCAGGGAGCTGTTTTATGTGCAAATGCAATTGTGCCTATTGAATCATTAAAAGCAGGAGAAACCCTGGTGCTGGATGAACTGCCAGTGTTCTATTATCCCCTGAGCCGTTCTTTTGCAGTGGCAGATTTTGTGGCTGGAAACTATCAGTTTGAAAAGCTGGATACAAATTCCAGGGAGTATATGGATTCTTTAAAACGCTCCAATCTTTTGGAATTTTACCTGGATCAGTTCTTGTCCGGCTATCAGCATGGCGCCAGGGTAGTCGCGTTTCCGGCAGGAGAGGAGAGGAATCCGTTTCTGCTGCAGGAGCAGTTTGAAATCGATGGGCTTACGCTATATACGGCTGCTGTAGACGCGGATTACCGGAAAGGGGAACTGATTTACCGTACATTTGCAGAAATTTCAGCAAATGTGGTCAGTGGAATTTACAGCACCGGAAAAAATACAATGAATGGCTTATCGCCTCTTACTCTGGAATATTCCCTGGGAGGAGATATTACCATAGAAAAGCTTACGTTTCTTTCTGCATCTGAAGAGTTTACAGAGAATTCCGGACATGGGGGAACGTCGGCATTTGCCGGCGACCTGTATTTTTATAATTATGAAACGGAAAATTTTGATAAAATGGACAGCAGCCAAAGGGAGTTTATCCACTGGCAGTTGGAACCGTACCTTTCTGAAGAAAACCTGATCACAGTGAAATATGCATATGATACGCCTGGAGATTATACCCTGGATCTTTCACTTCCGGTAATTGCCGCTGTGGGAAGGAAGAAATAAAAACAGATTGGAGGAAATTATGCTTCAAATTAAAAACCTGAAAAAGGCTTATGGAAAATATCCGGCACTTGACGGGTTATCAATGGAGGTAAAGGAAGGGACATTATTCGGCTTTGTAGGTCCAAATGGGGCGGGAAAGACCACTACCATTAAGATTTTAATGGGGCTTTTAAAGGCCGATGGCGGAAGCGTATTAATTGACGGGATGGATGCAATGAAAAACCAAAAGGAGGTAAAAGGGAAAATTGGTTATGTTCCAGACGTTTTCGGAGTCTATGACAATTTAAAGGTACGGGAATATATGGAGTTTTTTGCTTCCTGCTATGGGATGGAAGGCTTAATGGCAAGGAAACGGTGCAACCTCCTTTTGGAACAGGTAGGGCTGGAAGAGCGGACAGATTTTTATGTAGATGGGCTTTCCAGGGGAATGAAACAGAGGCTTTGTCTGGCCAGAGCCCTGATTCATGATCCAAAGCTGCTGATACTGGATGAACCTGCTTCTGGGCTGGATCCCAGAACCCGGCTGGAATTTCGGGAGCTGCTGATAGAACAAAACGATCGGGGAAAGACCATTTTCATCAGTTCCCATGTTCTTTCCGAGCTGAACCAGATGTGCTCTGATATTGGTATCATTGATCAGGGGCGCATGATTGTAAGCGGAAATATTCGGGAAATTACAGAGCGGGTGGATCAGTCCAATCCCTTGATTATCCGTGTGTACCAAAATATGGAGAAAGCCATGGCGATTTTACGGAGCCATAGCTGTGTCCGGACCATTTCCATTAAGGATAACTGCCTGTCGGTGGGGTTTGCCGGCGACAACCAGGACGAGGCTCTGCTTTTGCAGCAGATGATTGATGCGGAGGTTTTAGTGAACGGATTTTTCCGGAAGCAGGGAAGCCTGGAATCGCTGTTTATGCAGATTACGGATCATGAAGAAAAGGAGGAACTTTTGTATGAAGGGAAACCCGGTTTATAGGCGGGAAATGACGGTCAGCAGCCGAAGTATCCGGCTTCCTGTGATGACGATGGTATTTAACAGCATTCTGGCGCTGGTAGCCCTTTTGAACATGTATTCTGTGGCCTCCCAGGGCAGGGTGACAGCAGAGATTCAATATTCCAGTTTTCTTAATCTGTATGTTTTTGTTGCTTTGATTGAATTCCTGATGCTGTTTTTTATTATGCCGGCGCTGACTGCCGGGAGTATCAGCGGGGAACGGGAACGGCAGACGTTAAATCTGATGCTGTCCACACAGATGACGCCTGCGGAGATTGTATTAGGAAAATTGATTTCATCTATGATTAATATGGCGCTTTTGGTCATTTCCAGCTTTCCGGTTATTTCACTGGTTTTTATCTATGGAGGAATCCAGTTAAGGGATCTTGGACTGCTGCTGCTTTTATATTTATCGGTAGCGCTGCTTTCTTCCAGTTTAGGTCTTTGCTTTTCGGCCGTCTGCAAGCGTTCGACGATGGCGACTGCCCTGTCATACGGCTTTTTAGGGGTTTTGCTGATAGGAACGTATGCAATTAATTTTTTTGTCTGGTCCATAGCCCAGATGGGGGCAGCCAGATATGTAAATCAGGTAGGAGGGATTGCATCCCAGGTAAATTCCGGGGGATTTTTTTATCTGCTGCTGTTAAATCCAGCATTGACCTTTTACCTGGTAATCGGAAATCAGGTAGGGGATCGGGAGGGCTTTCTTACGGTTATGCAGTATTTTGGAAAACGTCAGCTTAATCCAGTTTTAAATGCATGGATTCCATTCAGCATCTGCCTGCAGATTTTTTTGTCAGTTATTTTTCTGACGATTGCAGTGAGGGCCATTGATCCTATGCGGGGCAAAAAGTTGAAAAAGCAGTTGTAACACATTCCTCTCGTCCACATATGATATAGTACAACCATATAAAAAAAGGAGTTCAATCATATGTGTATCTTTGGAAGATGTAATTGTTGTTTTGGCTGCAGATGCTGCAGAAATAATTGTGGAAATAACGGTGGAGCCGGCTGCGGAAATGGCTGCGGATGCAACTGCGGAAATAACTGCTGTACCAATAACTGCAGAACTGTCTGCAGAGTAGTCTGTGGAAATAGCTGCAATAATAGCTGTGGAAACGGTTGTGACAACAACTGCGGAAATGGCTGTGACAACAACTGCGGAAATGGCTGTGACAACAACTGCAGAAATTGCTGTGATAACAACTGTGGAAATAGTTGTGACAACAACTGCGGAAACAATTGTGGAAATGGCTGCGGCACGATTTGCACGCCTCCCTGCTGTGGGAATCGTCCAGTTCCGCTGAGATTTGACAATGGCAATGACGGGTGCGGATGCGCATAGTTTAAGCGAAAACAGCTAAGGGTAAGACCTTACGGCAAAACGGGCAGGGGCTGTAAAGCTCCTGCCGCAGAGATGGTAAATAGGAATCAGGTACCGCAAAATATGGCATATACAGACTGGTCTGTACGGTTCAGTTCACAAGTGTGTATTCTCAGTAAGTGTGCAGATAAGGAAATAACAGGCCAGTTTGCGGTGCCGTTACATAATGGGAGAATTAAGGATGCTGAAAATAGGATGCCATTTATCTTCATCAAAAGGATATGAATCCATGGGAAAGACGGCTGTTTCCATTCAGGCGAATACATTTCAATTTTTTACCAGAAATCCAAGAGGAACCAGGGCCAAGGAAATAAAAATGGAAGATGTGAAACGGTTTCTGGAGCTGGCAAAAGAGCATAAAATTGCGCCTGTGTTAGCCCACGCCCCATATATTTTAAATGCCTGTTCCAAGGATGAAAGGCTGAGAAATCTGGCACGGGATACCATGGCAGATGATTTGAAACGGATGGAATATATACCAGGGAATTTGTATAATTTTCATCCGGGATGCCACGTGGGGCAGGGGATGGAAACGGGAATTTCTTTTATTTCTGATATGCTGAATCAGATTCTGGATCCGGCTCAGCATACGATTGTGCTATTGGAAACAATGGCCGGAAAGGGAAGTGAAGTAGGAGGGCGGTTTGAGGAACTGCGGGAAATTATGGACCGGGTGGAGCAAACGGATCATGTAGGGGTATGTTTGGATACTTGCCATGTCTGGGACGGGGGATACGATATTGCCGGACATTTGGATGATGTCTTGACGGAATTTGACCGTGTGATTGGTCTTGACCATTTAAAGGCGGTTCATCTAAATGACAGCCGTAATCCGCTGGGTTCCGGAAAAGATCGCCATGCCAAAATAGGGGAAGGCTATATTGGAGCGGAAGCGCTGGCCAGGGTGGTGCGGCATCCGGCGTTAAAAACGCTTCCATTTTATCTGGAAACTCCAAATGAGCTGGATGGTTATGCCAGGGAAATTGCATTTATGCGCAGGGAGTGGGAAAAAGATAACTAAGATCTGGGCGAGGGATTTCAAAAGAATGGCGATCGTTACTGTTCCCATCGTGATGAACCACCCCGCTGATTCGTCACGAGCCAATATCGTTATGGGAGCAAAGCATATGCCCCAGCGCCGCAGGCGATTCTAAATGGGCATATGGGGTTACGTTCACAGGGTGCATGTGAACAGTAACTGGCGCTCCAATATTCATAGGTTTGAGCGGGTCAGTCTATGGACAAATATTTACAGAAGGATTATAATGGTAATTGATGGGTTTTATGCTGGAATTTCAGTGAGATTACAGACCCATGGATCGCTTATGGCGCTGCCAGAGCATGTTCCGGACACGTTCTTAAGGAGGGGATAGCCGATGGGCAGTACGGTTATTATAATTTTGCTGATTGTGATTGCAGCAGGAGGAGGCTTTCTGTATTTGACAATACGGAGGAAGCTTCGGATGATTTCCAGGCTGGCTTTTGGTACGGATTCTCTGATAGATGGAATCCGAAGCCAGGAGGATCGGCTGGCAACTACGCCGAAATCCGTTTCAGGGATGACAGGGCTTTGCCTGCCTCAGATTCAGCGGGATTTTCCGGAGTTTTCCCTGGCAGAATTTATCCAGCGGTCAGAAAATCAGCTAAAGGCCTGCCTGGCAGCAGTGGAAATGCAGGATACAAGCTGTCTTAAGCAGGCATCGGAGGATTTAAGGAATCAGACGGGCCTTAGGATTGAGGATGACAAGCGAAGGGGAGTTCGGGAACATTTCCAAAAAATCACAGTACATAGAACAGAAATTGCACGTTACCAGAAGCGGGAAGGATGCTGCGTGATTACTCTTCAGTCTGCAGTCGGGTATGAGTACTGGGAAGAGGTGCTAAAAGAGGGGGGAAGCGGGAAGGAAAATAAGAAATCCCCCTTTGAAGAACCGCGTATGCGTCAAACCCGTTATAACATGGAATTTATGTATATTCAGGATCGGGAAAAGCTGCAGCCAGGACAGACGGCAGCAGCAGTTACCTGTCCTCAATGCGGTGCCCCGGTAAGCAGGCTGGGCAGTAAATTTTGTGAGTATTGCGGCAGCGGAATTGAACCAATTAATATCCGGGTCTGGTCGTTAAACCGGATTCAGGAAGATTAAAAAGAAAATTCTGGAAAATAAAAGAGGCTGTTTCAGGCATCTAATCTATTTAAGGAGGAATTCATTATGGGAATCTTGAAAGCGGCAGCTAAGGCAGTGGGTGGTTCGCTGGCAGACCAATGGCTGGAGGTGATCGAACCGGGAGATATCAGTGACAGGACTGTATTTGCAGAAGGTGTTAAAACCAGAAGAGGCTCAAATGTAAAGGGAACGGATCGGACTGTGTCCAACGGATCGGTTATCCATGTCTATCCCAATCAGTTTATGATGCTGGTAGATGGCGGAAAGGTTGTAGATTATACAGCGGAAGAAGGCTATTATACAGTTAATAATTCTTCGCTTCCTTCATTATTTAATGGACAGTTTGGGGATTCGTTAAAGGAGTCCTTTAACCGAATCCGGTACGGTGGAATGACGCCTACTCTTCAGCGGGTTTTTTACATCAATCTTCAGGAGATTAAAGGGCTGAAATTCGGCACCAGAAATCCCATTAACTATTTTGACAATTTTTATAATGCAGAACTGTTTTTAAGGGCCCATGGAACGTATTCCATTAAAATTACAGATCCGTTGCTGTTTTATGCGGAAGTAATTCCTAAAAATGCAAGCCGGATTGAGATTGATTCTATCAATGAGCAGTACTTGTCAGAATTTTTAGAAGCGCTTCAAAGTTCCATTAACCAGATGTCAGCAGACGGGATTCGGATTTCCTACGTTGCGTCGAAAGGACGGGAACTGGGAAAATATATGGCAGATGTGCTGGATGAAGACTGGCGCAAAATGCGGGGGATGGAAGTCCAGTCAGTAGGGGTAGCAAGTATTTCTTATAACGAGGAATCCCAGAAACTGATTAACCTTCGCAATCAGGGAGCGATGTTAAGCGATCCTACGATCCGTGAGGGCTATGTGCAGGGCGCAATAGCAGAAGGCTTAAGAAGTGCTGGTTCCAATTCCAACGGCGCTATGGCCGGATTTATGGGAATGGGTATGGGAATGCAGGCCGGAGGCGGCTTTATGGGAGCAGCATCAGCCGCCAATATGCAGCAGATGCAGATGAACCAGGGAGCTGTTAAAGGACAGGCAGCGGGAATGAATGGAGGATATCCAGGCCAGGCTGTGCCGGGACAAAACAGCTCCTATGGAGGGCAGGCTCAAATGGCACAGGCACCGGAAACCCGGCAGGCACAGGACGGATGGATGTGTAGCTGCGGGACTGCAAATACGGGAAAATTCTGCAGTGAGTGCGGAAGCCCGAAACCTTCGGCAAACTGGATGTGCAGTTGCGGGACTGCAAATACAGGAAAATTCTGCAGTGAGTGCGGGAAACCAAGAACATGATGGATACCATTACTTTTAAATGTCCTAACTGTGGCGGCGGGTTAGTCTTTAACCCGGAAACTCAGACATATAAATGTGAATTTTGCTTATCCGATTTTAGTTTAGGGGATCTGGAAACCCAAGACGTCAAGAATAACCAGGATACCGCCAGTACTGCTGCAAAGGATCAAGAGGCAGTTTTGTATACATGTCCAAGCTGCGGTGCAGAAATTGTGACAGACCAAACTACGGCAGCTTCGATTTGCTATTACTGCCATAATCCGGTGGTACTCCAGGGGCGTCTTACAGGCCGCTATCAGCCAGATTATGTAGTTCCATTTTCCATTAACCGGAAGCAGGCAGAAGAAATTTTTGCTCAGTGGATCCGACGCAAACGGTATGCGCCTTCTGATTTTTATTCAAAAAAACAGATCGATTCTATGACGGGAGTTTATTTCCCTTATTGGCTTTATAGCTGTACTGTGGAGGGGAAGATGGAGGCAGAAGGAACCAGGCTGCGGATGTGGGATGCAGGAAACCTTCGTTACACCGAGAAAAAGATATATCATATCAGCAGGGACGGCCAGATGAAGATTCACCATATGGCTCGGAATGCTCTAAAAAAAGCCAATGCCAAGCTTTCTTTTGGCGTGCTTCCTTTTCAGACAGAAGGTATAAAGCCTTTTCAAATGGGATATCTTACCGGATTTTTTGCAGAAAAACGGGATATAGGGCAGGAGCAGATTTGCCCGGAAGCAGAGCGGGAGGTAAAGGAATTTGCTGCTGCAAGTTTAAAAAATAGTGCAGAAGGCTATTCTGGCTTGAACATTCGGCATCAGGAAACCAACATTCAGGATCCGGTATGGCATTACGGCCTGTTTCCTGTTTGGACCCTTACTTATAAAGGGCCAAGGGACGGAAAAATATATTACTTTGCGTTAAATGGACAGACCGGAAAGGTATGCGGGGAAATTCCGGTAGACGGGAAAAAACTGCTGGTTTTGTTTCTTTCCGTATTTTTGCCCCTGTTAGCCCTGCTTTTGACAGGAGGGTATTTTCTATGAAGTATGTGACAAAAAACAGCTCCCCTTCCAGAGCCGTTCTGCTCCGGCTTTTTGGCCTTATCCTGTGTCTTTTGATGATTCTTTCCTGGCAGCAGAACTTGTTTGGAAATCTGGCTTACGGCGCTGAAGAAGCAGCGGCAGATTACAGCCAGGGAACAAAACAGGTATTTGATCAGGCCGGTTTATTTGACCAGGAGGAAAGGAGAAAACTGGAAGAAAAAGCGGCTCTGCTTCGGGAGGAAATGAAGTCAGAGGTAGTGGTGGTAACGATTGACACAGCTAATGGACGAAGCTCCCGGCAAGTGGCAGATGAGTTTTATTTTAGCCATGGGTTTGAGCAGACCTTCCATGAAAATGGAATCCTTATGCTGATCGACATGGATAACCGGGAACTTTATCTGGGAACTTACGGCTCCATGATCCGTGTTTTAACAGATCAGCGGATTGAGCAGGTTTTGGATCAGGCATATGAGGCTGCTTCAAGGGGGCAGTATGCAGAGGCAGCACTAGCCGGGATTGAAAAATCAGGTGAATTTTTCAAAAAAGGAATCCAGTCTAACCAATATATTTATAATGTGGAAACCGGAGAAATCAGCAGATACCGATCAATCCGGTGGTATGAAGCTTTGTTTGCTTTTATCGTCAGTGCGGGAACAGCGGCAGCGGTATGCTTAAATGTGGCCAGACAGTATAGCATGAAAGAGGCTGACAAAAGGAGCGGCGATTCTCTGGCTTACCGTACGGACTGCCGTTTTCTCTTTCATAATCCGCCGGATCAGCTTGTGAATACCTTTGTGACCCATATAGTAATTCCCAGACAGTCTAACGGAGGCGGGCATTCTGGCTCAGGCAGTTCCGGGCGAAGTTCTACTCATAGTTTTGGCGGTCACCAGGCAGGAGGCGGCGGAAGGAAATTTTAAAAGAACTGCAGCAAGGCATTGATCAGTGCACAAAGCCCTGTGCCAATAAGTGAGGGAATCAGGGCTGCAGCGGCAGTCCATTTTAAGCTTTTTGTTTCCTGATGAATCATCTGCAGGGAAGGAAGGCAGGGGCAGTGAAACATGGTAAGAATCACTACCAAAAGGGCTCTGTGCCAGTTCCATCCATGCAGAATAAGAAGCTGTTTTAATTCTGCCATGGATCGGATGGATAAGGCTGCGGTGGTATGGATGATTGTATCGGCAGGAAAGGGAGCAGGGCTAATCGCGGTATGGCTTTGGGACAGGTAGATTAAAATCATTAAAGGCAAGGTGATTTCATTTGCAGGGGTTCCCAGAAGGAAAGCAGTTAAGATTATGCCGTCCAGACCGAGAAAAGAGCCGGCAGGTTCCAGCAGCCGGATACATTGATTTAAGAGAGTTGCTCCATCTACAGTGATCTGGTTTAAGAGCCAGATAAAAAATCCTGCCAGGATTGCCGCTGTTCCTGCCCGGCCGATAACGAAACAGGTATCGTTCCAGGCAGAAGGAATCACAGATCGTATCAGGCGGGGACGGCGGAGTCTTGGCAGTTCTAATACAAACGCAGAAGGAAGCGGCTTTAGCAGGGTGTGAGATAACAAACAGGAAGTGGCAAGGGCAGACCCAAAGCCAGGCAAAAGCAAGACCACTGCCATGAAAAATGCAGTAAGGAAGGTAATGGAAACAGGGGCAGGCATAAAAGAAAAAGCAAAGGAACCTGTGATTCCCCATAAAGAAGTAACGGAAAGAAGCAGAGGAAGCCGTCCGCTGCAGGGGATCAGGCAGGTAGTTATCAGAGAAGCCAGCCGTTCTCTGGGAGATTGTATGCGGCGGCTTTCCAAGATTCCTGCCAAATGGCATTGGGTGCTTTTGGACATAACAAGACATTGTTTTCCGCAGCCGCCCCAGGGTCTAATCAGCGGATCTGCATGAAAAGAGAGCCTGGGAAGAAAGCCGGCTTCATCCAGCAGAGCAAATAGGAAAAAAGAAACTGCAAGGGCAGGCAGCATAAGAGGGATCACGCAGGATAAGGTTGGCAGCAATCCATTTACAATAAAATTTACAGGCAGGCTGGAAAGGAAAAAATCCCCCAAACTGCAGGTTAGCGTTTCTTCCATCAAACGCAGGGCAAAAAAAAGCTTTTGAAACAACAAAAAAGTTCCGGATAGTGTAAGCCACAGGAGAAAAAGAAAACATGCTATCAGGATAAGTGTTCCGAAAAAGGGTGTGGATAACACAGCGTCCATTGCTTTTTCCAGAGGGCCATAGCAGTTTTTGAAACAACAGGTGGTTTCAGCCGCCAGTTTAGATGGGGAAAAATCCAGGCAGTCATAGGAAAAGCGCTGGTTTCGGGCGTAAGCTATGGCTGCTTTTACATCATCAAAATCGGATTTGCAGTGATAACAGGGAACGACCGGGATCTGAAGCACATCTTCCAGCAGGTCAAAGTCAATAGAAATTCCATAGGGCTGCTGTTCCTGGCATGACGCAATACACAGTACAGCAGGAACAGCCTGATCCGTTATCTGGTTTTGACGGATCACAAAAGACAGAAGACGAAGGCCCTGTTCCAGATACAGGGCGCTTATGATTACCAGGATCACATCCGTATTGTCCCAATGATGGCAAAAGGCAGGCAGGGGGAAGCCATAAACAGGACAAACCTGATAACGCTGTTCCATATAAGTGTAGGAAACGGGTTGGGAAAACTCATGGTATGCCGCTGTTCCATGAGAATATCCGGCAGTTTGGCTGATTAGAGCGGTGATGGTAACGGGTTTTTGCTTCATAACCTTACTCAACGTTTGCGCGTGATCTTTTTATATGATATGCTGAGGGGCTTGGAGGAGTTTCCGGTTATTCCATGCTGCAAATCCGGGAATGGTTTCTAGATAAAGGATAACAGGAGATGATAGAAGGTGATTAAAAATTACATTGACTAATTTGCAGAATGTGGTAAAATAAAGACGTATGGAAGCATAGCTCAGCCGGGATGAGCGTTCGCCTCACACGCGAAAGGTCAGGAGTTCGAGCCTCCTTGCTTCCATTAAAAATGTTAGCCGCCCTGTCTTAAAGATCGAAGGGAGGAGCCGGTTTGAATCAAAATAACGGAAATCCCGCAGGCAGGTTGATGCTGCGGGGTTTTTTACTTTATAGGAAATTTTGCCTTCCCTACTCGATTATCTATGATGAAACATTATTTGCGATCGGAGAATCTATATTATGACGGCTCAAGAACAATATTTGGCGGAATATTATATCAATTTGTTTTTTGGCAATGCAAATAAGCGATACCGCTCTATGACATTAGGGGAAATGCGCAAGCGATGCCAAAAGCTGAATCCCCAGAGCTTAAAGGGGATTGAAAAGTCTAACGAGCTAAGTGATGTTCATGCCATGCTGTCCAAAGTGTGCGCGTATCTGATGCGGAAAGAGGATACAGCACCACCAGAACAGAAAGAGGAAGTAAGAACATGGATTAAGAAGATGAAGGATTTTTGCGTCTGCCTGGCTGGGAAGGATTTGGAATTTCTTTCCGATTTAGAGGAAGAAGAGCTGCAGCAGGTGCTGCAGATGCAGGGAATCCGGCGGTATCTGCTTTCAAATTCCTTAGAGCGGGGGTATCAGCTTTTCTATATTCCAAAAACGATTCAGAAAGGAATCCGGGAATCGATTAAGCAAAAGCCAGAGGAGGAGTATCCCCAGGCACGGCTGATGAAGCGGAAATTTATTCTTCACGTTGGCCCCACCAACAGCGGTAAAACCCATGACGCCTTAGAGCGGCTGAAATCCGGCACGCATGGCGCATACTTTGGGCCTCTGCGTCTTTTGGCCCTGGAGGTTTATGACAAGTGCAATATGGAGGGGCTGCCTTGCTCTATGATAACCGGAGAAGAAACCATCCAAGTGCCCGGAGCCCTTTGCCAGTCCTGTACCGTAGAGATGCTCAATGACCATGAATACTTTGATATTGCTGTGGTAGATGAATGCCAAATGATAGGGGATCCTTACAGAGGACATAACTGGACCAGAGCCATATTAGGGCTTCGGGCAGAAGAGATCCATCTGTGTATGGCGCCGGAAGCAGAATCAATTATTACACAGATGATTAAGCGGTGCGGCGACCAATACCGGATCCTTCGTCATAAGCGGAACACCCGGCTGACCATAGAGAAAAAGCCTTATTCCATGAAACATGATCTTCGTAAAGGCGATGCATTAATTGTGTTTTCAAAAAAATCGGTTTTAGCGCTGGCGGCCCATTTAGAAGGCCAGGGCGTGCGGTGCAGCGTAATCTACGGGAGTCTTCCTCCTGCCACCAGAAGGGAGCAGGTGCGCCGCTTCCTGGCAAAAGAAACGGATATTGTGGTCAGCACAGACGCTATTGGCATGGGATTAAACCTTCCAATCCGAAGAATCGTATTTGTAGAAACTCAGAAATTTGACGGTGTGGCAAAACGGGATTTGGAACCTGGCGAAATCAAACAAATCGCCGGACGGGCCGGAAGGTTTGGAATTTATGAAGAAGGGTTTGTAGCTGCTATTGACAATATTCAGTTGATTGAAGACGGTCTGGGGAGAATGCCAATCCCTATTATGAAAGCTTTGATTGGGTTTCCGGAACAGCTTTTAAATCTGCCGGCGGATATTGACAGCCTGATTAAAATATGGGCTGGTATGGATGCTCCTGCTCTTTACCAAAAAATGGAGGTGGACGAGCTCCTTTCCCTTTACCAAAATTTTCTGCTTGTTCATGGCACCCATATGGAGGAGTTTTCCAAACATGAAATTTATAAGCTGATTACCTGTGCAATCGATATTAATAATAAAATGGTAATGGATTTGTGGAAGGATTACTGCAGGGAATACAGAGAAGTGGATGAGCTGGAATTTCCCTACAGCCCAGGCAATGATTTATATGATCTGGAAAGCTATTATAAAATGCTGGATTTGTATTTTCAGTTTTCCCGGAAAGTTGGCCTTCCGGTTCAATTGGAAAATCTTATAGAAGAGCGTCACGAAACGGAAGCGGAAATCAGCAGGATCCTGAAAATGGAGTGTACAAGCTATTCCAGAAAATGCAGTATTTGCAAACGAGAATTGCCTTGGGACTACAGCTTTTCTGTTTGCGAAAGGTGTTTTGAACGGGGAAAAAGCGAACATAGGGGCCGTGGGCAGTCGGGAAAAAGATCTGTGAACCGGGCGCTGCCGGGAAAAGGACCGGTTTTCCGGAAAGAACCCGGGAAAAAGGAGATGCCGGGAAGCAGTAAGTCATTTGAAAACGGGCCATCAGCGCCTGTTTTATCCGGCCGTCTAAGATTTGGGCCTCCTGGCAGGCATCGTGGAGAAAAGCATGGAAAAGGGGAAGGATAAGCGGATGGATACAGGCGTTTAAGACGTCCTAAAAAGAACCTAAAAGCTTTACCAGGATTCCGCTGGACTCCGTTGTCCCTAAAGCAATAACGGTATGACGGATTTTGTATGCGGACATACCATTCCTTTTATTTTTAAAAACGCAGGTAATTAAGGATTCCGGCTCAATCCCCCACAAGGAAAGAAGCTGTTTCTGCTTATCCGGCAGCGCGATCCAGACAATGACTGCTTCGTGATCTGGTTCTAAATAACGTAAAGGAACTACCATAACACTCCAGTATTTGTCTAAAGCAGTTACTATATGATATGCAGGCAGCACGCCAGTGCACCTTATATTGGCTAAATGCTTAAGGGTAGACAGAAGGCAGCGTAATGGAGATTGGGCTGTGGATATCCATAGAGTCTTTGCCTACCAGACAATCGTAAGCCAACAAGGTAACTCCTGCAGTTTTCGCGCGGCTTAAAGCATACCCGAATTCCGGGTGAGTTTCCATATTGGGGATAAAACCTGTGATTCCCTTCATCTGGATTGCCAGGAGAAGATAGCAGGCAAATCCTTTTTGGGAAGCTGCTGCAAGTTCATCTAAATGTTTTACTCCCCGTTCAGTGGGGGCGTCCGGAAATGATGCAATGCCGTGATGCTCCAGGGTAACGCCTTTTACTTCCATAAAAGCCTGGCGGTCATTTAGAAAGAAAGAGAAATCAAACCGGGAGTTTCCATAAGAAACTTCCCGGCAAAGCTGGGTGATCGTTACATCCTTTGGAAGAAGAGCATGAAACCCGTCTGATTGCAGCCATTCCCAGGCAGCTTGGTTGGGGGCCTGGGAATCCATATTAATCAGCAGTGTTTCATCACGGCTTCCGCCATGTTCTTTATATACCCCAATTACATCGTAACAGGTTTTCCTGCCTGTTTTAGCGGCATTGGGATGGTATTCTAAAATTAGTCTGGCACCAGGGATTAGAAGCTCTCTGCAGCGCCCGGTGTTTTTTACGTGACAGATTTCTTCCCTGCCGTTAATCATTACATGAGCGATAAAGCGGTTGGGACGGGACAGAAAAATACCTTCTGTAACAGATTCGTATTTCATGCAGGCAGTGCACCTCCTTTATACCTTATGTATCATAATTGACAGTTTTCGGTTTGTCAAAGATTTCTTTTGTTTTCTGATACTTTTAGTTGCATGGGATATTAAAATATGTTAAACTTTTCCCAAAAACATGAAAAGCCCTGCCGGGCAGATTTTGAATTCAAAATTCCCCGATTTTTCCGGAGAAAAGAAGAAAGGAATAGAGTGATGGAATTATCAAATACGATTACTTATGTAAGCACCAGAGGAGGGCAGTCAGGGGTCAGCGCATCCCAGGCCATCCTTCAGGGGCTGGCAAAAGATGGCGGTCTGTTTATGCCAGATCGGATCCCAAAGCTGGACTGTTTGCCGGAGCAGTTTGCTCAAATGTCTTACCAGGAAACAGCCTATGAAGTGATGAAGCTGTTTCTTACCGATTACACAGAAGAGGAATTAAAGGACTGTATTGAGAAAGCATATGATGGCAAATTTGATACAGAGGAAATCGCTCCTTTAGCAAAGGCAGACGGCGCTTATTATTTAGAGCTGTTCCATGGAAGTACCATTGCTTTTAAAGATATGGCACTTTCCATTCTGCCTCATCTTATGACAGCAGCAGCCAGGAAAAATAAGGTGGATCAGGAGATTGTGATTCTTACAGCTACATCTGGAGATACAGGAAAAGCGGCTATGGCCGGATTTGCTGATGTACCAGGAACCAGAATTATCGTTTTTTATCCCAAGGGTGGGGTTAGCCGGATTCAGGAACTGCAGATGCGGACCCAAAAAGGGGAAAATACTTCAGTTGTGGCGATTCACGGAAACTTTGATGATGCCCAGACAGGCGTAAAAAAATTGTTTGGAGATGAAGGTTTTAAGGAGGAGCTGGCAGCAAAAGGATTTCGGTTTTCTTCTGCTAATTCCATTAATATCGGCCGCCTGGTGCCTCAGATCGTTTACTATGTGTATGCTTATGGGAAGCTTTTGAAGCAGAAGGCGATTACTGCCGGAGAAGAAATTAATGTGGCAGTTCCCACCGGAAATTTTGGAAATATTCTGGCAGCTTATTTTGCAAAACAGATGGGACTGCCCATCAAAAAGCTGATTTGTGCATCAAATGATAATAAAGTATTATTTGACTTTTTTGCCACAGGAACCTATGACCGGAACCGTGAATTTATCCTGACCAGTTCCCCGTCTATGGATATTTTGATTTCCAGTAATCTAGAGCGCCTTGTGTATCTGAGTGCAGGATGTGACGCAGGGAAGAACCGGAAGCTGATGGAATCTCTTGGAGAAAATGGAAGTTACCAGGTTACAGAGGATATGAAAAAGCAGATGGCAGATTTTTGGGGCGGCTTTGCAGATCAGGAAGAAAATGCCGCTGAGATCAAACGCGTGTTTGCAGATACAGGGTATCTGATGGATACTCATACAGGAGTGGCGTCTGCCGTTTATAAAAAATATACAGCGTCTACCGGGGATCAAGCTGTGGCAGTGATTGCCTCTACAGCAAGCCCTTACAAGTTTTCCAGGAGCGTAATGGAGGCCATAACCGGGGAGAAGAGCCAAAAAGAAGAGTTTGCCCTTATTGATGAAATGAGTGCGGCTTCTGGGATCCCGGTGCCGAAAGCTGTAGAGGAAATCCGCCATGCACAAATCCGCCATAGCCGGGAATGCAGCGTGGAAGCGATGAAGGCAGAAGTGAGGGATATTTTAGAAGTATCATAATGTAATGATACCAGGGTCAAAAGGTCTAAAATCCGATGCAAGCTTGCCTGCAAGAGGATTTTTGAACTTGGGACCCGCCAAAAACATGAAAAAGCAGCCCGATCAGGGCGGATTTTGAATATTTTTGAGGACTGCTGGAGTACAAAGTAGGGAGCAATCCGGTATCAGAGGGGTCAAAACACCTTTTGACCCCAACATCATGTAATAAGAAGTGGCTGCAGTACTCTTGACTTAAAGAGGAAACTGTAATGACCATATTAAAAGGGATAGCAAAAACAGCCGGAAGGGGTTTTGGCATCCTTAAAAAGAAGGAGGCATTTTAGTGAGATTAGTAACACGTTCAGATTTTGATGGATTGGTATGTGGGGCGCTGCTATTAGAGGCAGGGATCATTGATCATTGGAAATTCGCTCATCCGAAGGATCTGCAGGATGGACTGGTTGAGGTAAATGAAGATGACTGCCTGGCAAATGTGCCATTTGTAGAAGGCTGCGGCCTTTGGTTTGATCATCACTCCAGTGAGCACGAAAGACTTCAGCTTGCAGGCAAATATAAAGGGGAGAGCCGGATCGCGCCATCCTGTGCGAGAATTATTTATGATTATTACGGAGGAGCAGAGCGTTTCCCGCAGTTTGGCGAAATGATGGAAGCAGTGGATAAGGTGGATTCCGGCAATCTGACCATTGATGAGGTGATGGACCCGGAAGGATGGATCTTAATTGGATTTTTAATGGATCCCAGAACAGGCCTGGGAAGATGGCGGGAGTTTACCATTTCCAATTATCAGTTAATGGAAAAGCTGCTGGAAGCCTGCCGTGTTTCCAGCACGGAGGAAATTCTTTCTTTGCCGGATGTTCAGGAGAGGATTGCGGTTTACAAAGAGCAGACAGAAAAATTTAAAGAGATGGTAACGGAACATACCCGTATTGACGGAAACGTGATTATTACAGATCTCCGGGGAGTGGATCCGATTTATACTGGAAACCGTTTTATGATTTACAGCATGTATCCAATGCAGAACATTTCTGCCTGGATTGTAAGCGGAAGAGGGGGCAAGGGCTGCTCTGCGGCAGTAGGATACAGTATTTTGAACCGCACTGCCAGTCTGGATGTGGGAAGTCTGATGCTTAAGTATAACGGCGGCGGTCATAAAAAGGTGGGAACCTGCCAGTTCAGTGATGAAACGATGGATGCAAAGCTTCCTCAAATGCTGGAAGAGCTTTGTGCTATGGCCAATGAGAGCAAATGAAAGATTTGAATTAATACTTTTATTTTTTCTGCAAATGCGCTATAATACATGCCAGGGACATTGTTTTTATGAAAAGAAACCTAATAATTATTTCACGAGGAGGGTATTTACATGTTAGTTTCCGCAAAAGAAATGCTCCAAAAAGCAAGAGAGGGCAAATATGCAGTAGGCCAGTTCAATATTAACAACTTAGAGTGGACCAAGGCGGTTCTGTTAACTGCACAAGAGATGAAGTCGCCGGTAATCTTAGGCGTATCTGAGGGAGCAGGCAAATATATGACTGGTTTCGGCACAGTTGCCGCTATGGTTAAAGCTATGATTGATGAGCTGAATATTACGGTTCCAGTAGCGCTTCACTTAGACCATGGAACTTATGATGGCTGCTATAAGTGCATTAAGGCCGGATTCTCCTCCATTATGTTTGACGGTTCCCACTACCCGATTGCTGAGAACGTAGAAAAGACGACAGAGCTGGTTCACGTAGCTCACCAGTTAGGACTGTCTATTGAAGCGGAAGTTGGTTCTATCGGCGGCGAGGAAGACGGCGTAGTAGGTATGGGCGAGTGTGCAGATCCAGATGAGTGCAAGCAGATTGCAGATTTAGGAGTGGATATGCTGGCAGCCGGCATCGGAAACATTCATGGAAAATATCCTGAAAACTGGTCTGGTTTAAGCTTTGACACACTGGCAGCAGTAAATGAAAAAGTAGGGGATATGCCTTTAGTGCTTCATGGCGGTACTGGAATTCCGGAGGATATGATTAAAAAAGCGATTAGCCTGGGTGTAGCTAAGATTAATGTAAATACAGAATGCCAGTTATCTTTTGCTGCTGCAACCCGTGAATACATCGAAGCAGGAAAGGATCAGCAGGGCAAGGGATTTGATCCCAGAAAGCTGTTAGCTCCTGGTGCAGAAGCAATCAAAGCTACTGTGCGGGAAAAGATTGAATTATTCGGTTCTGCAAACAAGGCTTGATCATTACAGAAAAAATAAAAAATCGAAAAAAACACTTGCTTTTTTGCAGGAAATGGTTTATTTTAAATACGAATAAAGGCGTTCTCTCATTAGAGAGGGCGCTTTTTCCTTACAGGGGAAAGTGCTCCTGATTTCCGTACAGCGTCTGTATAAAACAGAACGGGAGGGATTTTTTAAAATTTGAGAGAGGATGGAAAAATCTATGGGTGAAACTGTAAATGTAGCCGAGATTTTCGGTCAAAACGTGTTTAATGATGCAGTTATGAGAGAACGCCTGCCGAAAAGCGTTTATAAGAAATTGAAAAAGACGATTGTGGAAGGCAAGGAGCTGGAAGCAGGAATTGCCGATTCAGTAGCTCAGGCTATGAAGGAGTGGGCAATTGAGAGGGGAGCCACCCATTATACCCATTGGTTTCAGCCGTTAACAGGAGTTACTGCAGAAAAGCATGATTCCTTTATTTCAGCTCCGGATACAAGCGGAAAGATTATGCTGGAGTTTTCCGGAAAGGAACTGGTAAAAGGAGAGCCGGATGCATCCTCCTTTCCTTCAGGAGGACTAAGGGCTACTTTTGAGGCAAGAGGCTATACTGCCTGGGACTGTACCTCCCCCGCATTTTTAAAAGAGGATGCTACAGGAGTGACTCTCTGCATTCCCACGGCATTCTGCTCTTACAGGGGAGAGGCGCTGGATAAAAAAACCCCTCTGCTCCGTTCCATGCAGGCCATTGACCAGCAGGCTTTGCGTATCTTACGACTGTTTGGCAATACGACATCAAAGAAGGTAACGCCTTCTGTAGGGCCAGAGCAGGAGTATTTTCTGGTAGATCGTGCCAAGTACTTACAGCGAAAGGATTTGATCTATACTGGAAGAACCTTGTTTGGAGCTATGCCGCCTAAGGGACAGGAGATGGATGACCACTATTTTGGCATCATACGGGAGCGGATTGGCTCTTTTATGAATGAGTTAAATAAAGAGCTTTGGAAATTAGGCGTTTCTGCAAAAACCCAGCATAATGAAGTGGCACCGGCACAGCATGAACTTGCGCCTATTTATGCAGAGGCAAATCTGGCGGCAGATCACAATCAGATGGTTATGGAAACATTAAAAAAGGTAGCCGGACGCCACGGTTTAACCTGCCTCCTTCACGAAAAGCCATTTGCAGGAGTGAATGGTTCCGGCAAACATAACAACTGGTCGATTATTACGGATGACGGTATTAATATGCTGAATCCAGGTGAAACACCCCATGAAAATATTCAGTTTCTGCTGGTGTTAGCCTGCATTTTAAAGGCAGTACATGTCCACGCCGATCTTTTGCGGCAGTCAGCAGCAGATGTGGGGAATGATCACAGGCTAGGAGCTGACGAGGCGCCCCCGGCTATTATTTCTATTTTCCTGGGAGAACAGCTTGAAGATGTAATTGATCAGCTTTGCAGCACCGGCGAGGCAACCCACTCCAAACAGGGGGGAAAGCTGATGACAGGAGTGGCCACTTTGCCGGATTTGGATAAAGATGCTACAGACCGAAACCGCACTTCTCCCTTTGCATTTACTGGAAACAAATTTGAGTTTCGTATGGTTGGCTCTGCAGATTCTATTTCATCTCCAAATGTGGTGCTGAATACAATTGTGGCAGAAGCTTTTAAGGAAGCGGCAGATGAATTGGAGCGGGCAGATGATTTCGAACTGGCTGTTCATGACATGATTAAAAAGATGCTGGCTGACCATAAGGATATTATTTTTAACGGAAACGGTTATTCTGAGGAATGGGTAAAGGCTGCTGCTGAAAAAAATCTTCCAAATATTAAATCTATGGTAGACGCGATTCCAGCTTTAACCACAGAAAAGGCGGTAAAACTGTTTGAAGAATTTAACGTATTTACCAGAGCTGAGCTGGAATCCAGAGCTGAGATTGAATATGAAACCTATTCCAAAGTAATTAATATTGAAGCAAAGACCATGATTGATATGGCAGGGAAGCAGTTTATACCTGCTGTAATTAAGTATATAACCCAGCTTGCCCAGTCTGTTAACGCTGTAAAAGCTGCCTGTCCAGGTGCAGATGTAAGCGTCCAGTCAGAACTTCTTGCAGAATGTTCGGATCGTTTAAGCGAAGCAAGAGTAGCTTTGGCAGGGTTAAAAGATATTGATGAAAAAGCTTGTAAGATAGAAGCAGGCCGTATGCAGGCAGTATTCTACCATGAACAGGTAGTTCCCCTTATGAATGCTTTAAGAGAGCCCATTGATCAATTAGAGATGATAGTTGATAAAGATTTATGGCCTATGCCAAGCTACGGGGATTTGATTTTTGAAGTATAGTTTACTTAAGTGGGATACCAGGAAATGACAGATATAATTTTAGGAATCTTAATTGGAACCGGCGTGATAATGGTTATCCGTAAGCGCCGGAGGGATAAAAAAGCCGGAAAAAGCGGATGCTGCGGAAGCTGCTTAAGCTGCGGAGCATCAGGAAAGCATTTAAAATCAGAATGTGAGCAGATTAAGAATTCTGGTCAGAATAAACCAACAAGACAATAAATATAAAAACCGGGCCAAAACCTGTATTGGTTTGTGCCCGGTTTTTATTAATGTGCGTCTGCAAAGTTTTACTTCGTATAAAAAGGACAATACACAAAAGCGTGTTAGATTTTGTTATTTCTCTGTGTATGCAACAGCCTCTATTTCAACCAAAGCATCTTTCGGAAGACGCGCTACTTCTACAGCAGCTCTTGCAGGATAATCATTTTCAAAGAATTCGCCATATACTCCATTCATATCTGCAAACATATTCATATCTTTTAAGAATACGCCTACGCGGATTACCTGGCTCATATCGATTCCTTCGCTGGCTAAGATATTCTTAATATTAGTTAAGGACTGGCGGGTTTGGGATTTAATATCTTCTCCGGCGAAAGCGCCAGTGGCAGGATCGATCGGAAGCTGTCCAGATACAAAAACCATATTGCCGGCCTGAACTGCCTGAGAGTAGGGACCGATTGCGCCTGGAGCGTTTGTGGTTGCAAATACTTTCTTCATTGTGACATTCCTCCTGTTTTAAAATTGTTTTATTTCTTTCTCATATTGTAACGGATTCTTCCGGCGGAATCAATAGAAATTCAATAAAAATCTAAATAAAAATTAGAAAACAAATTAAAAACAAAATATTTTTGATATTAACTTATCTCGGTACAGAGCGGGCGATTCCTTCTTCCACGGCTGTTTCTGCTACGGCCTTTGCTACAACATCTGCAACCGATTTATCCAGAGCAGAGGGGATAATGTAGTCTGGAGATAATTCTGCCTCCGGAATCATACCAGCGATGGCGTAAGCAGCTTTCTGCTTCATGGATTCTGTGATTTCCTTTGCCCGCACAGACAAGGCTCCTTTAAAAATGCCAGGGAAGATCAGTACATTGTTGATCTGGTTGGGATAGTCGGAACGTCCGGTGCCGATTACTGCGGCACCTCCGGCTTTCGCTTCATCAGGCATGATCTCCGGAACTGGATTTGCCATGGCAAATACAATGCCGTGATTCATAGATGCAACCATTTCTTTTGTTACCAGATTCGGACGGGATACGCCTACAAAGGCGTCTGCCTGTTTCAGGGCATCTGCCAGAAGGCCATGTTCCTTATTGCGGTTGCTGATATGGGAAATTTCTTCCTGTCCGGAATTTAAGCCTGGGTCGCCTTCACAGATTATGCCGTTTATGTCACACATAATTATATTCCCAAAGCCCATGCTGATTAAAAGTTTTCCAATGGCTATTCCGGCAGCCCCGGCGCCATTAATCACGATCCGCATCTGCCCCATTGTTTTTTTGGTAACTTTCATGGCATTTAACATGGCAGCGGCTACAACAATGGCAGTTCCGTGCTGATCATCGTGGAAAACAGGAATATCACAGATTTCTTTTAAACGGCGTTCGATTTCAAAGCACCGGGGGGCTGCGATATCTTCCAGATTAATTCCTCCAAAACTTTTGGAGATCAGGGCAATGGCAGATACAATCGTATCGGTATCCTTAGAATCGATGCAGATGGGGAAGGCGTCTACGTCAGCGAATTCTTTAAACAGGGCACATTTTCCTTCCATAACCGGCATTCCCGCGGCAGGTCCGATATCCCCAAGTCCTAATACGGCAGTGCCGTCTGTAATCACGGCTACTAAATTCGAACGGCGGGTTAAAAGAAAGGATTTTTCATAATCTGCTGCAATCTGGCGGCAGGGTTCTGCCACGCCAGGGGTATACAGCAGGGATAAATCCTCTCTGGTTGTGATGGATTTGCGGGAGATCACTTCGATTTTCCCTTTTAAATCATAATGAAGCTTCAGCGCTTTTTCATTTACATCCATGGTTTCATCTCCTTAGTCTGATATGTTAGGAAAGTCAGTATTTTCAGAAACAGTGTATCATAAAAAGTTATGGAGTTCAATGCGGCTGAATGCAAAAGAAGGGTCTTAAAATGGCTGTGAAAGTGAAAAATACCGGAAAACCATAAGATTCTTCATCGAAATTCCTTGACAGAATCCGGGAGTATGGCTATAATCATTAGGGCGTGCAAAATATACCAGATTTTTTTGTATGCCAAAAGCTGCAATACAGCAACCACAGTCAATATCACAGGAGGTGAAAAGAATGCCAACATTTAACCAGTTAGTTAGAAAAGGAAGACAGACCAGCGTAAAGAAATCTACTGCTCCGGCTCTGCAGAAGGGATTCAATTCGTTACAGAAAAGAGCAACGGATATTTCTTCTCCACAGAAGAGAGGCGTATGTACCGCTGTAAAGACTGCTACTCCTAAGAAGCCAAACTCTGCACTTCGTAAGATTGCCAGAGTTCGTCTTTCTAACGGAATCGAAGTTACCAGCTATATTCCAGGTGAAGGTCATAACTTACAGGAGCATAGCGTAGTTCTGATTCGTGGTGGTAGAGTTAAGGACCTTCCAGGTACCAGATACCACATTATCAGAGGAACCTTGGATACCGCAGGCGTTGCTAACAGAAAGCAGGCCCGTTCCAAGTACGGTGCCAAGAGGCCCAAAGTGAAAAAGTAATCGGAAACGCAGCAAGACATGATAGGATTTATGCCGGAATGATGATATTGAACCTGTAGGTTGCAGGAGATAGAGATTGATCACCGTTCGCTGGTGATTCCGCGCATGAACGTGCCAGGCAGGCAAAGGATTTGATTTTAGCCATGTTTGAGCATGAGTACCTATGATCTAATGCATACGGAAGGAAATTCCGTACCATATTAAGGAGGGAAGTAACGTGCCACGTAAAGGACATACCCAGAAAAGAGATGTACTGGCAGACCCGATTTACAATAACAAGGTTGTTACCAAATTAATTAACAACATTATGTTAGATGGTAAGAAGGGTGTTGCACAAAAGATTGTATACGGCGCATTTGACCGTGTTGCAGACAAAACGGGAAAAGATGCACTGGAAGTATTTGAAGAAGCAATGAATAATATTATGCCTGTACTGGAAGTTAAGGCAAAACGTATCGGCGGTGCCACTTATCAAGTGCCCATCGAAGTAAAACCAGAGAGAAGACAGGCGCTTGCACTCCGCTGGCTGACTCTTTACTCCCGCAAGAGAGGTGAGAAGACCCAGCAGGAAAGGCTGGCCAATGAAATTATGGATGCTGCCAATAACACCGGTGCGTCTGTAAAGAAGAAAGAAGATATGCACAAGATGGCAGAGGCAAACAAAGCATTCTCCCATTATCGTTTCTAAGTGGAAGACTAGAAGGAGGAAAGAGCCTTGGCTGGAAGAGAATATCCTTTGGAGAGAACCAGGAATATCGGCATTATGGCTCATATCGATGCGGGTAAGACCACATTGACCGAGCGTATCCTTTATTATACTGGTGTTAACTATAAAATCGGTGATACTCATGAAGGCACTGCTACCATGGACTGGATGGAGCAGGAGCAGGAAAGAGGAATTACCATCACTTCGGCAGCAACTACCTGTCATTGGACACAGCAGGAAAACTGTAAGAATAAGCCAGGTGCCCTGGAACATCGTATTAATATTATCGACACGCCAGGCCACGTTGACTTTACAGTAGAGGTTGAGCGTTCCCTTCGTGTTCTGGATGGCGCTGTAGGAGTGTTCTGTGCAAAAGGTGGTGTTGAGCCTCAGTCTGAAAATGTATGGCGTCAGGCTGACACTTATAATGTACCCCGTATGGCATTCATAAACAAAATGGATATCTTAGGGGCAAATTTCTATGGTGCAGTGGATCAGATCCGTACCCGTCTGGGCAAGAACGCCATCTGTCTGCAGCTTCCGATTGGAAAGGAAGATGAATTCAAGGGGATTATTGACCTGTTTGAAATGAAAGCCTATATCTATAATGATGATAAGGGCGAGGACATTTCGATTGTTGATATCCCGGAGGATATGGCAGATGATGCAGAGCTGTACCGGACAGAATTAGTAGAGAAAATCTGCGAGCTGGATGATGATTTAATGATGCAGTATCTGGAAGGCGAGGAGCCTTCTGTGGAGGAGCTGAAGGCAGGATTAAGAAAAGCTACCTGTCAGTGTACCGCTATCCCGGTTTGCTGCGGTACAGCTTATCGGAATAAGGGCGTTCAGAAGCTTTTGGATGCAATCTTGGAGTTTATGCCTGCACCTACCGATATCCCAGCGATCAAAGGTACTGATATGGAAGGGAATGAAATTGAGCGTCATTCTTCTGACGACGAACCCTTCTCCGCACTGGCATTTAAGATTATGACCGATCCCTTTGTTGGGAAGCTGGCATTCTTCCGGGTATATTCCGGAACTATGAATTCCGGTTCCTATGTGCTGAATGCAACAAAGGGAAAGAAAGAGCGTGTAGGGCGTATCCTGCAGATGCATGCCAACAAGCGTGCAGAACTGGATAAGGTTTATTCCGGCGATATTGCGGCAGCCGTTGGCTTTAAGCTGACTACTACCGGCGATACAATCTGCGATGAGCAGCATCCGGTTATTTTGGAATCCATGGAATTTCCGGAGCCGGTTATCGATATTGCAATTGAACCTAAGACCAAAGCCGGACAGGATAAGATGGGCGTAGCCTTAGCAAAGCTTGCAGAAGAAGATCCTACGTTCCGTGTTCATACAGATCATGAAACAGGACAGACCATTATTTCCGGTATGGGTGAGCTTCATCTGGAAATTATCGTAGACCGCCTGCTTCGTGAGTTTAATGTAGAGGCAAATGTAGGCGCTCCTCAGGTTGCCTATAAGGAAACCTTTACTAAGGAAGTTTCTGTGGACAGCAAGTATGCAAGACAGTCCGGCGGACGCGGACAGTATGGCCATTGTAAAGTTACCTTCACTCCTATGGATCCCAATGGAGAGAAGACCTTTGAATTTGAGTCTACTGTTGTAGGCGGCGCTATTCCCAAGGAATATATCCCGGCAGTGGGCGAAGGAATTGAGGAAGCGGCGAAATCTGGCGTACTGGGCGGATTCCCGGTGCTTGGCGTTCATGCTAACGTATTTGATGGTTCTTATCATGAGGTTGACTCCTCTGAAATGGCATTCCATATTGCTGGTTCCATGGCATTTAAAGATGCAATGAATAAAGGCGGCGCTGTTTTACTGGAACCGATCATGAAGGTTGAAGTAACTATGCCTGAGGAATATATGGGCGATGTAATCGGCGATATTAATTCCAGAAGAGGACGTATTGAAGGTATGGAAGATATTGGCGGCGGAAAGATGGTAAAGGGATACGTTCCTTTAGCAGAAATGTTCGGTTATTCCACCGACCTGCGTTCCAAGACACAGGGCCGCGGCAATTATTCCATGTTCTTTGAAAAGTATGAGCAGGTACCAAAGTCCATTCAGGAAAAGGTACTCAGCGAGCATAAAGGCAAGTAATTTGCTTTTTTCTGTCCGGCGTAAAACTGTTGCTGCTCAGATTGCTGCAAACGGAAAATTTGATAAAAAATATTATCAGTGATTTGTTTAAACAGTAATGGAAAAAGCACTGGATTGTAAAGAATAGGCTTGAAAAATCCGTATAAATCAAATATAATGGAAACTAGCCTGAATATATCAAAACAATAATAGCCGAAAGGCGCAAATTAAGGAGGACGTTTAAAAATGGCAAAAGCTAAGTTTGAAAGAAACAAACCCCATTGCAACATTGGCACCATCGGCCACGTTGACCATGGTAAAACTACTTTAACTGCTGCTATTACCAAAACTTTACATGAGAGATTTGGTACTGGCGAGGCTGTAGCTTTCGAGAATATCGATAAGGCTCCGGAAGAGAGAGAGCGTGGAATCACTATCTCTACTGCACACGTTGAATATGAAACTGCAAATAGACACTATGCACACGTTGACTGCCCAGGCCATGCTGACTATGTAAAGAACATGATCACTGGTGCTGCTCAGATGGACGGCGCTATCTTAGTAGTAGCTGCTACTGATGGTGTTATGGCTCAGACCCGTGAGCATATCCTGTTATCCCGTCAGGTAGGCGTACCTTACATCGTAGTATTTATGAATAAGTGCGATATGGTAGATGATCCAGAGCTGTTAGAGCTGGTTGAGATGGAAATTCGCGATCTGTTAAATGAATATGAGTTCCCGGGTGATGACACGCCTGTTATCCAGGGTTCTGCATTAAAAGCACTGGAAGATCCTTCCAGCGAGTGGGGCGACAAGATTGTTGAACTGATGGAGCAGGTTGACGCTTACGTTCCGGATCCAATTCGTGATACAGATAAGCCATTCTTAATGCCTGTAGAGGACGTATTCTCCATTACCGGACGTGGTACAGTTGCTACTGGCAGAGTAGAGCGTGGTACTCTGCATCTGTCTGACGAAGTTGAGATCGTTGGTATTTCTGAAGAAACCCGTAAGGTTGTTGTAACTGGTATTGAAATGTTCCGTAAGCTGTTAGACGAGGCACGTGCTGGTGATAACATCGGTGCTTTGCTGCGTGGTGTTCAGAGAACAGAAATTGAAAGAGGACAGTGTCTGTGCAAGCCAGGTTCTGTTAAGTGCCATAACAAGTTCACTGCACAGGTATACGTATTAACTAAGGATGAAGGCGGTCGTCATACTCCATTCTTCAACAACTATCGTCCTCAGTTCTATTTCAGAACTACCGACGTTACTGGTGTTTGCGATCTGCCGGAAGGTACTGAAATGTGTATGCCAGGCGACAATGTAGAGATGACAGTAGAACTGATTCATCCAGTTGCTATGGAGCAGGGTCTTCGTTTTGCTATCCGTGAGGGCGGCAGAACTGTTGGTTCCGGAAGAGTTGTTTCTATCTTAGAGTAAGATTGTACTATCAGGCGAAAGTTTTTGCATCCTGGTATTAAGAATGCTCAAACACACCTTAGTGTATACTGGCCCCTTGGGAGAAATCCTGAGGGGCTTTTTATTCCTTTATAGGATTAGGGTGTCAAAAGGGTGCGACGAACCCGCTCTATATCATATATTGATGTGCAAATTTATTTGCAATAACAATATATGGTATGAGTGTAGCACCAAAGGTGCTTTTGACACCCTAATCTTTATAGGAAATTGCGTCCTATAAAGCAAAAACCCTCCGGGGGATGCGCACTTCGCGCCTAAGGAAACTGTCTGCTGACGCAGACGCGCTCCGGCGCGAGAGTCCGGCAAGCCGGACTCTTTGTTTTAAAAGACAGAAATATTCGTTTGATGCAAAAATATAAATGGTATGAGAGTGAGTCTGAAGGAGGAATTGAATATGCCTATTGGTGTTTTTATTAATGCAGCAGCAGTACTAACAGGCGGAATAGCTGGCGCTTTGGTGGGAAACCGCATTCCTAAGCGCATCAGTGCTGCTTTAACAGGCGTATTCGGCCTTTCTGCTGTTACTATGGGAATATTCCTGATTGTCCAGCTAAATGCGCTTACGGCAGTAGTAATGGCGCTGATAGTAGGTACGTTAGCAGGGGAATGTCTTAATATAGAGGCGGCATTGTCAAAAGGCCTTACCAGACTGGCATCACGGCTGCCTGGAGGAAATCTGACAGAAGAGAAGCTGGATAATCTGATCAGCATGATTATATTATTTTGCTTTAGCGGAACCGGTTTGTTTGGTGCCATTAATTCTGGAATTTCCGGCGATCATTCTATTTTGATAGCCAAATCGGTAATGGATTTTTTTACGGCAATTATTTTCGGGGCAGTAACCGGATATCTGGTTGGCGCAATAGCCATTCCGCAAGGGATTCTGGGGTGTTTGCTGTTCTTTTTGGGGAACCTTTTGTTTCCGCTGCTGGCGGATTATATGATAAGCGATTTTAAGGCTGTTGGAGGGATTATTACCTTGGCAGTAGGGCTAAAGATTTCTGGTATTCGCCATTACCAGGTACTTAACATGGTGCCGGCTCTGATTTTAGTTTTTTTCCTGTCTGAACTTTGGAACAGGATGCCATTTTAATGTTCGCAAAGGCAAGGAAAAATAAAATGCAAAAAATAAAATAGCGAAACTGCTTGACAAAAAGGAAAATATCAGGTATACTTACTACTGCTGTTAAGGAAATAGCAAATACGTGTGCGTAGCTCAGCTGGATAGAGCACTTGGCTACGGACCAAGGTGTCGGGAGTTCGAATCTTCTCGCGCACGTTAAAGAGCATTACAAAAGGG
>JAAWIS010000156.1 GCA_022796475.1 Lachnospiraceae bacterium | reverse complement strand
CTGACCGACAACAACGCAGCAGATGGAAATTCAGGCAAGTCATTTGGCGAAATGTAAACGTGTCAGAACACTAGTGTTCTGACATGCTTTAGATTAGTTTAATAAGAAAAAGAGGCTGCTGCAAAACTCGGCATTCCTACCATATATAGCAGAAATCATTGGATATTCAGACTATATATGGTATGGCTTTAGCCGTTTTGCAGCAGCCCCTTTTCTTAAATTTTTACAGTTTTTAACTTGAATCTATCAGTACATATTTTCTTATTCGTCTGAACACTCTCCTGCGGTTTCTCCGTCTAAAAGAAGCTGCTGTTCCTTTAGCCTTTTAAATACCATATCATAGCCGTCATTTCCGTAATTCAAAGAACGGTTTACCCGGCTGATAGTTGCCGTAGAAGCACCAGTTTGATCAGCAATTTCCAGATATGTGCTTCCTTCCCTCAGCATCTTGGCTACTTCGTACCTTTGTGATAAGGAAAGCAGTTCATTGATTGTGCAGACATCTTCAAAAAACAGATAACATTCTTCCTGGCTTTTTAATGTCAAAACTGCCTGGAAAAGATGATCCACTGCCTCCGTTTTTATCTTTTTATTCATTCCGCCCCTTCCTCCCAATATCTTTACAGTTCGCTGTATCCACTATATTATCACATTAAAGTCTGAAAGTCCACTGATTTTATGATCCGGTATTATTAGCTGTTTTTCTGGCGTTACGGTTAAAGTTAATCAGACAGCCTGCTTTTACGATCTCCCTTTCCTCAGGCGTCATATCCGCCATATATAAGGTAATTTCCTTTATTTCAGTTCCCAGCACATAAGCTTTCATATTTTGTAAATCTCCGTCCAGAAGCCTGCGGATACCTGGCACATAAATATAGTCGCCCACTTCAAATTCCGGATCTGCTTCCATCTGGAAGGGCAGCATTCCCCAGTTGATGACATTGGAGCGGTAACGCTTCGTAGCGTATTCTTTCGTTATATTAGCCAACCCGCCGATTACTCTCTGACAGCTTGCAGCCTGCTCCCTAGCGGATCCATCGCCTGGCTTTACCGCATAAATCATACTTCCTATTTCGGTATCTGCCGGATCTGCCGTTTCCTGACCTGAAATAGCATGAATCCGGTCAAAGATTACGGTAAGCTCTGGTTCCAGTTCCTTCGGATCCCGTCCTTCTGCTCTGGCCTTTTCCAATTTGTCCACTTCTTTTGCCCGCCCTACATACTCCGGATCTCTTCTTGACAAAGTAAACTCAGCCAGGCCAAGAGGATTGGAGCGGTAAGATGAAGTTTCTCCGGAAGGAATTAGTTCATCTGTAGTCGTTACAGCATCCATAATTTTAGAGCAGACCTTTAATAAAATATTGTCCGCCAGCGGACTCATCTGAGGCCAGTCTTTAATATTAGGCCCATAAATCAGTTCTTTTTCTGCATCACCTTTTCCAAAGCCTTGGTAAACCCGCCTGCCATAGGAAGAGGAATCAAACTCATAGGCCGGAACCTTGTCCCAGCAGTCAAGCTCCATTGCAGAAGTCAGTATGCCGCCATTAGCTGCTGTAGCAGCAATGGAACGGGCATCCATCAGTGCAACTGCCGCCATCTGCCCGCTGCCTGGTTTGGAACCTTCCCTGTTGGGGAAATTTCTGGTAGTATGACGAACACTAAGTCCATTATTGCAGGGAGTATCTCCTGCGCCGAAGCATGGGCCGCAGAATGCGGTGCGGACAATCGCGCCGGCCTCCATTAAATCGGAAACAGCTCCCTTCTTTACTAAATCCATAAATACAGGCTGGGAAGAAGGGTAAACTGCCAGTGAGAATTCATCCCATCCACAGCTTTTTCCTTTCAGGGCATGGGCCGCTTCTGCTACATTCGTATAATTGCCTCCTGCACATCCGGCAATTACCCCTTGCTGAACCATTAACTTTCCATCCTGAATTTTATCGGTTAATGAAAAAGCAGCTTTTCCTTTTCCGATTTTTTCTCCTTCTTTTTCCACTTCCCGTAAAATATCCCCTAAATTCCCATTCAGTTCATCAATTGTAAAGGTATTGCTGGGATGGAACGGAAGGGCAATCATGGGCTTTACTTCGCTTAAATTCACATACACACAGCCGTCATAATAAGCCAGTTCTGCCGGTTCCAGCTTCCTGTAGTCATCTTCCCTTCCATGAAGGGACAAATACTGTTTTGTATCCTCGTCTGTCTGCCAGATAGAAGACAGACAGGTGGTTTCTGTGGTCATGACATCCACGCCATTCCGGTAATCCGTGCTCATTGACGCAATGCCAGGGCCTACAAATTCCATTACCTTATTTTTTACATACCCATTTTTAAATACAGCCCCAATAATAGCAAGTGCAATATCCTGGGGGCCTACTCCTGGCATAGGACGGCCTTCCAAATAAACGGCTACCACTCCTGGATATGCCACATCATAAGTATCGCATAAAAGCTGCTTTACCAGCTCCCCGCCGCCTTCTCCCACTGCCATCGTGCCAAGAGCGCCATAGCGGGTATGGCTGTCAGAACCTAAAATCATCTTTCCGCATCCGGCCATCATTTCCCTCATGTACTGATGGATAACAGCAATGTGAGGAGGAACATATATTCCGCCGTATTTTTTAGCTGCTGAAAGCCCGAACATATGATCATCTTCATTAATGGTTCCTCCAACTGCACAGAGCGTATTGTGACAATTGGTCAAAACATAGGGGATCGGGAACTGCTCCATACCGGAAGCTTTTGCCGTCTGTACAATCCCCACAAATGTAATATCGTGGGAAGCCATGGCATCAAATTTCAGCTTCAGGTTTTCCATGTTTCCGGAAGTATTATGGTCTTTTAAAATCGAATACGCTATAGTGCCTTTCCTGGCCTCTTCCCTTTTCGCATCCGCTCCGGTCAAAGCTTTTATTTTTGATGCTTCCGCCTCCGGTATAATCTGGGAACCGTTTACCAGATAAACGCCGCCTTCGTACAGTGAAATCATAAATTGTCCTCCTAAACATATAAGCAGATTTTCGTGTATTAACGCATTAATGAAAATTATAAGATTTTTTTCAGGAAAATGCAACTGGTTTATGATATTCACTTGCGATTCACTACTATATTATGCAATGCTGCTGTCTGCATTATATCTGGCCAAGACACTAAAATAAATACCAGAAAGCAATAGGCATCTGCTGCCCTATGGATTTGACGGTTTTCCAATGGTTTGCTTCCAGATGCACTTCTTCCACCCAAAAAATATAAGTTTTTTCGCCTACAAGACCAGATGCAGCTTTACCGGTTCTATTTGCGTCAATTCAATGCTTCTCTTATCCGGCTGTGAGGCAGCGGCATATAG
>JAAWIS010000155.1 GCA_022796475.1 Lachnospiraceae bacterium | reverse complement strand
AATATTTTTCTGAGAGTGCTGCTCCACAAACGAAGGCGTAGCGGTTGCTACGTCGAGGCTTGGGGAGTGGCGCTGTCAGGAAAATAGGCAAGGAAGTTTACCTATCTATGAGCCAGACAGAACACTAGAATGTGTCTAAAATTGCTTTCCGTCAGATGTACCTTCCACTTCGCAGGAGGTGCAGATGGCGGGAATGAATTTTCAGACACACTTTAGGCTTCTATGGGGAAACGGTGACTCTTATTCTTTTTCATACATCAAACCTTTTATCTGATTCATCATGATTTAGGATAGGATTCTTCAGATGCAGAGCACTAATTTTCCCTTCCTCTCTTCCCTTTATTTTATCCCGTCTGCTTCCGATACAATTTTTGCTGTATTTGCTGCAAATCGTTTTGTTCAAGCTTTATTGCCTTTGCATTTTCAATGTTTAAAACTGCATATGAAGTTTTAAAGTCAAGATTATTTTTAAGGGTTAATAATGACATAATCACAGCACCATGGGTTAAAATCAGGATATCCTTTCCTGAATCGATATCATCATTCGCCTCTTGAATTATCTGGTCAAATGCTGAAAATAACCTTTCCAGCAAATCTTGATAGGATTCTCCCTTTGGCACCTTATTATATCGTTTATCAGACTGCCATCTTTTAAATTCATCCGGATATAAAGCTTCAATTTCATCCCATGTATGTCCCTCAAACAACCCCAAATTCATTTCCTCTAATCCAGGGATTACTTTCACCGGCACATGATATTTTGAGCCAACTATCTGAGCTGTTGATAATGCCCTAACTTGATAGCTGCTGTAAATTCTGCAAATATTTGCATTCTCCTTTTCAAGATTTTCACAGAGGAGTTTTGCCTGCTCAATTCCATTTTTATTTAAAGGAATATTTGTCGTCCCTTGTACTCTTTTTGCTACATTCCAATCAGTTTCCCCATGCCTTACAAGTAAAATGCTCATTATTGTTCTCCTCCTCTTAAAAACAATTCCGTCCAATTGTCAGCACATCCAAATTATATTTTTCCAATATGTATGAAAGAAACTATACGAATTCTATTTTGCTGCCCAAAAATATTCTCAATCAATTACTGCCTGAAATCCCAGCATGTCTTCAAATACTTTTTCTGTTCTTAAATTATACACAACCTTCCGGCAAATTACAACAAACGGAAAACAGGAATCTTCTGTGGAAGCAGGATTAGAACAAAGAGTTCGTACAGAATGTAGGTTTTTCGCGGAATTCATTCTTCAGCATTGTTCGTACAAGACCCTATGGAGCTGGCATTATAATATTGTAATAAACAAGATTATATGCTATATTGATAGAAACATAAATTTAAGGAGGGAATCGAATTGAAGCGGAGAAATTTAGCAGGAATATTTTGTGCAGTGTCATTGGCCGTTTCCATGAACACAACCGCATTTGCCGGGTGGGAATATACTAGTGAATATAGCCGTTATGTGGATGAATCGGCATGGCAGCATGACGGAACTGGATGGAAATTTATAAATCCAGATACGAACATAGGTATTGTCGGCACATGGGCCTTTATTGACGGCAATGGTGACGGAATTGCAGAACGCTATTATTTCTATGAAAACGGTTATTTGGCAGTCAATACAATAATTGACACAACGTATGTGAATGAAAATGGTGCTGCTGTTGTCAATGGTGTAGTTGATACATCTGCACAAGATAAGAAAACAACTTTTGAAACAGGCTGGATTTATGGCTCCTATGAGGACACATTCGTATCCGGAGATCCTTCTGCTATTTGTGCTGAAGTGGGCTGGTATAGCGGTGATGATACAGACTATATCCGAATTTACTCAGAATCAAATTATGAGAAAGCCTTATTTACCGGAATAATGGTTCCGGTTGAGGGAAGTATGTATGAATATACGGTTCAAGATCCAGAAACAGGGGATGTGCTGAAAATAAGCTACAATGGATTGGAACACCTGGATTTCACAGTTATAGTTCCGGGAACATTTTCCAATCGCTACTTACTAAAGTCCAGCTATGGACATTATCAAAAAACGGAAGATTTATCTCATTATGTAAGTTAGTAACTGACTTCTAACTGTCTGAATATAATAATGCCCCATGGAAGCCGCTTGCCTCCCATGGGGTTAAAATATACCATATAGCAGAAATCATTGAATGTCAAGGCTATCTATTGTGTGGTTTTAGCCGTTTTGCAGCACCCCCTATCTTTTAAGCAAATTATAGTCTTTCGCACATTTGATCAATCCATCTATAACCGTACTGAATGTTACACCATACTTTTTAGCTTTATCACAGTTCATCCATAAGTCGTGTCTTGGAGAAATATCTTCTAATTTCACTTTTTTACCCAATAATTCAATCAATTCCTGAGTAATGTCGTACATTGATTTTGTTGTTTCACTTCCAAAATTATATACGCCGCCTGGTAGGGCAATTACTTTTTCCATGTTTTCCGCTACTTCTTTCAAATATGTAATACCTCTGAACTGCCTGGAACTAAATGAAACCCTTTCTTTTGCATTGATGATATTCATAAAATAGTTTGAGCGTTTCAAATAATAATCATACATCCATTCAGCACGCAGCATAACAGCATTAGGATCGATTTCTAATACTCTCTGCTCCATTTCCAACTTGTGTTCTGCATATACATTTCCAGGTTTTACCGTATCCTCACAATATGGTCCTTTTTCATTACATCCGCTGTAAACCTGATCGGAACTAAAGCAGATTAATTTCCTGCCCTTTGATGCTTTTGCAATAAAAAGCGGGATTTGCACATTTGCATAATAAGAGGCATCCGGATCTGCCTGACACACTCCTATATCAGAAATAGCTGCAGTGTGAATAATGATATCTGCGTTGCTTTCTTCGATTATGCGGCTTATATCTTCTTGTGTTACATGGCGAAGTGATGGTGCGGCAGTTGTATCCTTACACATCCCCATTATTTTATGTCCAACAAATCCATTTGCCCCCGTAACAAGTATCATTGGATCCTCCAAAATCGTTATTTTTCAAAGCCTCATATATTGCTGCTCTTTTGCAAGCAGTCTATAATATGGTTATTTATGATAAAGCAGTCATAATATGCCTCCATATCATACTCAAGTGCGTAAAATCTCGTAATATTATTAAGGACAGAAAATATTTAAAATTTTCTGCCCTGTGATGCTCTGCTTTTAAATGATATGATATTCCTCATAAAGTTCCTGACGATACTCTTTATCCTGTGATACTTTGATAACGTCTGATAAACGGCCATCTTCACTCAAAAGTATTATTAATTTTGCCAACATTTCCTCACCTTTTTTCACATTCTCCTGGTCTCTCATCAACAACGTCATATACTCATGCCTCCATTCTCTATTC
>JAAWIS010000039.1 GCA_022796475.1 Lachnospiraceae bacterium | reverse complement strand
CTTATCCCATGGGATAAGAGGGAACAGGAAAGGTTCTGTATTTTTATACATTAATGCCGGGGATTTTCCCGAACCATATTGCAGGCTTTAATCAAAGCGGTCAAAACCGGAATTTTATTCCGGCTTTCATAATAGCTGAGAAGGGGAGAGATGGAATCTTTGCTGGTTACTACATATTTAGCCGGAAGCCCGCTTAAAGCCAGTGCGCATACGTCAGCCATGCAGCGGGTACATTTGCATACATTATATTGCTCCAGATAATCATTGATATCCTGCCGGAGGATTAACTGCTCCATAACATTTACAAAACGGTATTGGTCGTTATTCAGGTTTTGATCAATCTGACTTGGAGGGATGATAGAACGAGGGGTGGCCTTTTTAGGGGCTGCGTCAGTTTCGGCGGCAGAAACAGAAGACTCTTCCCGGGAAGGAATCTGAGGCTCAGCAGCGGTTTCTTCAGCAGGTTCTAAACTGGTTTCCTGTTCTTCCTCAGCAGGTTCAGAGGAGATGGTATCCTCCGGTTCCGATTCTGGTAACTGGGCGTCTGACGGAGTTTGTGCTTCTATAGACTCATCTAAAGAGGCAGATCCAGAATCCATTTTTATGCCTTCTGGCTCCGGTTCCGGGGCGTTAAGGGTATCTTCTTTATTGGTTTCTTTCGTTTCTTCTTCTAATTCCTCTGATAATTTATTAAAAATCTCCTGAGAAAGGCGGTCGTTCCGGCTGCCTTCATCAACTACAGTTACCTTAGAGGGGGTAACGGTGTGAGACTGGACATCCCCCTTTTTTTCCTGACTGGCAGCAGGGGATCCGTCTACAGGCGCAGCAGCATCAGAAGCGCCGCCTGCTTCAGGAGATGTCCCATTTGTCAGAAGATTCATGACATGTGAAGTTTTATTGGTTTTTTTAGTAGTAGCCATTATCCTGTTCCTCCTTTAATTGGATTTCCGGCGCGATTTCATCAATAAAAGCCAGATAATCCGCTACCGCTGCTGAAGTTGGATTGTATAAAAAGATGCTCTCGCCGTGGGCAGGAGCCTCTGCAATGGCAACTCCAGATCGGATTTTTGTTTCAAATACTTTCGTGTGAATCTGGTTGGCAAGCTGCTGGGCCATCTCAAGTACATCCCGTGAAAGGGTAGTACGCCCGTTAAACCGGGTGAGAAGGATGCCTAATACATTCAGGCCAGGGTTCAGAGAAGAACGCACCGATTCAATCGTTTCCTTAAGCTGGGCAAGGCCCACAAGACTTAATATATCTGATGCCATAGGGATAATCAGATGATCGGAAACGGAATATGCATTAACCGTCAGCAGATTTAAAGCAGGCGGGGTATCAATTACGATGTAATCATACTGGTCAATAATTGGCTGAATCGCATTCTTTAAAATGGTTTCACGGTTGGACGGAATCCGTTCCAGGCCGCTGCTGCTTAAGGTTATATCAGAAATCAGAAGGTCGCCGTACTCGCTGTGAAAAAGGGCTTCCTGAACAGGAACAGAGCCTTTTAAGACGTCCAGAATGGTAGAATGGCTGTCCATATTTGCCCCCAAGCAGAAACCAAGATTCCCCTGAGGGTCTAGGTCAATGCCCAGAACCTTTTTCCCAGCCAGGAAAAGCCCGGAAGTTAGAGCCGCGGATGTAGTGGTTTTGCCCACACCGCCCTTCTGATTTGAAACCGTAATTATGATAGACAAAACAGTACCTCCAAGAGTAAATTTTATAAAAATGATTTTTCCAGATATTAATTTTATTATATAACATGTCGATAAATAAGTATAGATAAAAAATGATTTTTTTTAAGGTATTGATGGTTAGTTTGCTGCATTTTGGCTGGCTAAGGATAGAGAAACAGGCGGGGAAAGATACCTGTGGAGGTCCAAAACAGCAGCAAACCGGTAGTGAAAGGAGATAGAAACATGGCAAGTGTATCAAGCACCAGCAGTTTAGGCAACACATCATTAAGAGGCTTCGGCGGCATGGCGTCTGGTATTGATCGTGATGCGATTATTGAAAAGATGACATTAGGAACCACCACTAAGATTTCAAACCGGAAAAAGGATATTACAAAGCTCCAGTGGAAGCAGGAAGCTTACCGGAATTTAAGTGATAAAATTATTGACTTATCGGATAAGTATGCCAGCTATTCTTCCACCAGCAACTTAAAAGATCCCCTTGCATTCGCTAAGAACATCATTTCAGTTCACGGCAGAGAAGAGGCTACCAGGTTTGTAAGCGCCACAGGCTCCTCCTCTCTCATTGATAACATATCGATTACAGGAGTGCAGCAGCTTGCCACCTCTGCAGTGCTTCAGTCACAAAAGCATACGGGTGAAAATGGCCTGCAGACTTCATTAAACGGGTTAGACGGAAGGATTACCCCCACATCCGTTCTCGGCGGGACCAAGATTCGTTTCGGCACCTATACAGACGGCAAGTGGTCAAATGTTACCGATTTTACGCTGCCTACCAGCTATACAGTAGGGGAGGGGGATGATGCGAAAAAGGTAACCATCAGCTACGTTCCCCAGGAAGTGACACTTTCGGATGGAACGAAACGGATGGAAACAGACGAAGAGTTTGCCAGACGGTTAACGGCTGATTTAAATGCGGCTCTTGAGCATTCAGACATTAAGATTGGCGCTGGCGAAGAGAAAGACAAAGTTGCCTTAAAAGATGCCATTGGATTTGAGGTTGGTACGGATGCTGATGGGAATGAAATCGTAAAACTGGTACAGAAAAAGGATATGCCAGGCAATATTACCATCAATGCCAAGTCCTCTGCCTTAGCAGCTATGGGATACCAGGTAGACGGGGATAAAGCGTCTGTTTCCATATCCGATTTAAACAGCGGAACCATAGGAAAATTCAGCGATGCTGCATTAAGGCGTCCCAGTACCATCGATTATCTGACAAACAAGACACTGACCTTTAATTACGATGGGAATAAAAAAGAAATTGCCCTGCTTACGAAAGACGAAGCAGACTATTTAAAGAACCTGGAGAATTACCAAAAGAGAGATCCAAATTTTGTAGAAACGGATGCCGATGGAAATTTAGTATTGACGGAAGCAGGAAAAGAACAGCAGTTAAAGGATATGGCAGAACTTCTTCAGGGGCGTTTGGAGCGGGCATTCGGAAAAGATACGGTGAAGGCCCAGGTGTCAGCCGACGGAAACTTAAGTTTTACCACAACAGGGGCTTCCAGCAGCATATCCATTATCTCCAATGATACGGAACTGCTGCAGAACTTAGGAATTGCTTACGGCGAGTCCAATAAGGTAAACTTAGGCGGAAAGCTGACCCAGTCAGCGTTAAAGGAAGATGTAGGCGATCTGTCCCAGTACAAAAATGGCGATTCAGAAGAGCTGTATTTGAAGATTAACGGAGTCGAGATTAAGGGGATTACGGCAAACAGCACCATTGAAGATATTATATCAAAGATTAATTCCACCACAGCAGCAGGGGTGAAGGCAACTTATGTGGACGCCACAGGCCAGTTTATGTTAGTATCCACTGAAACTGGAGCAGGCAGGGATATTGATGTCAGCTCAGACAGAGATGCTTCAGGGAATATTACAAAGAATAATCTGGCGGAAGCGCTGTTCGGCGTTGGCGCCGGCGATAATAAAGGGGAATTTGTAGAAGGACAGAACGCAAAGGTTCAGGTAAGTTACGGAAACGGCGTTACCGTAAACCTGGAGCGGGCTTCCAATACATTTAACCTGGAGGGATTAAACGTTACCGTATCCGGCGTATTCGGCGGCGAGTGGGGCGAAACAAAAGATATAGCAGGCGCATCACAGGATATTTTAAATAAAATTGCTGCCGGAGATGGATACATGGCAGTTAAGGATAAGGACGGCAATGTTACAGGATATAAAGAGTGGAAAGCAGATTCTTCTGAAACCGTAACCTTCAGCGCGAAAGCTGATGTAGATGCAGCTGTAGAGAAAGTAAAGAGCTTCTTTGAAGACTTTAATGCTCTGGTAGCAGATATTAACGGTCAGGTCAGAACCCGTCCGGACAGCTCTTATGAACCTTTGACAGACGAGCAGAAGGCAGAGTTAGATGAAACTTCCATTGAAAACTGGGAGAATAAGGCAAAGCAGGGAATTTTGTATGGCGATTCTATAATTCGCGATTTAAGCGGAGATGTGGAAGGAATCTTCTCCAAGTTAATGAGTAATGGCGCCAGCTATGATGACCTAAAGAAAATTGGAATTAGCTACTCAGAAGACTGGAGTGACGGCGGAACATTAGTGTTTGACGAGGCTGCATTCCGCAGTGCTATGGAAAGCGATCCGGAGCTGGTATCTAATATTTTTACTGGCGGAGGCGATGTAAAGAAGGGCTTAATCAGTGTGGTTGAGGATACCTTTACTCCATATGCAACCCGTTACGCTTCCAGAAACTCCAACGGACAGCCAGGAAGCGGACATTATGGCCGGTTAATTGAGATGGCAGGTTCCGAGAAGAAACCAAGTACATTGTATAAAAATGAGATTTACAAGCAGATTGAAGAGATGCAGAAAGTAATCACTAATCTCCAGGATCAGCTTAAGGTAGAACAAGACCGTTACATTTCACAGTTTACAACGATGGAAACGCTGCTGAACCAGATGAACACCCAGTCCAGCTATCTTTCCCAGCTTACTGCATAGAAAAGAGAAGATAAGAAAACTGCTGTTTGAAGCCATAAGGATTTCGATTGGCTGAAACCGATGCATAAAACCAGATATCGGCAACGGAGATATCAGATAAAGAGCTTGCCAATGACAGTATCCTGGTGTATACTAAAAGATACAGGTTCTGTCTTTGGCAGCTTCTTAGCCTTACATAAAGAAGTCTGCCACCCAAAAGGCAGCCTAAGTTCAGGTACATGAAATGCGCCCGCAAGGCTTTCCTTATTTTGGAGGTATGCTTATTGCCAGGTGCATGAACGTTTAGAAAGGGATGGAACAAAGATCCAATGAACGGATATAATCATTATAAAGAGAAAAGCATTTATTCCATGTCTGGCCCGGAGCTGCTGCTTCTGGTTTATGATGAGGCAATCATGCGTTTGACCAGGGCAGAGCATTCTTTGGCAGATAAAAATTATAAGGATTTCGAAGATTGCCTTACACGGGTAACTAGAATTGTACGATATCTTATCGATATTTTAGATATGGAACAGCCCATCGCTTGGGATTTAAAACGGATTTATGATTATCTTGTTTTTGATTTGAGCCGTGTCCGGGCTGGAAGAGAGCGGCGGCAAAGTGAAATTGGGCGTATCCGGCATATTCTTTCTGAATTAAGAGAGGCTTTTGATGGAGCCAGCAGAAAAGTAAATGACATGCATATGGTTAAGGAAAAGGAAATACGGGGATAGGAGAGCTGAATAAATGGAACTGGATGTAACAAAGATTATGATCCTTCTCCAGAGAAAGTGGAATTCCATTCGGGAAATTCACAGGCTGACCATAGAATTAGAAGAAACATTTGCCCGCAATGATGAGATCTCAGCGGAAATGCTGCTTCAGTTGCGGGCAGATGAGATGGAAAAAATTGACCAGTGCATGGAGGAAATATGGCAGCTAGGGGAGGCAGATCCTGTATCATATGAAAAACTTAGTATTTTGATTAATTCTGATCTAAATGAAGTGGTGGGAAAAACAGACGAAGAGAAAAAGATTTATGAAATCAGGCAAAAAACACAGGTACTGCTTAACCAGCTTCAGGAAGCAGATAAAAGGTTAAACCAGAAACTGGCAGGGAAGAAATCTTTTTATAAGAAGTGAGAGCGATGAATCAATTATTATTTGAAGGGCGTTCCCTGGTGGGAATCGTATCCTCGATTATTCGTCAGGATGATTTGCGCGTTGTACATAGCCGTCTGGATTGGGAGCGGATGTTTCGGCTGGCGGATTTTCATAAAGTGGCAAATATTGTTTATCTGGGAGTCTTGGGACATGGGGATGCTCTGCCGGATCGATGGCGGGAGCATTTTTTCCAGCGCTATCAGGAATCACTGCTGTTTGGAGAAAATTGCAAAGAGATGACGAAGGAGATATTGACCTGGCTGGATATGCGGGAAATTTCCTGTGTTGTGCTCACTTACGAATATGTGAGGGATTTTTATAAGCTTCCTGAGATGGCGGCAAATAGTCCGGTACAAATTCTCCTGGATGATGAAAACTATACGCTGGCTAAGGGATATCTGATTGATCTTGGCTATGAAACGGATCAGATTTATAAGGGATGGGGAGAGCGCTTAAAAAAGGTGCCTGGTGTATCCGTTATTTTATATCATACTTTGCCTTTCCGAACAGCAAAATATCAGAAAGGTATGACAAAGCTGCTGGAAAGTTCCTGTTTGAAAGAACCATACGATTATATCAGAATGTTTCCGGCAGAAAGCGAATTTATTTTCCGTATGGCTGTGGCTGCTTATCACTATGTGGAGGATGCGCTGACCATACGGGAAGTAATGGATCTTTTGCTTTGCCATATTCAGTGGCGGGATGATTTGAATATGGAAGCTGTTCAGAAAAAATTGGCAGAATTCCAGGTGGATGAATTATCAAACAAGATTCTGCGGATTGCCTATATGTGGTTTGGAGATAAGAAGGACAGCTATTTTACAAATCAGCCGGAGGACATGGCTGTTTATGATGTATTAGAAGACCGGCTGCTGACCAAGGGCATTATCAATCATGAGTCAGACACTCAGGCCATCCGGCTGCAAAATTTGATTCAAAAAGAGATTAATAAAGAGCAAAGACAAGAAAGCCGGGAATTGTGGAAGGAAAAGCTTGCCAGAAGGTTTTCGAAAGTTACGAAAAAGCTGAGATGGATGTTCCCAGATTTTCATTATATGTCATCCATATATCCTTCGGTAGAAAAACTGCCGGTTCTATTGCCCGTATTTTGGATTCTTCGGGATATTCGGCTGTTATTCCGAATGTTTTTACGGCCCTGATGGCCTTTGATGAAATGAAAGTGAAAGAATTGAAAGCGAAGATAAAAGCTGCTGCATGAAAATATTTCCATACAGCAGCTTTTTTACTTTATAGGAAATTGCGTCCTATAAAGCAAAAACCCTCCGGGGGATGCGCACTTCGCGCGCGCCTAAGGAAACTGTCTTGCTGACGCAGACCGATCCGGCGCGGGAGTCCGGCAAGCCGGACTCTTTGTTCTTATGCAGAAAATCCGAAAATCCTTTGTGTTAGTCAGCATTTTCTGACAAATTGCTGCCAGCTTCTGCCTTCTTATCAGCAGATTCATTGGTCTGCTTCTGAAAGATTGACTGAAGCATCCAAACGGAATTTAAGTCTGGAGAGAGTGAGGTCTTATTAGTCTGCTCCGCTTCTGAAAGCTCTTCCCTCAGGATAGAAATCTGTTTTGGTGCATCGATGGCAAGACGAACGCCATCTCCGGCACAGTCAATAACCGTAATACGGATATTTTCTCCAATTAAAAGGCTCTCATTTTTTTTTCGTCGAAGTATCAGCATAAGGTGTCACTCCTCTTCAGGGTTCTTTATTTGCTCATTAATTGAGGGGAAGGAACGCAGTTTGTGACGGTATCCATATTGAGAATCTTTTAAAATCACCTGCATTCCATGGCGTGTATTTGGATTAATTACCAATGGACATTTTAAGTTAACGGTGTTTTCCAGGTAATCATTCCGGACAACACAGATTGCATAGTAGGAAAGCTCACCACTGTCTTTGCATTTTAAACAGGAAAGCTCTTCTGGAGCCAGTATGGGTGAATAATCAGGGTACAGGTAAAATGGATTAATCAGTACAAAAACCACCTGGCTTTCTTCTACAGACAGCATCAGCAGCAAGGAATCATCGGATTCCTTCATACGGAGCAGCAGGTATCTGGTCAAATTGGGAAAGCCAAAAATCCCATCAGGAAAGATTAACAGATCTTCCTCTTCATATTCCACCATACCATAGTCAGTTTGTATTGTCATATTAAATAACACTCCTACGTGAATAAGTTAATGCTTCCGCCTGAACCGCTGTCCAGGGGAGGAACATAATTATAGCCTCCCAGATATTCGATGTGTACCTGTGGCCTTTGCGTAATAATCGTCATGGTAAGGGGCGGGAGATAGGTAAGTTCCCCTTTTGCTACCCGCATCTCAAAAGCGCCTCTCTGCATGGCATAGGATGCGTTAGTTTCCACAGAAATATTCTGGTTTTGGCTTACGGCTGGAGCCGAAACCGGATTGGAAGCCATTGCTGTTATATTAGACACATTAGAATCCACTGCAGCAGCCATATCTCCAGAGTTAAAATTTGCGATAGAATTGCTGCTGGCCGGAACTGATGCTGTCTTTGGCGGCAAGGACATCTGGGCAGAAATCTGGGCTGCCTGGCGGTTTACCTGCTGAAAGGTATCTCCCTGGATTTGAGGAGTTACATTGGTGTGAGTAGAAAATGTGCGGTTAATCTTTGTAAGATTTTCAACGGACACCGATCCCTGCACACTGGATTTCTGCATTGACATGTGACGTGCAATCGCTTTTCGCCGTTCCATATCGACGGAATCCGCATTAACCAGACGGGCATTTTGTGAAAAACGCATAATACGAATTGGTTCCGTAGTTATTTTAATAAGCGGCTGCATAAAAACCCTCCTTTCGCATTGATAAAAGGAATAAAACTATCTCATAAAATCAAAGAGAGAAGAACCCATAAGATTGGATCCTACCTGAAGAGCTGCATTGTAAGCATATTGATTATTATACAGCTCTACAATGGACTCGTAAGGATCAGCTCCCCATGCATTGGTATATTGCTCAGTTAAGGAATCAGCAGTTTTGTTTAATTTTGTTTCCATATCTGTCAGCAAACGATAGCGGTTTCCTAAATCAGCATAAACTGTGCTGACCGTGTGCTCAGCCTCTGTCATAGAAGAAATCGTTTCACCTAAAATGTGATACGTATCACCGGTAATCTTTTCCATTTCCTCTGCAGTGGGAGCGCCGGCCGCTCCGCTCTCATAAGATTCTTTTGACGTAGAATATTTGCTGATAGTCTGTACCGCCTGGCCGATCAGTCCGATGGGGCTTTTGCTTAATAAATCGGCGACTGTCTTCTCTCCGCCGATAGGGTCATTGGGATTTGTGCTGATACCGTCAGAAGGAACTCCCGTTAAAACGTTTAATCCTCCGGTATAAGTATCCAGCAGCGTATTTTTGTCACGGATAGAACCGTATCCGATATCAATGCGGCCCTGTTCCGACATGGCCTGGCGAAGTTTCTTTTCTGCCTCAGTTGGAGTTAAGTTGCTGCCTGTTAAATCTAGTTCAAATTTATAGCTGCCGTCATTTTTCGCAGTATCTTCCGTTAACTTAAATACAAAGGTAGTAGGATCCTCTTCGCCCGGGAAGATATGGGTAAATGTAAATTCTGTGCCGTCTGCACTGAGAGAGAAGGGAGCTGTGGAAATGTCATTTCCGCCGTAAATATAATAATCCTGGTACTGGGCATTTAAATCATTTACTATTTCATGCTGTTTCTGAAGCAAATCGTCACGGATGCTTTTTAAAGCAGTAGAAGTAGTGGTAGAGGTTCTGGCATACTGCACCTGGTTTTTTGCCTTGGAAAGAATATCCTGGATATCCCGGGCACCCAACTCCTGCTGGTAGATACGGTTCTGCACATTTTTTAAAAGAGATTTTTTGCTTAAGGTATCCAAATATTGGTTATCAATTTTTTTGCTTTTATAGTAGTTGAGAGGGCTTTCTGCTGCCGATTCATAAGCCTCCCCACTGGAAACCTTAGCAAAGCTTTTATTTAATCTGGCATGAACATCATTGGCTGCTGTGGTAAATTTTCGATAGGTTGCTGCATTTGTTACACGCATTTTGATACCTCCATAAATCATTTTCAAACAGCATCTTACAGCAAAGCATGAAGCCTTGCTGTAAGAAACTGAATTTTAACGTCCTACCGTGCCGGTGCTGTTAATCAATCGATCCAGCGCTTCATCTAATGTGGTCATAACGCGGGATGCGGCATTGTAAGCGGACATATACATCATCATATTAGAAGCTTCTTCATCCAGGCTGACGCCGGAAACAGAATCCCGGGAGCTTTGAATTCCGTTTAACACCGTTACATTCGTTTTTAATGCATTGGTGTTTTTAAAGGAATCATTGGCCAGTACAGTAGAAGTATAGTTCATGAAATCCGAGAAGGAATTATCCTTTAAGCTTAAGTTGTCAAATAAAGGAGTTTTATTTCCAGCAGTATCAACTTGTATGAAATTATCATAAGGATACGTAGCTGTCATGGCTTCCAGCATATTTTTAATGGTATCGCTTGTATTGCCGTTTGCATCAGGATCATAATCCTCACCCTTCTGCAATATGGTGTTTGCAACGGTGCCGATATGGACATTCCCTGCCGTCCACTCTTCATTAATGCTGATATTGGCAGCCGTAATATTTTGGGCATCTTTCGTGTCCTTATTGGCAAGAAGGAATGCTTTTTGATCACCAGCATTGCCATGGTAATTTAAGGTGTTGATTACTTCTGCAAAGGAAGAAGCCAGGGTATCCAGTTGATTTCTGTAAAATTCATAGCCGTTTACATCATTAATGCCATCCATTGCCCCGTCTTTCCAAAGCATATCCAGGCTTCCCTGAATGGAACCGGAGTTGCTTGGGAACTGATTGGAAATTACGGCCTTGTTGGCAGTAGTAGGATCTGTGGCATCCGGATCGTATGTCCGCTTAAACTCTACATCTGGATTTGCAATCGTATTTCCTTCCCAGTCAAGCTTTGTGCCGTGGAAAATCAGTCCTACGTTAGTCGGATCATTTACATCCGGCGGGTTATACTGGCCGTTGGCATCCTGTGCAAAATTGCCGTTAGCATCCAGCTTACCGATATCTAAGCTTCCGTAGTTTTCGCTTCCGTTTCCTACGGTTCCTTCCACTAAGGTAAGGGTTTGCTTTTTTCCGTCCGGGGTTTCATAAACCATCTTAACCCGCAGATCGTCAGGCCACTCTTTTCGGCCAATGATATTCCCTTTTCCATCGTAGTCGTAAAGCTCATAATCGGCTGCCTGCCCATTTTTTATGCCGTCATGGTCAGCATCCTTGTAATATTCAACTTCAATGGGAATGTAACTTGCCAATTCATCCAGAAGCACATTCCGCTCATCCATCAGCTCCAGGCTTTGCTGCCCGCCAATCTGGTTCCGCTTAATCTGGCGGTTTAAGGAACCGATCTGCTGCAAGATATCGTTAATCCGCTCTACGGAACCCTGCTCATTTACATTCCGTCCATCTAATTTTGCAAGCTCTTCCCGCTCGGCCTGATCAATTTCGCGGGAAGCTTCGTTTAATTTATTGGCCAAAGCCTGCATCCGGATCCGCAGCTCTGACTCATAAATCGGATCCCTAACATTAGGCAGATCCTGCATGGCAGTTAAGGTAGCCTGGATATCGTCAAAAGCAGAACGGATACCGTTAATCTGGCTTTCATCAAATACATTGGACAGCCTGTCCAGAGCGTCCTGAACGGAATCATTGTAGCCGGACTTGTGCATCTGGGTCCGGTACTGGATATCCAGATACGGATCGCGAATTTGGACTACTTTATCCATATGGACCCCAAAGCCAACTACCACTTCTGAACCATTCATATAATGAGATACGGGATTACTGTAATTGACACTGGATACCTGCAGTGCCTGCCTGGTATACCCGACGGTATTCATATTTGCAAGATTTTGGCCGGTAATATCCAGCCGCTTCTGATTCGCCTGCAAGGCGGAAAGGGCGGTGGAAAATCCGGCAAAAGATGCTCGTATCATAATAAATCCTCCGAACTATTTCTTTGTTGTAAATAACTGTAAAACTTCTATGTGCCCGGCGGCGGACGCACCACCACACAGTACCCCCATGCCCCGCTTAGGGCACCACCATGAATGAAAGGGGTTCCTGTGAACCCTCCGGGGGATGTGCAGAAAACGGGTATGGAAGATGTCGCTTTGCGACCACGTTTTCACACAGCTTGGCGATAGGGCGCCAAGCTTTCACAGGAAAGCAACTGCTTCATTACTATCGCTTAAACGTACTTCCCATGCAGCTTTGAGCGGACAGGATTGTTTAAGCTGATATTGCCTGACTCATCATAGGAGCCGCCTTCTGCTCTGGCAATTAATACCTGCAGTTCATGGAGCCGTACATGAATGATCTGCTCAGAAGCCTTGCGGGCTGCTTCCAATTGCAGAAGCTGCTGCTCCAAACTGTTAAAAACAGGTTCCAGCACTTCCTTTTGATCTGGGGAAGCGTGTTCTAAAATCTGACGGAAGGTCATAGACTCCCATCCTAAGGAATCAGACAGGCGAATCCGGCGCTGTTCCAGTCCGCGAAGCTTTAAAATCAATGCCTGTTCCTTTTGAATATAGCCGTCTAGCTTTTGATGCTCCTTATCAGCAGCGGCCTGGGTCTTTTTCTCTTCAATTTGGGAAATCGAACCTGCCAGTTGTGTTAATTCTTCTATAACAGAAGCATATTCTTGTAATGGTTCCTGCATACTCTGTGCCATAAAAAGCTTAAAAACTCCTTTCTGTCCTTACAAAGCTTAAAAACTGCCTTTAGGAAGTCAGTTTAGTCCCAGCAGCCGTCCGGCGATTCTTTGGGCGTTAGGCTGGTAACTGCCGTCGGAAATCCGGCGGCTCAGTTCCTGGAACCGTTCCGGACTGGCCCCCTCGTTTAACTGGGAAGCAGTCCTTTTTGCCAGTATCCTGGCAAAGCTTTCCTCATCTTCCAAAGATGAGGTGACATGGCTGATATTAACGGTGTCATAATCTCCTTTTATGGTTTCGGGCCGCGGTTTTTGCTTATTCTGTGCAGGAACCGACGGACGGTATACAGCATTCAGCGTTTGAAATGTAATGTTCACAATGCAACCTCCCTTCTCAAAGCAGATGGATTTCTGCTATTGTTCTCGGTTCAAAATTTAATTTTTGTTATAGCTATATACATGTTTATCGGCATTTTTTGCGTTAGGATAAGATAAACGGATGATTTTGATAAAGGCTTTTTGCAGAAGTTGCTTAACATTTTTTTACAAAGCTTAAAATTTGATTTTCGCTCTTGTACAAAGAAGAAAAAAATAATATAATAAAAAGGCCATAATAACTGCTGATTTCTAATATTTTCTGGAAATATGCCGATATATTAAAGAATCATGCTTTTTTATGGAATGGAATGGAGTAAAAGTTGGAGGAAGTATGGCAAATATATTACAGGTAACCACACCCAATCTGAATGAAAACAGAAATTTGTTAAATCCCCAGGACCCCAAATATAACGCGGCCAACCAGACAGTCCATAATCCGGTGGATCCAACCCGGGTAGTCCGGGCTGACGGGCGGGACGGGGAACAGACCGGAAATAATCAGGATGCCCTGTTCAGCGCGATTAATTATGAAAGCAATTACGGCGCATTTATTAAAGGGTTAGGTGAAAGCGGAGATCTTTCGTCTGTGATGGAACGCCTGCTTTTTTCCGATATGGCAGGGTTACAGGAGGCAGGAAAGACAGAAGTAGGGGCTTTAGTTGAAAAGCTTTTGCTTTCCATCCGCATGGATTCTCCCCAGGAGCTTGTGGAGTTTATGCAGGGCCAGAGGGAAGTTCAGGCCAGGTTTACCGGAGATTTTTTTAACAGCCTCCGGGCAATTCTCTCTCAAAACCCCTCAGAAAGCTTAAAGGAGGCTGCATTGTACTTTTTGAAAGGGTATAATGACTATTCTTCCGGGGCCCATCTTTTGCAGCAAATGCAGTCTTTGACCCGGGATATCGGACAGCTTCTTTTGCGTTCTTACAGGGAGGAATTCCAGGATTTGGCAAATGCCATGGATTGGCAGGCAGCCAATGGGGATACCCAGCAGAATACAGCGCTTTTAAACAACCGCCTGATTCCGTTTCTTGCTTCCTACATATCCGGCACTCATGATTATGGTGCGGTTCGGGAAGCTGCTATGCTGCTTATTTTTCATGCAGTCCGGTATCAGAACGGCGGAAAAAAAGGCTTGGAAAAACTCTTTGAAAATTTGATTAATAACCGTGCATTTGCCAGGCTGTTTAAGGGAGATCCTCAGGCAAGTTTAGAGGCGCTTTTACGTTCCGGTTCCCGGGAAGTACAGCGGCCTACAGACGGAATTTCCAGTTGGCTTGCAGAAGTTGGGGAAGGCGCTAAGGAACTGGAAGGGCAGCTGGATGAGATGGAAGATTCCCTTTATCAAAGACTGGACGAAAACGGAGGGAATGGCCAGGGGCTTTCAGGAGAAGATGGGAAAGATACAGCCGGCCTACAGACACCAAACAGGGATTTTGCAGACGGCATTGCCAATCTGCTTTTAAAAGGAGCCAACGGCCAGGCTGGATTAGAGAACGTGCAGCAGTTTTATACGATTATGAACGGAATGCTTTTAAATGAAAGCGTTTATATGCCGCTTCTTCATTTTCTTCTTCCTTTTCAATATGAAAATAATAATGTGATGTCGGAAATGTGGGTTGATCCGGATGCGAAAAAAGATAAGGAAGAAGGCGGCAGGGCCATTAAGGTATTTCTGAAGTTTGATATCCAAAGCCTTGGGAAGTTTGAAATGCTGATGACCCTGCAGGACAGGGAATCTAAGATGCAGCTTTTGGTTCCGCCTCAGATTGCAAAGCAGGATAAACGGATTCAGGCAGAGGTGGCGGATATTTTAAAGAAAAACGGAATTCGTTACAGCCAGCTTATGGTGCGGGAGAGAGTCCGCGACAGAAGAGTGGATGAGGTTTTTCCGGAAATACGGGAAAAGGAGAGGACAATCAATGTCAGAATTTGATGAGCTGATGCGGCAGAAAGCAGTAGCCTTAAAATACAATCCGGAAAAAAACGGGGCGCCGATTATTGTAGCTTCCGGTATGGGATATATGGCAGAGCGGATTACAGAAACTGCTTTGGAAGCGGGGGTTCCGGTTTATGAGGATGATTCCCTGGCAACTCTTTTGACTCAGTTAAAGCTTGGTTCTGAGATCCCCCGGGAATTGTACCAGGCGATCGTAGAAATTTATATTTATTTTCTGGGATTTGTACCGGAAAAGCCAGAGGAAGGACTATCAGGCGATAATCTGTCACAAGAACATTTAGAGGCGGAAGACCAGGAACTGGCAGGCACTGCTGAGGGAGGAGAAACAGAGGGCGGCTTTTTGCCGGAAAGCCAGACCCCAGGCAGCGCTACCCTTAGAAGCGCTGGTCGTAAAAAATGACAGTAAAAAACTCCGGAAAAGTATGGAAAGCGGGATATGAGGTGTAGAAAGCAAATCAAATATCAGCCGCATTTGGCCAAACACAGGAGGTTATAGTTATGATTCAGAGGATGAAAAAATGGGCGGTGCTGGTTTTGGCAGGAATGTTTCTGCTGTGTGCTCCGCTGGAGCTGTTAGCGGCCACAAAACCCATTAACAGCGTGAGTATTAAGGTATCGTCTAATCTGGAAACAGGAAGCCGTCTTCCGGAGATTCAGATTGGCACAGGGAATGCGCCGAAGGGAGGCGTGCTGGTGGAACAGAAAGGCTCCCATTTTACCATTACAGAGGCAGAGTGGGTGGATAAAAGTTCCACCGTTGTGGCCACAGCAGACGAACCCAGCCTGAAGGTGGTTTTAGAACCAGACGACGTGAGCGAGTATTATTTTTTAGCCAGCTATAAAGAGTCTAATATAAAAGTCAGCGGCGGCACCTTTGTGTCTGCCAGAAGGGACGGGGATTCTTTAGTTGTTACCCTGCGGGTAAAGCCGGTTAAGGGAGATTACGATGCTCCCAAAGATGCTTTCTGGAATGAGAAAAATTTAGGGGAAGCCAGATGGGAGAAGCCGGAAAATGACTCCGGTTTTTATGAAGTACAGCTTTACCGGGATGAGAAAAGCGTTTTCAAAGTTTCCCAGACAACAGCCAGAACCTATAATTTTTATCCCTATATGACAGAAGAAGGCGACTATTCCTTCCGGGTCAGGACCATTCCGGGAACTGCGGAACAAAACAAGTACGGGAAGAAAAGCGACTGGGTGGAATCCGGCGAACTTCAGATTACCGAGCGTTACGTTTCTGACGGAAAAGGGAAGCAAAACAGCGATCCTACTGTAGTAAAGGGAACACAAGATAAGATAGGATGGTTTCAGGAAGGAGATGTCTGGGGCTATCGTTATCCAAACGGAACCGTTTTCAAAGACGGCTGGCTGAACCTGAACGGGCTGTGGTATTATTTCGATGCAAATGGAGCCATGCTTACCGGATGGCTGCAGATCGGAGGGGAATACTATTACCTGCATTCCAACGGTCAGATGGGACTTGGCTGGACGAAAGTAGGGGAAAACTGGTATTTTCTGCGGACAGAGGCAGAAGGCCAGCATCCGGCCGGTTCTATGGTTTCTGGCTGGAGAGTAATCGGATCCCATTACTACTATTTTAATCAGGATGGAACCATGTTTACCGGATGGCTGCGGCTGGACGGAAAGCTCTACTATATGAATACCTTGGAAAATGGTCTTGAAGGAGCTATGTTTACCGGATGGATCCGAAGAGATGAGAAAGACTATTTTGCAGATTCCAATGGTCAAATTATGGAAGGCTGGTGTCAGATAGACGGTTTGTGGTATTACTTCTATCCGGAAACAGGAGAAATGGCTGCTAATATCCAGATAGACGGAATGTATCTGGGGGCAGACGGAGTGTGGAGAGAGTAAAAGCTGAGAGTGAAAACGAATGTCGAGGGCAAAATAAGCAGAAGGCGAGGATAAATTAAGTGGGCGAACAAATTTTAAAGCAATTAAGAATGATAACTGCCAAAAGCTGCGCCTGCATGTTGGCAGTGCTGCTTCTTTTGACCGGAAGCAGGATGGAAAGCCAGGCAGCAGATTCCAGTGTAATTGAAACCATCACGATTACCTTTAAAACAACCTATGGAGAGCCAGGTGAGATTCCGGATCCGGAAATTACCCTTGCAGGAGCAGGCTGTTCTCTGGGAGATATTCAGTACCGGACTAATTATGATAAATGGAAGCCAGGCAAGAAAGTCAGGACAGAGATTACAGTTCAGGCCGACGAAGGGAAAGTGTTTCCCGTTTCATTAACCCGCACCCAGTGCAAAGTGACTGGCGCAGACTTTGTATCAGCAAAGGCATTAGATGACGGAAGACTCCAGGTTAAGGTGGATTACCGTCCTGTAATGGTGTTAAATGACACAGAAAGAGCTGGATGGAGCAGCAAAAATGGCGGCAGAGCGGTATGGAAGTCCGTAGAATATGCGCCGGGGTACAGCCTGGTGTTATATGGAGATGATAAAGTAGTAAAGCGGATGAATGTGGAAACAAATTCCGTTGACTTAAGCGAATATATGGCAGATGACGATAAAACTTATTATTATGAGGTAAAAGCCATCCCCATTACAAAGGATGAGAAAGAATATCTGAAAGAAGGGAATTTTGTTTCCTCTACCTCCCAGGATATTGACTGGGAAGAGGAGAACAGCAGCAAAACCGGCGACGGCGGCGCTGTAAAAGGAAACAGCTATATTCTGCCTGATGGAAGTAAGGAAATTAATACATGGAAAAAAATTTCCGGCTACTGGTATTATTTTGGTTCAGATGGAAATATGACCAAAGGCTGGCAGTTTATTGAGGGCTTTTGGTATTATATGGACGGGAATGGCCGGATGCAGACTGGATGGGTAAACCCAGAAGGGGATAGCTGGTACTATTTGTATGAAAACGGAGGCATGGGAGTTGGCTGGATTCAGCCAACCCCAGGCACCTGGTATTATGCTGACGGATCCGGAAAGATGCATCGGGGCTGGCTTTTACTGAATGGAAAATGGTATTATATGGATCCGGACGGCCGGATGCATACAGGCTGGTTCCAGGACGGAAACGGGCGCTGGTACTATTTTTTCAGTGACGGCAGCATGGCAGTGAACGCCGTATTAGATGGAAGAACCATTGGTGCAGATGGCGCGGCAGTGAACGAATAAATTAATTTGCTGACTGCCTGGACTGAAAGTCAGCAGGAGGGATACCCTTGAAATCAGACTGATTGTTTGAGCGGCAGGTTATTATATAAGGAAATAGTTTGAAAGAAAAAGGAGTAGAGAGCAATGGGATTGGTAACATCAGTAATGGACTTAAATGGTGTGAATTTTCAGAAAGGGAAAGATTCACAGGTTGGCCAGAAGGTCAATGGGGACTTTCGGACCGTATTTCAGAATAAAATTCAAAGCGGTTCTGAAAGTATGGATGCGATTTTTGAAGAGGCTTCCAATACCTACCATGTTCCAGTAAATTTAATTAAGGCAGTGGCGAAAGCAGAATCTAACTTTAACCCGAATGCAGTATCAAAAGCAGGGGCCATCGGCGTGATGCAGCTTATGCCTGCCACTGCCCGTTCCTTAGGCGTTACGGATCCTTATGATGCCCGTCAAAACATTATGGGCGGGACCAAGTATTTAAGGGAAAACCTGGATCGGTTTGACGGTGATGTGAGTTTGGCCCTGGCAGCTTATAATGCCGGCCCTAACAGCGTTCAAAAATACGGCGGTATTCCTCCCTATCAGGAAACCCAGAACTATGTTAAAATCGTTACTTCCTATATGGGCGGCGGCCCCATTTATTCCAGAAAAACAGTAACCACAAATCGTTCTTCCGGGCAGTTTGGCAGCTATTACGGGCAGATGGGATTATATGGGACATCTTCCTACAGCCAATTGGGCAGCTTATATGGCAGTTCTTACGGAAGCCAGTATGGTTCTTCATATGGCCAGCTTGGAATGTACGGACTTTCCGGCCAATCGGGGTTTGGCTCAAGTGATGTCCTTGGAATGATGCTGGGGGCTGCTGTAAACGATGACGGGGATACGATTTCTATGAGCAAGGCCAGTTATGCCAGCTTAATTGAAATGCTGCGTCTGCAGATGATGATGAATGCCAGCAGAGAGGTAGGAACAATTAATGTATAAACATCTTTCTGGAAGAATAAGAAAGGATAAGGGCATAAGGGGGATACATATATGGCATTAAAAGACTGTGAAAACTGTCTGGTATACGGAACAGATAACCGCCCGTTAGCAAAGGCCAGGGTGGAAATGATAGATGAAAAGCATGTTTGGCTGTTTTTCCAATATTCAAAACTGCGAAGTATCCGGATCAAAACTTTTGTAGATTTTTACGACGGACAGTATGGAGTAGTCCGCAGCCATTGTGAATTAGTAATTCAAAAAAGCAGTCATCCAAACAGGAATAAAGAACCATGGATGGCTTCTTGTACGATTTTAAATGTGCAGGATACCTTTCAAAGGCAGAAAGATTTGCGGGTGCGGGTGAGTTTAAGAGCAGAATTTAACACGGTGAAAGGTACTTATTTTTCAGGGACGATTGAAAATATCAGCGCTGGCGGATTGTTTTTGGTCACCCCCCAAGTACTAAAGAAAAATGAACATTTTACTTTCCGCTACCGTTTTTCCGGAGATGTGTATGAACTGGAAGCAAGGGTTCTGCGAATCGGAACGCTGATCAAAGGGGAATACAGCTACGGCTGCCAGTTTGCCAATTTAACTATGGAAGCAGAGGCTGCTGTACGAAAATACGTTTTTGCTAAACAAAAGGAGAAGCTTAGCAAGCAGGCAAAGCGGGTTTTGTAAAATTTGCATAACTGCTGTGACTGCCGCAGGAGCCAGGGCATTTGGCTTTTGCGGCAGAGGTGGCAAAAAACTTTTGACCCCGGCATCATTTTTGATTGAATGAAAGAAAGAATTGTTTTGGGTGCAACGCGCCTTTGATGAAAAGAACAGGGAGAAAACAGTATGAAGATTAATTTAGTGATGATAGTAAAAAATGAAGAGCGCTCCCTGAGAAAATGTTTAAAAGCAGCAAAACCACTGGTGGATCAGATCCTGATTGTGGATACCGGTTCTTCTGACAAAACCATAGAAATAGCAAAGGAAATGGGGGCAGAGGTTCAGGAATTTTCCTGGGTAAATGACTTTTCTGCTGCCAGAAACTTTGCGCTTTTGCAGTCGGATGCAGACTGGAATCTGGTTCTGGATGCGGACGAGTATATCAGGCCAGGAAGCAGCCGCGGCAGGCTGGAGAAGATTCTTGGCAGCCGAAAAGGAATCTGGCTTGGGGGAATTACCCTGTATGACTCCTATCCGGACGAAGGCACAATCAGCATCAGCACTTCTGTCCTTCCCAGGCTTCTCCCCAAAGGCGTCCGTTATGAGGGCCGGATTCATGAACAGCCAGAAGGAGATCTTCCCTGCTATCCGGTTCCTCTGGAAGCTGACCATGACGGTTATCTGGTAACCGATAAGGGAGAGCGGAATCTTCCCTATCTCAAGCAGGCAGCAGCAGAACATCCAGAGGATGGATATTACCAGTTCCAGCTTGCATCAACTCTCAGGAATTTAAAGCAGTTAAAAGAAAGTCTTCCTCATTTTCGAAAATTTTATCAGATAACAGGGAAAAAAGATGCATATCGTCCAAGAGGCCTGGTGCTGTATCTGTATACCTTGCTGGACTTGGGAACCAGCCAGTATCTCGATGAAGCCTCAGAAATTGTAAAGCAGGAAGAACAAATGTTAGGAAATTGGTCGGACTTTAGTTTTGTGTGCGGCCTTTTTTATATGAAGCGGGTTTTATCCGATGTACAGCGCTACATTGAACTGCTGCCCAATATTGAAGCCTGCTATTTAAGGTGCTTAAAATCAGGGGAGCGGCCGGAGCTTGGCGGTGTGGTAGGAACCGGCTCTTTTAAGGCTGCCTATAACCTGGGTGCTTGGTATGAAGTTTCCGGCCAGAATGATCTGGCTGTGAAATACTATAAGCAGGCAGCAAAAGAAGGCTATGGACCGGCAAAAGAGCGTTTAAAAGAAGTGAACCGAAGTACCTTGTAAGGATACAAGTGGGGTACAGATGAATATGCTGACAAACAGCAAATCATTGATGAATAAACGGAACAGGTAAAAAATGGATAAGAAAATTAAAATTTCCCAGTGTATGATTGTAAAAGACGAAGAAAAAAATATCCGCCGCGCCTTATCCTGGGGCCGGGATATTATGTGGGAACAAATTGTAGTGGATACAGGAAGCAAAGATCGGACTGTGGAGATTGCTGCCGGGATGGGGGCAAAGGTGTATCATTTTTCTTGGGTTGACGACTTTGCGGCTGCAAAAAATTACGCGATCCAGCAGGCAAAAGGCGACTGGATTGCTTTTTTAGATGCAGACGAATATCTTCAGCCGGAAGATACGAAAAAATTAGTCCGCTGTCTGGAAACCCTTCAAAACAGCCGGTATCAGGGCTTATTGACCAGTTGGATCCAGGTGGATGGAAGTGAAGATATTTTGCAGGATAAGTCAGAAGGAGAGAAAGAGAAACTAAAATGGCATAAAAGCAGAAAAGCAGACGGAACTGTTGGCATTGCTCTTTCCGGGACTCAGGTTCGGATTTTTCGAAACCGGAACAGTATTTGCTACCAGGGAAGAATCCATGAAAAACTGTATGAAAAAAACGGAAGTTTTTTCTGTAAAGATGTAAGCAGGGAGATTGCAGTATACCATACCGGATATACGCCCTCTGAGATGGAAGAAAAAAAGAAAGCCGAACGAAATCTTTATCTGATTAAAAAAGAACTGGAGGATCATCCGGGAGATTATAATCTGATGTCTTATTTGGGAGATTCTTATTTCCAGCAGAAAAAGTTAGAAGAAGCAGCAAAATGGTATCAGCAGGCGGTTTCTTTTATGCCAAAAACCATAAGTGAAGATTCGATCCAGGGAGCATTGATTTTTAAACACCTTCTGCTGATTTACATGGATGCTTCTGATGAAAAGGCGGCTATAAAGGTGTATGAGGAAGGGATTCGGCGGTTCCCTAAAGAAGGTGATTTCGACTATATCATGGGAAAAAAGTATGTGGAGAGGAAACAGTTTGAAAAGGGGGCCCACCACCTGCAGAGAGCCATAGGGCAGATGGAACAGTACGGAAGCGGCGCCATTTCAGCTCTTCTGTCCCACGATCTCATTGGGGCCTGGGAGCTTTTTGATTTCTGCCTGTATGAATTGGGAAACCTTCAGCAATGTGTAAGCTGCAGTGTAACGATTTTAAAAGCGGATCCCTGGCGGAAGGAAACCTTAAAGACGCTTCTGATGGCTTTTAAAAAAGATGAAGCCAATACATCGCCTTCCCAGGTACTGGCATTTTTAAAAAATCTGTACCGCCTGCAGATTCCGGAAAATCACAAGTTTGTCTTGGAAGCTGCCAGGGAAGCAAAATATCAGAACCTGGCTGCTGAGCTGGAAGCAGGAATGTTCTGACATGGAACAGGCAGAAGCGTCAGAAAGAAGGGGAATGGTCTGGTTTCAGGTCTGGCAGACCAAAAGGAGAGTAAGAATGCTAAAGGCAATTGACATTTGCAAATCATATCACAGGCGTACCATATTAAAAGGAGTTAGCTTTGAAGCAGAGCCAGGAAGCTGTATCGGGATTGCAGGCAGCAACGGATGTGGGAAAACCACCTTGTTATCGATTTTAGCCGGAGCCCAGAAAGCAGATAAGGGAAGGCTGGAAGCAGATGGGGTGGAACTGTTTTCCAGGCGAAAGGAAATTTATGACCGGATTGCCTATGTTCCTCAGGAAAATCCTTTAATTCCCGAGTTAACGGTAAAGGATAATCTGTCCTTATGGTATAAGGGAAACAGAAACCGGATGCGCCAGGATTTGGAACAGGGTCCTGCAGCTATGCTGGGAATTAAGCCTATGGAAAAAATGACGGTAAGTCATTTGTCTGGAGGTATGAAAAAGCGTCTGAGCCTGGCCTGTGCTCTCTCTGGCCATGCGCCGTACCTGATTATGGATGAGCCGGGAGCAGCCTTGGATTTAGAGTGCAAGGAAACGATTCGGCAATATGTAAAAGGATATCTTGCTCAGGGGGGAACGGTGATTTTGACTTCTCATGAACCGGAGGAATTGTCTTTATGCAGCCGGATCTATGTACTGAAGGATGGGATCCTTCATAAGGCTTTGCCCGGTCAGACGGTTTCGTCACTGATTGCTTTGTTTCATTCCTGACTGATTCCTTTGCCGGGTGTCAGGTATCTCTTTTGACAGATTGGTATCGCAGCTATTTATGAAACTGTCAGGAGCATGAAATGGCCGGAAGATATCAAATGATACAGTCAGAATGGAAAAAGGAGGAAATTTAATCAGCCACAAAATAAGGAGGAAAATGAGTATGAACTGTCCATTTTGTAATGAGCAGCTTCCAGAGGATTCCAGATTTTGCTCGAACTGTGGAAACCAGATTGGAAGTGGAACGGGTGGAACTGGCGGCAGCGGCCCGGATGCTGTGCCGTATTATCAGATCCCTCAAATAAATTCTTCTATGCCGGAAGGCGGAAAGAAAAAGAGAATTGGGAAGTGGATTGCTGTTGGCGGAGCAGCTTTGACTGTGGTTATTTGCGGCGTGGCAGCCGGCGCTTTTATGCTGAATGCCAAAAGTCCCAAGGAAAAAGTAATCGCCGCATTTGAACAGGCGTTTCCAAAGGATAAAAAAGGCTTTCCCAGTGAAGAGATTTTTGGCCTGTCCCAGTTAAAGGAGATGGCGAAGAATCAGGATGTGGAACAGGGGCTGGAATTGTCTTTAAATGAAAGCACAATATACGGCACCACAGAATTGATAGGGAGCGGGATTCGGATCGATACGAAAAACAGACCTTCTGATTCCAGGGCAGCAGACATTGGCGTGAGTTACGGAGGGATGGATTTGGCAGAAATCCAGCTCTATTATGGAGATAAGCGTTTTATGGCTGCTGCACCTCAGCTTTCGTCCTATGCATTTATGCTGGATTTAGGGGATGGTTTGGGAAACCGTCTGAAAGATTCGCCAGTTATAAGTGAGATGCTTCTTGATTCTGGTATCGATGCAGATAGTCTGGCGGATTTTGTAGACGAAACCCTGGAAGCCGCTTCTGATACGGAAAACCGTCCTTTTAACATGGAAAAATTATTTGCCCGCTATCAGGAAGGCTGCAAGGCAAAAGCAAAGTTTAAGGAAGCTTTGACTGTGGAAAAAGGCGAAAAGAAACCATTTACAATTCGTAAAAAAGAAGTGAAATGCCAGGGATACCATACCGTCATCAGCAAAGAGGCTATGATTGATTTTCTGGAAGAGTCTTCCGACTTCTTTTTGGAGGACGAGGTTTTGGAGGAGGATTTCTTAACAGCCTTAGAATGGGCGGCCAGGCTGAACCAGATTTTAGGCAATGAAATTCCTTTGAATTCTCCTAAAACTGCGGTTAATGATGTGTATGCCAATGCAAGGAAACAGACAGACCAACTGATCAAAGTTTTGGATGATTCCCTGGAAGATGTGGAAATGATAGTTTATCTGGATAAAAAGGGGAACCTGGCAGCTTTTTCAGGAACCACCAGTATTTATGCAGACGGAGAAGAAGCAGAAGTGGAATTTGAGGTTCAATTAAAAGGCGGGGATTACCCGCTGCAGAATTTAGAGGCAGTTTTAGAGCTTTCGGCAGATGGGGAGCGGATTACGATTGACGTGGATCGGCAGGGTACGTTTGACAAAAAGACAGTAACGGATGAAATTTCTGTAGATGTAACCCTTTCGGGAGAGTCTGCAGGCGGCGACTATAAAATGAGTTATGAAATGGAAAATGGAGAACTGGAGGCACAGTTGGATATCCGGGCTCAGCGGCTTAAAATCCTTTCACTTTCACTGGATGGAACCATTGATGAGCTGGAAAAGGGGAAATCCATTCATATGGAAATCGATGAGCTTCGAATCGACAGTACCATAAATGGGCAGTATATGGCACTGGATGGGGAAATTTATTTAAAGCCTCTGGAGGATACCATCAAAGAACCTTCCGGCCAGATATTCGATGTGCTGGAAGCTTCGGAAAAGGAATGGATGGAAGCAGCCGATGAAATGATGCAGAAGGCAGAGCCGCTGTTTGAGGATTTCTATTAAATGAAAGCACAGTTTCTTTTTTTAACATTAGAATTTAAGCGGGCATGGAAACGTATGCCTTACGTAGCAGCCGGAGCGGCTGTGCTGATGCTTATGCTGGGGGTAATCGCCTATGCTGCCGGAACAATTTTGCAGGGGGAAGAAGCTTTAGGGCGCATTTCCATAGGCGTGGTGCTGCCTAAGGAAGATACCATGGCAGAAATGGCAGTACGGATGCTGGGGTCCTTAGACAGTGTGGACAGCCTTTGTGATTTTATATATATGGAAGAGGAAGAAGCAAAACAGGCCCTGGAAAAGCGGGAAATTCTTGGAGTTATGACAGTGCCTGAGAAAATGGTACAGGGGATAATGGATGGATCCAATCCCCCTGTGTCCGTTTTTCTGCCTCAGAAAGGACTGGAAAGCGCTGTATTTAAGGAACTTACCATGGCAGGCGCCAGAACCTTAAGCGCTGCTCAGGCAGGGATTTATGCAGGAGATCAACTGCTTCGCCAAGAAGGACTGGAAGAAAGGATCCCGGAACTGGAAGCAGATCTGAACCAAATTTATATGGCCTATTCTCTGCCAAGGATTCACTGCTTTAAGCGGGAACAAGTCAGTGCTTCCGGAGAAGTTGGTCCCTTCGCGTTCTATGGGATCAGTGGGTTTGTGCTGTTTCTTCTGCTGGAGGTAATTCCTGCATCCGGCTATCTGGCAGGGGAAAGCAAAGTACTGGCTCAAAAGCTTTGGCTGTTAGGAATCGGTCCGGTATGGATTACATTTGTAAGAATGCTTTGCCTTGGTTTTCTTCTTTTGGCTGCTGGCCTTGTGTTTGGCGGCGTTTTTGCAGGACTCGGATATTTAAAGGTTTCCTGGACGGCTCTGGCCTGCTGCATTGTTATGTGTTTGCTGGCGGCTTCCATGGCTCTTTTTTTCTTTGAATGTACCGGAACATTAATGGGGGGAGTGCTGCTCTTATCAGCGGCCTCTATGGTGCTTTTATTTCTTTCAGGCGGCATGGTTCCCCTTGTTTTCCTGCCGGAGGGAATCAAAAGGGCAGCGCCGTGGCTTCCGGTTTCGCTTATGCTGGAATGTGGGAAAATGGCAGTTTTAGGGCAGTTAAAATGGAAGGTATGGCTGGGAGCCATTTTGTACAGCAGCGTGTTTTTTACGCTGGCAGCGGGGGTGAGGAAACGGTGAAACCTGTTTTATGGTTTTTATTATCATGGAAACGGTATTTGAAACGGCCTGGGTTTCTGATTCTTTTGCTTTTATTTCCTGTTAGTGCCTGTTTGTTTCAAAAGGAAGAAAGCAAGGCTCAGGAGGGGATTTTAATTGCAGTTTATGCAGAATCTTCTGATCCAGACAGCCTGGATCAAATGCTGGTAAAAAAGCTGGCCGCTTACAAAGATGCTTTAGAAGGAATGTTTTCTTTTTATCCCGTTTCCAGCATGGAAGAGCTGAAAAATGAAGTAGCCGCAAGGAAAGCTGAATGTGGCTATGTGATTTATGAGGGATTGGAAGAAAAACTGGAGAAAAGAAAGCTGAAAGGTATAATCGGTCTTTATGAAGCCCCCTCTACGGTTGCAGGGCTGCTGTCTACAGAAACTCTGTTTTCCCTGATGATAGAAGAGTATGACAAAACTTTATTTTTGAATTATATGGAAGATATGCTGCCTGGGGCAAAAGAAGAAGCTGGGTCTGGTTATGGAAATGGTTATTTGGAAGCAGAAGCCCTCTATGACAGCTTTTTACAAAACGGCAGTACATTCCGTTTTGTATATGAAGACAGTCAATACAAAGAAAAAGGCCTTTTAAATTCATTGGAGGAAGATAACAAAGAAGAAACGCCTGACAGGGAAAATAAGGAAAAGGCGACTATTTTTCCGGTTCGGGGTTTTATAGCAGTTTTTTTGTTTATCACTGGTCTTTACGGCGGGGTAACTTTGGGGCAGGATGAGAAAAGAGGGCTGTTCGTTATGCTGCCTGCTGTGGAGAGAGGGCTTTGCCGATTTGCCAGTTTGGCGGCGCCTGTGGTGCTAGGTGCAGCTTCCGGTATGGTCACACTTTGGGTATCCGGGGAAATGGGATTCTGGCTTCGGGAACTTTTGCTGCTTTTGGCTTACGCTGGTGCTGTAGCTCTGTTTTCCATGGCAGTCAAAAGAATCACAGTCCGGGAAGAGCTGCTTTGCTGCCTGATTCCATTTTTTCTTTTGGGAAGCTTAATTTTCTGCCCGGTATTTGTGGATGTTGGCCAGTATGTAAAGGCAGCAGGGCTGATCGGGAAATTATTTCTGCCTTATTACTATTTGGCTCTTTTTTAAATTTTGCTGTTACCAGCGAAGGTATCGTATTTCAGGGTGCAAAGGATCCGCAGAGTGAGGGGCATATCACAAAAGGAACCCCTGAAAAATCGCCGGCCCTTGGCGAGGTTTTTCCGGAGCGGGAGCGCGGTGACGTTGTGATATGCCCCTCACTCTGCTGCTGAATATCGACGCTCTGGCGATGATGTAACAGCATTTTAATTATGCAGACAGAAGCAGGAAGTATAGATGGATTCAGGAGGTTGGATTCGTGGGAAAAGGATTGGGAAAACAATTGGGACTGACGGCAGGTTTTCTGCTGTTAGCTGGCGTTATAAAGGCTGTTTTTGGAGGGCCTGTGAATGAATATCGGGCCTTTAGTACGGTGGTCAGTCTGGATTTGACAGGGGCAGAGGGATCTTTGTACGAACACCAGTGGGCGTTAAAAAACACCGGAAGGATAAAACTGGCAGAAGGCTCTGGCAAAAGTATTTTAATGTCTGGATCTGGCTTTGATAATGAAACCGATCCAAGCTTTGGCGTTCAAAAGGTAACAATAGGGCTGGAAGGAACCGATATCCATTCGGAAGCAGCCTGGAATCTTTACGGCCAGTTTCCTCAAAAGCAGCCAGTGATTGTTGCCCTGGTTGATACAGGCGTTGATATCTCCCACCCGGATCTCCAAAACGGGATTTGGATTAATACGGATGAAATTCCCGGCGACGGGATTGACAATGATCAAAATGGTTATGCAGATGATGTGTATGGGTGGAATTTCTGCAGCGGAAGCAGTCAAATCTATGAGGGGGAAGCAGATAATCACGGAACCCATGCTGCCGGTACGATAATAGGGAACTGGGACCAAAAAGGGATTACTGGAATTGCAGACAGCAATTACGTAAAAGTCATGGTATTGAAAGCCCTTGGGGCAGACGGGACAGGTGATTCCTCAGAAGTAATTGAGGCTATCCGCTACGCCGAGGCAAACGGGGCTTCTATTTGCAACTTAAGCTTTGGAGCTGATATTTACGATCCCCAGTTAGCAGAGCTGATTCAAAATTCTAATATGCTGTTTGTTATATCGGCAGGGAACGGGGATGCATTTGGCCATGGGCTTGATATCGACCGTACCCCTATTTATCCGGCAGCCTTTTCCAACGAAAATATTATTTCCGTTGCGAATTTAATGTTTGACGGAACCCTTCACCCTACATCCAATTACGGCGCCCAAAATGTAGATATTGCGGCCCCCGGTTCCTATATTTTAAGTACAACGGCGAATCACGGCTACGGTTATATGACAGGAACTTCTATGGCAGCGCCTATGGTGTCAGGCGCTGCAGCTTTCGTTTTTTCCTGCAGAAGTGATCTGAGTCTGGCCCAGGTAAGGCAAGGGCTGCTTGTTTCCGCAAAAAAGCTGGAAAGTCTTAACGGGAAAGTAGCTTCCGGCGGAATGCTTGATGTGTACGGGGCGCTGTCCTGTCAGCTTCCAGGCATGGCTCCCAGCGAATGACCGGAACAATAATGGCCATACTATGTCTGACTGTGTGAGAAAGCAGGATTTTGCGGCATACAGCAGGAAACCGATTGGATGGAGGACAGACAGTGAACAGAAAAGTGTATGAATATGAATCTTTGATTTATGATGCCGGGAAGACAGGCGGTGCCTATGTTATGTTTCCCTATGATATTAGAAAAGAGTTTGGAAAGGGCCGGGTGAACGTTCACGTCCGGTTTGACAGGGAACCATATGATGGCAGCATTGTAAATATGGGTGTGAAGAACGACGACGGGAGCGTATGCTATATAATAGGCGTGCGCAAAGATATCCGTTCCCGGATAGGAAAAGGGCCAGGCGACAAGGTCCTGGTGATGGTTAGGGAACGTGAATAAAAGAGGTGCAAACTATGTGGACATGTCCAAAATGCGGGCGTATTTTTAAGAAAAAGGAACAGAGTCATTACTGCGGGAAAGCGCCGGAAACCATTGACGAATATATCCGGCTGCAGCCGGAAGGAGCAGGGCAGTATCTGAAAGAAGTAAGGGATGTGCTGCGCAGGGCGCTTCCGGAAGCAGAGGAACGGATCTCATGGGGTATGCCGACTTATTGGAAGAAGCATAATATCATCCATTTTGCCGGATTTAAAAATCATGTGGGACTGTATCCGGGGCCAGAGGCTGTCCGGGAATTTTCTGAACGCCTGAAAGGATACAAAACCAGCAAGGGAACCATACAGATTCCATACAGTGAGGCGCTTCCGGCAGAATTAATCTCCGATATTGCCAGGTGGTGTTATGAAACGGGAAATCATCCGTAATACGATATAAATAAAATAGGATACAAGACGATAACCGCGCATCTCTTCGGAGGTGCTTTTTATTTGAAAGGGCCTGCCTGCAGAAGACAACATCCTGCTGTCAGCAGTATGCCGCAGGGCGCTGTATGCTTACTTCTACAGTTTATTTGGTGTATCTTCATTTTTTTTATACCTGCTCTTATCCATCAGATAATCCTGCCGATAATATATACAGAAGCAATTACAAAGTTTTGTGTCAGGGCCAGGCTGTTTTTCAGGCAGTGAAAAAGCCCGGGGCCAAACCATGATAATGGAAGGTGGTTGACAGATTTGATTATTCAAAATAACATAGCCGGCATTAACAGTGCCAGAAATAAAGGAATATCTGAAAGCAGAATGAAGAAGTCTTTGGAGAAGCTTTCCTCCGGCTACCGGATTAACCGTGCAGGCGACGACGCAGCAGGATTAACCATTTCCGAGCTGATGCGTTCCCAGATTACAGGAATCAAGCAGGCGCTGCGCAACGTAAACGATGGTATCAGCTTAACTCAGACAGGCGACGGCGCCTTGGCAGAAGTTCATTCTATGTTAAGCAGGATGAAGACTCTGGCGGTTCAGTCCGCTAACGGCACCTATACCACGGCAGCCAGGGCGAACCTGGATTTTGAGCGCCAGCAGTTGATTGACGAGATCAACCGCATCGGCGAAACTGCAAATTTTGACGAGATTCCCTTATTTGGAACAGAAGCGCCGGAGGAAGGTGCGCCCATTCCCTGGCAGGTAGGCGATATCCAGCTTCAGGTAGGCTGTTCTGAAGAGGAAATTTTAAAGGTAAAGACCTATTCTGTAAGCGACAAGGGGCTTCGCCTGGATCAGGTGGATCTTACTTCCATTTCCGCTGCAAATGATTCCATTCCATCAATTGATGAAGCGATTGAGGCAGTGGCAGATATCCGTGCTAACTTCGGTGCAAACCAGAACCATTTAGAGCACACCCACAACAATTTAACGGTTACTAATGAAAATATGATAACAGCGGAAAGCCGGATCCGGGATACCGATATGGCAGAAGAGTTTACTCTTTATACGAAGGATAATATTACCTTCCAGTCTGCTACCCAGATGGCGGCCAGGGCAAATTCCCTTCCGGAATTAATTATGAACCTGCTCCAGTAAGATAGGAAAACCGTGGGAAAAAAGTGAAAAAAAGCCTTAAGTTTTACGAAATCATGACGATAATTAAGAATGTAAGGTAAATTAACATATAACTTTACAGGCTTTTCCGGGGTAGGGCCCTCTCCGGGAAGGAGCTGGGGACAGGGAGGTTCCCAGAGTAAATTTATCAATAGGAGGATATTTTATGGTAATTCAACATAACATAGCGGCGATTAACTCTTATAGAAATTTAGGTATTAACCAGAGTGGTTTGAACAAGAACTTAGAGAAGCTGTCTTCCGGTTACAGAATCAATCGTGCAGGCGATGACGCTGCAGGTCTTGCTATTTCCGAGAGCATGAGATCTCAGATCAATGGTTTAAACCAGGCTACCAAGAACGCACAGGATGCTGTAGGTTTGATTCAGACAGCAGAAGGTGCTTTAACCGAAACTCATTCCATGTTGCAGCGTCTTACCACCCTGGCAAGCCAGTCTGCTAACGGTACCTACAACTCTGTAGCAAGAGCTAACCTTCAGTTGGAGGTTGACGAACTGCTTGCAGAAATCAACCGTATCGCTAACTACACTGACTTCAACGGTATTAAGCCATTGGAAGGAAATGATACAGCTCTTACTGCAACCATGAATACTACTACTGGTAACGTAGAGTTTAATGATGGAGCAGATATCAACAGTGTAGCTGCTGCTGATTTGGAGAGCGGTCAGAAGATGACCTTCCAGATTGGTCCCAGCAAGCAGGAGACTATTGTTGTTCGTAGACAGAACTTAACTTCTACTGGTATCGGCATTAATGGCCTGAATGTTAGCTCTCTGGCATCTGGTAATGCAGCTATCCAGACTATTAACAATGCTATCAATATCGTTTCCAACTACCGTGCTCACCTCGGTGCTGCTCAGAACCGTCTGGAGCATACCATCAACAACTTGAAGGTAACTTCTGAGAACATTACTGCTGCTGAGAGCCGTATCCGTGATACCGATATGGCAGACGAGATCACTGCATTCACGAAGAACAACATTCTTCTGCAGGCATCTCAGTCCATGCTGGCACAGTCCAACTCTGTACCGCAG
>JAAWIS010000169.1 GCA_022796475.1 Lachnospiraceae bacterium | reverse complement strand
AGAATAGTTTCCGTTGCCAAAATTCCAGCGTATTCCGGCAATGACTGAACCTGTTCAAAGGTTTTGAAATCTGTTCTGCCCTTGAATTTCTCTATGCACTTTTTATTCTTTGTTTCAACAAAACCTTTGAAGAACAATTTCAATCACCACCTTTATAATGATTCTAAATATTTTTCAAACTGTTCCTTGAACCGTTTGTTTCTCTTTGCATCCGCAAGGGCTTTTTTATATGCTGCCGTGTATTCTTTCAGGTCAGCCTTTGCCCGTTTCAATTCATCCTTTGAAACAGGAAGCCCGTTAGGGTGCTTCCGACTTTCAATCAAGCTGGTTGTGTCAGCCGCTTTTTGTTTGAAATCATAATATTTGCGACTGTTTTCTTTCCATAAATCCACCAATGCGGAAATTCTATTTTGAAAATGAACTTTCAATTTTTCTTTCAGTTCTTTTTCATGCTGCCAATCCAATTCAACGATTTTTAGCAATTTCTTGAATCGTTGAATACCGCAAGGGAAAAACAAATCCATGTGAATATTCATGTGTCCTGTTTCCCACTCAATATATAAATCATTCATTACATCACCCCGAAATCTGCTAATCTTTTATTTGCAAAATCAATGTACCATTGCCGATCCAATTTATCAGGTACGGAAACACCCTTCACATCATCATTGAAAATAAAACAATGTGCCGGGGAATTTGTCAGTTTTGCGGCTGTTTTCCTTGTGGCATGAACCTTTTTCACGCCCGGATCGGAAGGGTTCTTTGAAGCAAATACCCTGATACACTTTTCTTTAATAGGCGTTTCACCGTAAAGAATGTGTGTGTATTTGCTGCTTATCCTTGAAACAAGCTGGAATTCCCGCAAATCTTGACATTCTAAAACTGTTTGTTCAACCGGAATACCTTTTATCATGTACTCAACCAACGCTTTGTTGATAATCGGCAAATCATAGCTTAAATCATTCAGCTTCATCACATAGCCGCCTTTTGCTTTTACTGCTCCGGTTTGCCTATCAATCAGCAAATAATTGTTCACATCCTTTTGGTATATCGTGCCTATGAAGGTATCGAAATCCATTTTCATTCCGGTTCGCTGCTCCCACTCATACACAATATCATCCAAAATATCAAAATCGTGTTCGTAGTCTTTCAGCTTTACAATGATACCGTCAGTGTTGTTTTGGATAAGTTCACAGTATGGTTCAATGTGTTCAACCAAATCCAGCAAAAGCAACTGCCCGTTTATACAAATACTGTTGTTGCTCATAGGATCGTACAATGCAGAAGATTTCTGTTTCATCTGCCCGGAAATGGCGTTATCCATAATTTTGAATGGTTGGCGGGCTTTCTTGTCGCCTTTCCGTTTGAACTCAATATTGCTATCGTGTATAAACTCAAAGTTTTCAGGGTGATCCATCACCCTATACCCAAAGTGATATTTCTTTTGAAGGGAAGGATAGTATGCGGTCACATCAATAATCAGGAACACCCCGGAAGAAGAATATTTCAGTCTTGCCCCGTGACCGCCGCCCCATGCGAAGGTATGTTCAACCCCCGCCACAATCTGTTTATCCTGCTTTTTGGTGTAATCGTGGTTTGCCGGGTTTGCGTACCAATCCGCAATGTGGCGGTACTTTTTCAGTTCCAAGCAATCAAGTATTGGGAAGCTGAATTCATCATTGAAATCTGCCCCCTTCCTGTTACCACCCAAAATTTCAGCGGCAAGTTGGGCTTTCGTCTTTGATATGGAATCCATGCTTAAACCGAAGTGTTTAATGAAGTACATCATGGTATTAAATTCTTCTGTTCGTTTCAGGAAAACTTGTATTGTCTGTTCAACATCATGCTTGCAATATTTCACGGTTTCAGCAATTTCTTCTTCCGTCAATTTGCGGTCAATGTTGAATGGAACAGAAGTTTCTTTTATGTTGTTCCCCATGAACCCTTCAAAGGACTTCAAGCCTACATCAGTACCAAGCATCACATCATAATTCCAAAGGGGGAAATTCCTGAAAAGGCTGCTGAACTTCCATCCGGGGTTTCCCTTCACAATGATATAATCATTTACCTTTTTAGGATCGAACCCGCAAAGGATAGCTTTCAAAATGTACTGATCGTAATGGCGGCTATTAAAACCACACCATATTTCTTTCATATTCGCCTTATATAAGGCTTCAAGCTGTTCCGGCGAATTGATTATTACATGGGTTTTCTTTGCGGTCATATCCATAACCACCACAAGCCAATCATAGGCGAAAACCTCAAAATCATAGAAAAGCACCTGCTTCACTTCTTTCTGTATTTTGAACGGGGTTGCCACCGTTCCCCCGCATTACCGGGGCATTGCTGCCCCGTGGCTCTGCGTTTAATTTTCCAGCGGATAAACTTCTTCAATAGCAAAGGCGTTATAACCCTTGTTGTCGTAGTAACGCACTTTGTATTCAAAGTTGTTGTCAATGGCTTCCGCAATATCCATAATCATATTACCGTACTGCTTATAGGTCTTGAACTGAACATCAATCGGTTCAGTCATTTCCGCAACCAACGCCCGCATAAACTCATTCGCAATGTGAAGCTGGAAGCCCTGTGTTACCACCTGATTCATAAAGATCAGGCTGTTCTTATACTCGCCTTCCACGATCTTCATCCAGCAAGTAACCATAGGATCGCCCTTCTTGCTCTTGACAAGCTCCAGCTTTGTAATTGCGACCTCATAGGTATCATGTGGAACTTCACGCCGCCCGCCGTTTTCGGCTGCTTCCTCAACATCCTTTGTAAGCCCTTCCGTGTCAATCGCTTTATCGAATTCATCCCAAATGTTAGCCATAATCTTTCACCTTTTAACCTTTCTGTTTTTAGTTTTTCTTTGCGGTCAAGATTCCCTTAACCAATTCAAAAGCCTGTTCCTGTGTGAACCCGACTTCCACATAGGCATCATAAAGCTGCTTTGCCATAGAAGCGGATTTCTTTGCCATATCGCCCGGATCGCTCAAATCAACCTTGAACGGGTTTTCCGGTTTATAACCCTTCTTCACTTCCTGCTGCTGTTTAACCACCGCCGAAATAACGGCGTTCATCAGTTCATCAGGAATACCAAACGGATTGTTCATGTTCTGCACCTGTCCTTTCTTTACTCTCTCGCTTTACGCTTACGGCGGGGCTTTTCTTCCTCTGCCGGGGCTTCTGGTGGATTCATTGCACCTTCAACGGGGGTTTCTTTTGCCGGGATAGAATCATCCGTTTCACCGCCGCCCGGTGTCCATGTTCCAGCTTCCTTTTCCGGCTGCTGCTTTGCCGCCGTTTCAGGGGCTTCCTGTGGGGTTTCCTGTTCAGGGGTATCATTTACCGCCTGTTCCTCTTTCGGGCTGTCCTGCGGCTTATCTGTGGCTGTGGCGGGGGTAAAGCTGCGGAGCTTCGCTGTCATATTTATTTCCTGCCTGCTGCGCTTCATTTTTTAATTTTTCTGCCTGTTTCTGATTTTCAGAAATCCATTGCTCC
>JAAWIS010000154.1 GCA_022796475.1 Lachnospiraceae bacterium | reverse complement strand
AATGTAGGCGGGGTAAATTACCTGACTGATCCGCAGGGAGAGCGGTATTCCGGCTGGTTTATTGATGCAGGTAAGAACTGGTATTACTTCAATGAATCGGACAAAGCGATGAAAACAGGCTGGCATCATGATAGCGAGGATGGGTACTGGTATTACTTAAACCCGGCAGATGGGAAAATGATGGACGGCTGGCAGACGATTGATGGGAAAGAATATTTTTTCCAGCCTGTAAGGAATACGGGGAATTATTATTTTGGCAATGAAGAAGAAAAGTGGCGTTATTCGTTAAACGGAAATATTCCTTATGGAGCAATGTATGTAAATACTACTACGCTGGATGGTTCAGTTGTGGATGAGAATGGGGCAAAAATTTCAAATAATGGAAGCCAGAACAGGGAAAATGGTTGGGTTCAGAAGGATGGAAATACCTATTACTATGAAAACGGGCATATGATTTTGAACACATGGAAGACGATTGGCGGAAAGAATTATTATTTTGGCAGCAATGGAGTTATGCTAATAAATGCCACAACACCAGACGGAAAGTATGTAGGCGGTGATGGTGCATATGTTCAGGAAGCATTGAGCCAGGAACAGGTAAAGGCAATTTATCAGCAGAAGTTAAATCAGTGTAACACGCTTTTTGGCAGCAGTGATTATTATGAGGCAAATTATCTGATTGAGGATTTTAACAAGGATGGTATTCTGGATTTGCTTCTTTTTGAAACTCGACGAACCGGGAGCAAAAGCAGCAGTTATATGAAGGCTGAATTATATACGGTTGCTAATGGGGCACTTGTTCTATGCGATACATTAGTAAATGAAGACATGTATGTAGGATTTGGAGCAAGCAGAAAGAATGGAGATGTTTTAGTGAATTTTTCTGCTTCACGATATTCAGATTATATATACAGTATCACATCATCCCTTAATTTTATGAAGGAAATCTATTATACGACCCATGGTGATGCTGGAGAATATGGAGAAATTTATGAAAATGCCAATCATATTTATAAAGACTGCATTCATGCCACAGATATAGACGAAGGAACTTGGATTAATATGAAAAGTTTATAATGGAATTCAATTTGAACCATTAATTGTTCAATCGTGATTTGCAATAAATTGCAGAGCCTTTTTTTCATACGCTGTGTAATGTTAATAGGCAAACAATAGCGCAATTTCCCTGGCTTTTTACATACCTTGATTCTTACCTGTAAAAATGCATTGACAACCTTAGGTGTTTTTTATATGATGAGATAGAAAAAATACCTGTGGGTAATACTAATAAAGGAGAAAACAAGATGAAAAACCCAGTTGTTACATTTGAAATGGAGAATGGAGATGTGATAAAAGCTGAACTGTATCCGGAAGTTGCACCGAATACCGTCCGCAATTTCATCAGCCTGGTTCAGAGCGGTTTTTATGATGGCCTGATTTTTCATCGGGTAATTGCAGGATTTATGATTCAGGGCGGATGTCCGGAAGGTACAGGCATGGGTGGTCCAGGCTATTCCATTAAGGGAGAATTTAAGCAGAATGGATTCCAAAATGATCTGCTTCATACTCCCGGTGTGCTTTCCATGGCAAGAGCAATGTCGCCGGATTCTGCCGGTTCCCAGTTTTTTATTATGCATGAAGCAGCGCCTCATTTGGACGGAGCATATGCCGGATTTGGCCAGGTAATTGAGGGAATGGATGTGGTAAATCAGATTGCAGGCGTCCGTACAGACTACAGCGATCGCCCTATGAAGCCTCAGAAACTGGCAAAGGTGACAGTTGATACCTTTGGAGAATCTTACCCGGAACCGGAAAAATGCTGATTTTTTCCAAACAGCTTGAATGAATAGGGCGCGGCAAAATAGTTAAAATGGAAACCCATCATTTAGAGGTTTGAAACAGGCTTCAGCGGGAAGAAGAGGCAGAAATTGTGGAACAAGTATACGATATAATGGTAGAAGGAATTCTGCGCTCTGTTATAGTATCAGATGAAGAAAAGGTTCTTCTGGAAGCAAAAGCAGCCAAAAAAGCGGTTCTTGGCTTATATGATGAGGAAAACCTGCAGGCAGCGCCCTCAGGAGTTCCCTATTTGGCAGAACGGAACACTTTGCTTTCAGAAGAATACTTAGAGCGGATTATCCGGCGTCAGGCAGGACTTCCATGGAATATCACAGAAACGAAACGCCTGCTGATCCGAGAGCTGATACCGGAAGACTGGGGATTTTTAGATGATTGGACAAAAGAACATTTTTCAGGCTATGAGGGATTCCAGGCATATATCAAGAACCAGTATCCTTTTTATGAGTATGGGATATGGGCTGTAATAGAGAAAGAAAGCAACCTGCCGACAGGAGCCTGCGGTATCTGGAATCCCAAAAAAGAGGATTTGCCGGAACCGGAAGCCATGGAGATTGGTTACGGGATACACCCTGATTTTCGCCGTAAGGGATATGGGAAAGAGGCAGTGGAAGGGGTGATCCAATATTATCTGGAAAATTTCACAAACCCTTTGTATGCCAGGATCTGGGAAGAAAATCTGCCTTCCCGGCTCCTGGCAGTAAAATGTGGCTTTACGGCTCTCCCAGCACAAAGCGGAACCAGGATATTACAGTATCGGTACGGACAGAATTGGAAATAACACCTACATAGCAAGGAGTTATCTCCACCCCGGTTTCTTCCGGGAAAAAAGTATCATTTAGGTCAATGGCGCAGGGAACCTGCTGGCCGTTAGAATTTACTCCATAATAAACAGAGTCTTCAATTCGCTGCCAAAGTTCATCCGGAAGAAGCTGTTTCAAATCTATAAATGCATCTAACGTCATGTAATGGTCAATATTAAGCTGATCCGTGATCATCAGATCCAAGTCTTTACTGGCAACTAAGGCGGAGAATTTTGCCATAGTAGCGTATTCCAGTTGGTTTGCCGTATCGCCGTGATGCATAAAAAGAGAGGCTTCTGATGAGATCACATCTTTTTTTCCATAATTCATATAATCTTTAAAATGCTGATCAAAGGATTCCAGATCCGCTGGCTCCATGCTGGTATTATTAACCACAGCATAGGAAAGCCGGGTTTCAAAGGTTGAACGGTATATCACATTAACAATCAGATAGATCACCAGAAAAATCCCTGCTACAGCCAGCATATGGGGCTTATAATATTCCCAGATATACCAAATCCGGTTTCTCCAGGTCATATTTTTTAGTTTTTCCCGCTCTTTTTGGCTTTCATTTTTTAAGTTTTCTTTAAAGGACATTGTAAAACACCTCTTTTGGCTGAATCAGTTCCGGCTTCCTTTTTTCGAGGAAACCTTCAGTAAATACGTTTCCACAGAATTGTATCATAGATAAAGGGGATTGGTCAATGCCAGGAATACTTGCTTTTTTGAACAAAGTGGGCTATACTGTTACTGTTCACGCCATGACGAATCACCACGCTGATTCGTCATGAGCCAGTACAGTTATGGTGGCAAAGCATATGCCCCATCGCCGCCAGGCGATTTTAAATGGGCATATGC
>JAAWIS010000038.1 GCA_022796475.1 Lachnospiraceae bacterium | reverse complement strand
TACCCTGTGAACGTAACCCCATATGCCCATTTAAAATCGCCTGGCGGCCATGGGGCATATGCTTTGCTACCATAATGGTACTGGCTCATGACGAATCAGCGTGGTGATTCGTCATGGTGTGAACAGCAACAAAGGGTAACAAATAAAAGGAGCAAAAGAGAGCGGAAAGTTTGCGTTAGGAGCGGCCTGCCGAAACGTGACCGCACTCTTGCTCCAAAAAAGCGCACATTAGTCCATGGCTTTTTTTATGGCGGCCATCAGTTCCGGAAAGGTTTCATAAGCAGGAAGTTCTGGGTAATCGGCTTTAATTTTCTCCGTGCTGCGGAATAAGAATCCCGCCTTACTGGCCTGAATCATGCCTAAATCATTGTAGCTGTCGCCGCTGGCAATGGTTTCATAGCCAATGGACTGAAGGGCTTTTACAGTAGTCAGCTTGGAATTTTCGATCCGCATCCGAAAACCTGTAATTTCTCCGTCCTCTGCCACTTCCAGGGAATTGCAGAAGATCGTTGGCCATCCAAGTTTTTTCATTAAGGGGGCTGCAAACTGAGTAAAGGTGTCGCTGATAATAATTACCTGAGTAAAAGAACGCAGCTCATCTAAGAATTCTCTGGCTCCCGGAAGGGGATCAATAGAGGCGATCGTTTCCTGGATCTCCTTTAATCCCAGATGATGTTCCTTTAAAATTTTCAGGCGCCAGTTCATCAACTTTTCATAGTCTGGCTCGTCCCTGGTAGTTCGTTTCAGCTCCGGAATATTGCTGGCCTGTGCAAAGGCAATCCAGATTTCCGGAACCAGTACGCCCTCTAAATCTAAACATGTTATGTACATAACGGTTCCTCCATTCATAAACAGTAAGATTACCTGCGGGGATTATGAGGCAGGGTTATCTCTGGTTATAAATTATACCATAAATCCCGGTTTATGGAAATGCTTAGTTTTTGGAATGTATGGGAAGTATCCTTAAGAAACGTTGCTGTTCACAGATACCTTGTGAACATAACCCCATATGCCCATTTAAAATCGCCTGGCGGCCATGGGGCATATGCTTTGCCACCATAACGGTACTGGCTCATGACGAATCAGCGTGGTGATTCGTCATGGTTTGAACACTAAGAAACAACCAATCATTTTTCGTTTACGGTTTGTGGTCAGACACTTGGTTACGGTTTCGCCATTCTCTGGGGGAAACTCCGTATACATGTTTAAAGGCCCTGGAAAAATGCAGGGGATTGCCATAGCCCACAGCAGCGCTGACGCTTCCAATAGAAAGCTGTGTCAGCTTTAAAAGCTCAGTAGCTTTCGTCATTCTGTAATTTAAAAGGAATTCCTGGGTCGTTTTTCCAAGGGCTTCTTTAAAAATTTTTCCAAAATAGCTGCGGTTTAAACCGCACACCTCAGCAATATCTTCTACAGAAATATCATTTTGAAAATTTTGTTCAATAAATACCAGGGCCTCATGAATATAAAAATCCCTTAGCTTTCCGCCTTTTGAAAGATTCACAGGGGAAACGGATCGGATCATGGCATCTAAGAAAAGATATAAATGGCCAATTAAGTGAAGAGGGGGCTGTTCTTTGGCCTTGGCGATATAGAGCATTTCATTCATCATAATTTCCCTGAGATCAAGAAAACGGGCCCGGTAAACAGGGGCATCCGGAGAAAAACCGGCGCTTCCGATGGCTTCCCTTGCGCGAAGACCGTCAAATTCCACCCAGACATATTCCCAGGGAAGTTCCGAATCGGCAATATAAGTATTAATCTGCCCGGGAAATATCATAAAGCCCTGGCCGCTTTTAACAGAATAATGGTTCGTCTGTCCCGAAGAATTATTGGCCATCAAGGTTCCGGTGCCGGATATCACGTAGTGGAAAAGAAAATGGTTTCGAACGGCAGGTCCATAAGAATGTGCAGGTTGACATCGCTCCCATCCGTATTGATACAGGCTAAGGTCAACAAAATTCTCGTTTGGAAATACCGAAAATAGTAAATTTTCCATAAAAATCCTCCTTCTTGCTTTTTTAGTATACTTTAAAATATACCAAAATGCTAGATAACTTAAAAAAATTGCACAAAAAGTAGCATATTGATATAAAAGTATAGAAATCAAGCTATTGTAAGACGCATTTTGAGATGTTATAATAATCCCACGAAAGGAAAACGGGTATGTTTCCAATGAGAAAGGAGTAAAAATGGGATGAAAAGTAAAAAAACAATGTTAAGCCTTTTTCTCGCAGGTATAATGCCGGCAGGAGCCCTGCTAACAGGATGTGGCGCAGGGACGGACAGCAGCGGAAAGATCGAGATCGAGCTGGTACAGTATAAGCCGGAAGCAGTAGCCGTATTTGAGAAGCTGGAAGAGGAGTTTAACAAGACGCATGACAACATCCATCTAACCATCGAATCACCAAATGATGCCACTACCATTTTAAAAACCAGGTTTATCCGGGAGGATTATCCGGATATTATTGGAATCGGCGGCGACATTAACTATTCTTATTTCATTGATTCGAAAATTTTAGCGGATGTGTCGGATTATTCAGGACTTTCCTCTATTAAACCAGCATATGTTGAGATTTTAGAGGGTCTGGAATTCGTTCCCACAGAAGGGACCTACGGCGTTCCTTATGTAGCAAATGCCGCCGGTGTCCTCTACAACCGCGCCATGTTCCAGGAACACGGATGGGAGATCCCCACTACCTGGGATGAATTTATCTCACTGTGCGAAGAGATACAGGCAGCAGGAATTCAGCCCTTGTATTTTGGCTTTAAGGATACCTGGACCTGTCTGGCGCCCTGGAATGCTTTGGCAGTAGGCCTGGCCCCTGCTGACGTATGCAGGCAGGTAAACAGAGGCGAAACTAATTTTACCACCGAATATCGTGAGATTGCTGAGAAAATGCTGCAGCTTTTGCAGTATGGGGAAGACGGGCCCTTTGCATACGGCTATAACGATGCATGTACCGCATTTGCCAATGGAGAATCAGCTATGTTTACCATCGGAAGCTATGCAGTGCCCCAGATTAAGTCCGTTAACCCGGATATGGATATTGACTCCTTTGTAATGCCGGGCAATAACAATGCAGAGGGCAATGTGCTTAACTCTGGTGTGGATTTACAGTTCTGCGTTATGGAAGCCTGTGAAAATAAAGAAGCAGCTTATGAAGTATTGGATTTCCTCCTGGCCCATGAGAATGTCCAGTTCTATCTGGATGATCAGAATGCAGTTCCCTGTAAGGATGAGGAGTTTGAACTGGCATCAATGCTGGACGGCATGAAAGAATACATTGAGGCCGGAAAAATGTCCGACTATCAGGATCACTACTATCCTTCAGAGATGGCAGTGGATGCACAGATCCAGACGTACTTGATTAACCAGGATGTGGATGCATTCCTTGCAAAATTTGACAAGGACTGGCTCCGCTATAACCGTGATATTATCCGCATGGTGGAAAAATATCAGGCACAGAATGGGAATTAATTAAGGGGAAAGGAGAAAACAAAGATGAAGAATATGAATGACAGAGAACGGACGTATCTTTGGATGACATTGCCTATCCTGGCACTGTTCTTTTGCTTTAATACACTGCCTCTGATTAAAGGTGTAATCTACAGTTTTACTAATTTTAAAGGGTATGGTTCCTATGAATGGGTAGGACTTCGAAACTATATTGACCTGTTCCAGGACGGTCGTGTTGGAAGATCCTATCTGTTTACGGTTAAGCTGGCAGTTGTTTCTACGATTGTTGTTAATATACTCAGCTTAGTTCTGGCATTGGGATTAAACAGCAAGATTAAATTTAAAAGCGCATTAAGAGGAATGTATTTCATTCCGAATATTCTGGGCGCTTTAGTAGTAGGCTACATTTTTAACTATTTCTTTACCTATATTCTTCCAGCTATGACTGGAACCACCAGTATGCTGGCAAGCAAAAGCTGGGCTTGGGTGGCAATCGTAGTAGTCTGCGCATGGCAGTCCATTGCTATGAATACGATTATTTACATATCCGGTATCCAGACTGTTCCGGAAGATGTGTATGAAGCAGGTTCCATTGACGGCGCTACCGGCTGGTATAAGTTTAAAACTTTAACATTCCCGTTAATCATGCCGTTCTTCAGCATTAATATGGTGCTTTGCATGAAGAATTTCCTGATGGTATTTGATCAGATCATGGCTTTGACAAAAGGCGGACCGGCACAGAGTACCGAGTCTATTTCTTACCTGATTTACAATAACGGTATGTCGGGGGGGCAGTTTGGATTCCAAAGTGCTAACGCAGTGGTATTCTTTGTTCTGATTGTAATACTTTCCGTTGCACAGATGACATTCAGCAGTAAGAAGGAGGAACAACTGTAATGAAGAAAGAAAAAGTAGCAGAACGAGTGAACTGGCCCATTACCATTCTTTTAATCATTGGATTGATCACAGTTGTATTTCCGCTTTATATGGCGCTTGTGATCGCATTTAAGCAGCCGTCTGAGATGACCAACTCGATTGCAGGGATTCTTTCCCTGCCAAGAGCATGGAGCTTTGCAAACTTTGCAGAAGCTATGCGGGTAACCGATTTCTGGCGTTCTCTGTTCAACAGCTTTTTGATTACGGCTGTAAACCTGGTAATTTCCCTTATGCTCCATGCCACAATCGGATATGCAGTAGGAAGGAATAAGGCAAAAAATAAATTTTATAATTTCGTTTATCTTTATATTGTAAGCGGTATGTTTGTGCCATTTGCAATCCTGATGATGCCGTTAGTAAAGCAGACTGCTCAGATGGGAATTGCAAATGTGGTTGGTGTAATTTGCTGTTATGTGGTATTTTATATGCCCATGAATATGCTTTTGTACTCTGGATATCTGGTAAATATTCCGGTAGCCCTGGAAGAGGCGGCACGGGTAGACGGCGCAACCACATGGAGAACGTACTGGAGCATTATTTTCCCGATTATGAAGCCAATGCATGCTACTGTGGCAGTTCTGACAGCTCTTGGCACATGGAATGACGTTATGACTCCTTTGGTTATTATGTCAGGCAGCGGGATGAATACGCTTCCGCTGGCTCAGATGACGTTCCAGACTCAGTTCGGAACGAATTATAACCTTGCATTTGCATCTTACCTGCTGGCTCTTCTGCCTATTCTGGTTTTCTATCTGATTTGCCAGAAGCAGATCTTAAACGGTGTTGTAAATGGTGCAGTAAAATAAGGATCTGTATTGGTCAAACACAGACTGGCCTTATGGCCAGAAGATTAAAAATGTTCAGGCTGTGCAAGCGCACAGCCTGTTTCAATATCTTGACAAATGGCAGATTTTAGGTTACATTATACATCAGGCTTATTGCGTTCATACGGATGATTATGCTTGCTTTAGCCTTTTTGGTATGATGCTTTTCAGGCCTGCTTTCAGATAACAGCCTGAGAAGACAAAAGAGCAGAAGAACGGCAGCAACCGTTTTGTTATTGGCAGATGACAAGGCGTTGTTGCTTTTTTGTATCATAGGATATACATCCTATGATACAAAAACCCTCCGGGGGATGCGCCCTCCGCGCTTAAGGAAAATGGCTGCTAAAGCAGCCGCGCTCCGGCGCGGGAGTCCGGCAAGCCGTCCTCTTTATGCTGTCATAGGATATACATCCTATGATACAAAAACCACCCATAACAGACAAAGGAGTAATGACAGAATGAAGAAAGTAGCAGATGGTTCCTGGTACTGCAGAGGAATCCGTGATGGGATACCGATTGCCCTTGGATATCTTGCAGTATCCTTTACATTAGGAATTGCAGCGGGAAATGCAGGTATCGGTTCATTTCCCGCTGCAATTATGTCTTTGATGAATTTAACTTCCGCCGGTGAGTTTGCAGCATTGGGGCTTATGACGGCAGGAGCCGCTTATATGGAGATGGCAGGAACCCAGTTTGTGATTAACCTTCGCTATTTACTAATGTCCTGTGCTCTTTCTCAAAAGATTTCTCCGGATCTGCCCTTTTTTCACCGGCTGTTTATGTCTTATGGGATTACAGATGAGATATTCGGGATTTCGGCAGCAGTGGATGGAAATGTAAATCCGTTTTATGTTTACGGAGCTTTGACGGTTGCAGTTCCTGGCTGGACTATCGGCACCTGGCTGGGGGCGGCGTCGGGCAATATCCTTCCCCCAAGGGTGCTGAGTGCCTTAAATGTAGCGATATACGGCATGTTTATTGCCATTATCGTGCCTCCTGCCAGAAAGGAAAAGGTACTGGCAGGGATGATCGGGGTATCGATGGCTGCCAGCCTGCTTGCTGCCAGACTTCCCCTTATCAGCCAGATTTCTTCCGGTATGCGGATTATGATTTTAACGGTTCTGATTGCCTGGTTTGGGGCTGTTTTATTCCCGATCCATGAAAAAGAGTCTGGTGAAGAAGAACAAAAAGAACAAAGGAAGGAGGTATTTTCTGATGAAAGGTAATATTTATATCTATATTTTGGTAATGGCCGTGGTAACTTACCTGATTCGCGTGCTTCCTTTAACATTGATTCGGAAACCAATCAAAAACCAGCGGATCCGCTCTTTTTTATACTATGTGCCTTATGTTACCCTGACTGTTATGACCTTCCCGGGGATTTTGGAAGCTACTTCCAGCGTATACTCTGGGGCTGCCGGACTTTTGGCTGCGTTCCTTCTGGCTTTTTTTGGCGCCAGCCTGTTTCAGGTAGCGGCAGGCGCCTGCGGTATCGTGTTTCTTCTGGAATTGTTTTTGTAATAAGGGAAAGCATAGTATATCAGGTGCATTGTGTAACGATATTGGGCAGGTAAGATGATTTGAGTACTGGAAATTGGAGGATTGGGATGTCAAACGTACAATATAATGCAGACAGCATTACCGTTTTAGAAGGCCTAGAGGCAGTGCGGAAGCGGCCAGGCATGTATATTGGAGGAGTGGGGAGCAAAGGGCTGAACCATCTGATTTATGAAATTGTAGACAATTCGGTAGATGAACACTTGGCAGGCTACTGCAGTGAAATATGGGTAGTTCTGGAAAATAATGGTTCCTGCACCGTCCGCGACAACGGAAGGGGAATTCCGGTGGGAATGCATAAAAAGGGAGTGGCAGCAGAACGAGTGGTTCTTTCCACCCTTCATGCAGGAGGAAAATTTGATCATGAAGCATATAAAACCAGCGGAGGCCTTCACGGAGTTGGTTCTTCCGTGGTAAATGCCTTGTCAAAACGGCTGGAAATCCAAATCTGTCAAAACGGATTGATTCATTATGACGCCTATGAACAGGGGATTCCGGTAGTAGACCTTGTGAATGGGCTTTTGCCTACAAAAGGCAAAACAAAGGAAACCGGAACAGAAATTAATTTTATTCCGGACGGGGAGATTTTTGAGAAAACCAGGTTTAAAGCAGACTGGTTAAAAAGCCGTCTTCACGAAACGGCATACTTAAATCCAAATTTAACGATTCATTATGAGAACCGCAGAGCAGGGGAAGAGGAATCAGTGGAATATCATGAACCAGAGGGGATTGGGGCTTATGTTAAAGAGCTGAATCGGGGGAAAACTCCGGTTCATGATGTGATTTATTTTAAGGGAGCGGCAGATCAGATTGAAGTGGAAGCAGCGGTTCAGTTTGTAGACGCCTTTGAGGAAAATATACTGGGATTCTGCAACAATATTTTTACTCAGGAAGGCGGAACCCATTTAGTCGGCTTTAAGACCAGGTTTACAGCTATGATTAACAGCTATGCCAGAGAACTGGGGATTTTAAAGGAAAAAGATTCGAATTTTACTGGAGCCGATACCCGGAATGGTATGACTGCTGTGGTGGCAGTCAAGCATCCGGATCCGATTTTCGAGGGCCAGACGAAGACCAAGCTTGCCAGCGCTGACGCTGCAAAGATCGTAAATAATGTAACAGGAGATGAACTGCAGCGATATTTTGATCGAAATCTTGAAGTTTTAAAAGGCGTAATCGGCTGTGCAGAGAAATCGGCTAAAATTCGGAAAGCAGAAGAAAAGGCTAAGACGAATATGTTAAGCAAGTCCAGATTTTCTTTTGACAGCAATGGAAAACTGGCAAATTGTGAAAGCCGTGACGCTTCCAAATGCGAGATTTTTATTGTAGAGGGAGATTCGGCCGGAGGTTCTGCAAAGACAGCCAGAAACCGCCAGTACCAGGCAATTCTTCCGATACGGGGAAAGATTCTGAATGTAGAGAAGGCTTCTATGGATAAGGTATTGGCGAATGCAGAGATTAAAACCATGATTAATTCCTTTGGATGCGGGTTTTCCGAAGGGTATGGGAATGATTTTGATATCAGTAAGCTCCGCTATGACAAAATTATCCTGATGACGGATGCCGATGTGGATGGAAGCCATATTGATACGCTGCTGCTTACCTTTCTTTACCGTTTTATGCCGGAACTGATTACAGACGGCCATGTTTATATTGCCATGCCGCCGCTGTTTAAAGTGATTCCGAAAAAAGGGAGCGAACAGTACTTATACGATGAAAAGGAGCTGGAACGATACCGGAAAACCCATAAAGGAGAATTTACCTTACAGCGGTATAAGGGACTTGGGGAAATGGATGCAGACCAGCTTTGGGAAACTACGTTAGATCCAGAACGGCGGGTGCTGAAACAGGTGGAAATCGAAGATGGGCGAATGGCTTCCGAGATCACTCAGATGCTGATGGGCAGCGAGGTAGGGCCAAGGCGCCAGTTTATCTATGACCATGCAGAGGAAGCTGAGATCGATGCATAGAAGGCGGGCCCAGGAAAGATTCCGAGAGTACATTAAGACAGGCAGGAGGAACTATGGCGGAAAAGATTATTAAAACAGAATATTCGGAGGAAATGCAGAGAAGTTATATGAATTACTCCATGAGCGTGATCACGGCCCGTGCCATTCCTGATGCCAGGGATGGCTTAAAGCCGGTTCAGCGCCGTGTGCTGTATGATATGAGTGAGCTGCGGATCCATTATGACAAACCCCACAGGAAATCGGCGCGTATTGTGGGAGATACCATGGGTAAATATCATCCCCATGGCGACAGTTCTATTTATGAAACATTAGTGGTGATGTCCCAGGATTTTAAGAAAGGGATGCCCTTAGTAGACGGACACGGCAATTTTGGATCGATTGAAGGCGATGGAGCTGCTGCCATGCGTTATACGGAAGCAAGGCTGGAAAAATTCGCGGAAGAAGTCTATCTGAAGGATTTAGATAAAACCGTTCCGTTTGTTCCAAACTATGATGAAACAGAAAACGAGCCGGAAGTACTTCCGGTCCGCGTTCCCAATCTGCTGATCAATGGTTCAGAGGGGATTGCAGTAGGGATGAGCACCAGCATCCCGCCTCACAATTTGGGGGAAGTGATTGACGGAACCATTGCCTACATTAAAAATCCGGAGATCACCTGCCAGGAGCTGATGGAATTTTTGCCAGGACCGGATTTCCCAACAGGAGGAATTATTGCCAATAAGAGCAGTCTGCCGGAAATTTATGAAACGGGAACAGGGAAGCTGAAAGTTCGGGGCCGGTTTGAGGTAGAGCTTGGAAAGAGAAGGGCGGATAAGGATAAGTTAGTGATTACCCAGATTCCTTATACTATGATTGGGGCCGGGATCAATAAATTCCTTATGGATGTGGCAGAGCTGGCGGAAAGCAAGAAACTTCCTGATGTGGTAGATATATCCAACCAGTCCAATAAAGAAGGGATCCGGATTGTACTGGAGCTTCGGAAGGATGCAGATGTTGATAAGATTATTAACCTGCTATATAAAAAGACCAAGCTGGAAGATACCTTCGGGGTAAATATGCTTGCAATCGCCGAGGGCAGGCCGGAAATTTTAAATTTAAAAGGCATTCTAAAACGTTTCATGGACTTCCAGCATGAAAACCATACAAAAAAGTATCAGGTGCTCCTCCAGAAGGAATTGGAAAAAAAGGAGGTACAGGAAGGGCTTATTAAGGCCTGCGATGTGATTGATCTGATCATTGCGATTCTCCGGGGATCAAAAAGCTTAAAAGATGCAAAAGACTGTCTGATGAATGGCGACTGCTCCCGGATCCGGTTCCGGACATCCGGATTTGAGGAGGATGCAAAAAAACTAAGGTTCACAGAGCGGCAGGCCACAGCAATTTTGGAAATGCGCCTGTATAAGCTGATTGGACTGGAAATTTTGGCATTAGAAAAGGAACATAAGGAAACCATCCAGAAAATTAAACGGTATGAGAAAATTTTAAGCAGTCAAAAAGTTATGGACGAGGTAATTATAGCTGACTTAGAGCAGATTAAAAAAGAGTTTGCCCTTCCCAGACGCACCCAGATAGAAGACAGCAGGGAAGCTGTGTATGAGGAGGAAGCGCCGGCAGTTACAGAGGCAGTTTTTGTAATGGATCGGTTCGGATACTGTAAACTTTTGGACAAAGCAGCTTATGAAAGGAACCGGGAAGGGATAGAAAGCGAATACCCTTACCAGATTCGCTGCCTTACATCGGATAAGATCTGCATGTTTACCAATACCGGAAATCTTCATCAGCTTAAAGTTTCCGATATTCCATTCGGAAAGTTTCGGGAAAAAGGAACGCCGATTGACAATATCAGCCGTTATGACGGAGGAAAAGAGCAGATTGTTTATCTGGACAGCGGGGAAAACATGAAAGGACAGATTCTTTTATTTGCCACAAAAAATGCATTGGTAAAGCAGGTTTCTGCTACAGAATTTGAAACCAATAACCGTACTGTGGCGGCAACGAAGCTGACAGAAGGGGATGAACTTGTTTCTGTAATACCGGTCACCGGGAAACGGGATGTGGTGATCCAGACAGACTGCGGCGTGTTTTTGCGTTTCCTGCTGGAAGAGATTCCGATTGTTAAGAAGACTTCCAAAGGAGTTCGGGGAATCAAGCTGGCAGAGGGAGAATATTTGGAGGCCTTCTATCTGGCAGAGGATCAGCCAGTTGCAGTTTATAAAGGGAAAGAAGTCCATTTAAACCGCCTGAAGATGGCAAAACGGGATGGAAAAGGCAGTAAGGTTCGGCTGTGAGCGTATGGAATTGCGAGAATGTCTTTGCTGTGCGGACAAATGTATTTTTGTGGCGAATCGGTATTGCATTTTCTGCGGTTTTGTTATAGGATGGTTTCAATGTTTTGTGCCCTGAACGGATAAGGGGATACAGCAGACAGAATATACAGATTATGAGGAGAATATCATTATGGAAAAAAAATTGAAAGTGGGTATATTAGGTGCAACTGGCATGGTTGGACAACGGTTTATTTCTTTGCTGGAGAACCACCCCTGGTATGAAGTGGTTACAGTGGCCGCCAGCCCCCGTTCTGCTGGGAAGACTTATGAAGAAGCTGTGGGAGGCCGGTGGAAAATGGCAGCTCCTATGCCGGAAGCAGTAAAGAAGCTGGTTGTAATGAATGTAAATGAGGTAGAAAAAGTTGCATCCGGCGTGGATTTTGTGTTCAGTGCTGTAGATATGGGCAAGGAGGAAATCAAAGCCATTGAGGAGGCCTATGCAAAGACGGAAACTCCTGTGGTTTCCAATAACAGCGCACATCGGTGGACACCAGATGTGCCCATGGTGGTGCCGGAGATTAATCCGGAACATTTTGATGTGATTGAATTTCAAAAGAAACGTTTGGGAACCAAGAAGGGATTTGTGGCAGTAAAGCCAAACTGTTCGATTCAAAGCTATGCTCCTGTGCTTACTGCCTGGAAAGAGTTTGAACCATATGAAGTAGTGGCGACTACTTACCAGGCCATTTCCGGCGCCGGGAAAACCTTTGGCGACTGGCCGGAAATGGAAGGGAATATTATCCCCTATATTGGCGGAGAGGAAGAAAAAAGCGAGCAGGAACCGTTACGGATCTGGGGTGAGATACAAGATGGCGTAATCGTAAAAGCCAAAGAGCCTAAGATTACCTGCCAGTGTATCCGGGTTCCTGTGTTAAACGGTCACACAGCGGCTGTTTTTGTTAAGTTCAGGAAAAAGCCTACCAAGGAGCAGTTAATTGAAAAGCTGGTGAATTTCTCAGGCCTTCCTCAGGAACTTAAGCTTCCCAGTGCACCATGTCAGTTTATCCAGTATTTAGAGGAGGATAACCGTCCCCAGGTAACGCTTGATGTTGATTTTGAGAATGGGATGGGAGTTTCCGTTGGACGCATTCGGGAAGATTCCGTTTACGATTGGAAATTTGTGGGCTTATCCCATAATACAGTGCGGGGGGCAGCAGGAGGCGCTGTTTTGTGTGCGGAGCTGCTGACTGCAAAAGGATATATTTTGGCAAAAGAATAAGCAGAAAAATACGAAAAAAGAGCATAAAAATCGGCTGCTGTCGAAGGAAAAGACAGCAGCCGAGTGTTTTTATCTGTATTTTGTGTTGCCAGAATCTGCCGTTTGCGTTATAATTTGTGAAGAGGACGGGGTTATTGACAAAAAAGTAACAAATGAATTTCAAGAAACGGGGGAATTGCAAAATGGCAATTAAAGTAGAACGATTCGGAGAAACTCCGGAGGGGAATCAGGTAGATTTATATACCTTGACCAATGAAAATGGAATCAGCGCCTCATTTACGAATTTAGGCGGAATCTGGGTATCCATGATAGTTCCGGATAAGAATGGAGAACTGGCGGATGTGGCGCTTGGCTATGACAGCGTTGAGCATTACCTGAAAAATCCGCCCCATCTGGGCGCTGTAATCGGAAGAAATGCCAATCGGATCGGCGGCGCTGCCTTTACATTAAACGGCAGCCGCTATGAATTGTATGCCAATAACGGCCCCAATAACCTGCACAGTGCCCCAAACTTTTACCGAACCCGGATTTGGGAAGTGGAGCTGGATGAGTGCAGTTTGGGAAGCCGGGTTTCCTTTTCTCTGTTTAGCCCCGACGGAGATCAGGGTTTCCCCGGAAATGCCCAGATTACGGTAAGCTATACGCTGACAGACGAAAATTCAGTAATGATTCAGTATCATATGGTTTCTGATGCAGACACAGTGGCTAACTTTACCAATCACAGCTATTTTAACCTGGCAGGCCACGAAAAAGGCAGTATTGAAACCCACCAGGTTTGGATCGATGCTGACGGATTTACCCCAGTGAATTCGGTGTTAATTCCTGACGGAACCATTCTGCCGGTTAAGGGAACTCCCATGGATTTTACGGTTATGAAGCCAATCGGACGTGATATCGGAATGGATTATGAGCAGTTGGTCATGGGAAACGGATACGATCACAATTGGGTATTGAATCATAAAAAGGGCGAGGTTTCCCTGTGTGCAAAAGTGTATGAGCCGGAATCTGGTCGGATTATGGAGGTTTATACGGATCTTCCCGGGGTTCAGTTCTATACCGCTAATTCCCTCACCGGGGAACTTCCGGGAAAAGACGGGGCAGCTTACGGTTTTCGGCATGGGTATTGCTTTGAAACCCAGTATTATCCGGATGCGGTTAATAAGCCTCAGTTCCCATCTCCGGTTCTTAAGGCTGGAGATGAGTACCAGACCACAACAATTTATAAATTTTTATAATGGCACGGATGCCGTAAAGCAGGTAGCTGTTTTTATGGCATCCATTTCCCATTAATAGATAGGAATGGAATGTCAAAATCATTATATATTGCAGAAAAGCCAAGTGTGGCTCAGCAGTTTGCAGATGCTTTAAAAATAAAAGGAAGACGGCAGGATGGTTTTATTGAATCGGATCAGGCAATTGTAACCTGGTGTGTAGGGCATCTTGTTACCATGAGCTACCCAGACGCATACGATCCGGCTTTGAAGCGATGGAGTATGGAAACTCTGCCCTTTCTTCCAGAAGAATTTAAGTATCAGGTAATTGACAGTGCAGCCAAACAGTTTCGGATTGTATCTGGCTTACTGAACCGGGCCGATGTGGATACCATATATGTGTGTACGGATTCCGGGCGGGAAGGAGAGTATATTTACCGCTTGGTAGCCCAGATGGCAGGGGTCAGGAAAAAAGCCCAGAAGCGGGTATGGATTGACTCCCAGACGGAAGAAGAAATTATAAGAGGAATCCAGACAGCGAAAGAATTGGCCGAGTATGATAACTTAAGCGAATCTGCCTATCTGCGGGCAAAGGAAGACTATTTGATGGGCATTAATTTTTCCCGGGTTCTTACCTTAAAATACGGTCCTTTGCTTTCTGCCTATTTAAAAACCAAATCCACAGTGGTTTCTGTGGGACGAGTGATGACTTGCGTGCTGGGGATGGCGGTGCGCCGGGAGCGGGAGATACGGGATTTTGTAAAAATGCCATTTTATCGGGTAACAGCCGCCTTTGAACTGGGAGAATTTCATTTTAATGGAGAGTGGAAGGCAGTGGAAGGTTCCCGGTATTGGGGCACGCCGGTTCTCTATAAGGATAATGGATTCCGGGAGAGAAAAGATGCCCAGAGCCTGATTGACGGGCTGATGAAAGAGCCGCCAGTCAAGGCACGGCTTGTAAAAAAGGAAAGCAAAAAGGAAACGAAAAACCCGCCTCTTTTGTATAACCTGGCTGAACTGCAAAATGACTGCTCCAGACTGTTTAAAATCAGTCCGGATCAGGCCCTTTCAGTGGTACAGGAGCTTTACGAGAAAAAATTAGTGACGTATCCCAGAACGGATGCAAGAGTACTGTCTACGGCAGTGGCAAAAGAGATTAGAAAAAATATAGGCGGATTAAAAGGTTATGATCCTGTGGCGCCATTTGCAGAAGAGGCGCTGCTGCTTGAACGATGGAAGGATATCGCAAAAACAAGGTATGTGAATGATCAGCAGATTACGGACCATTACGCCATTATCCCTACGGGCCAGGGGCTGGGAGCGATAAAGGGACTGAAGCCTCTTCAGGAAAAGATTTATCAGTTGATTTGCAGACGTTTTTTAAGTATTTTTTATCCCGGGGCAGTGTATCAGAAGTACTCACTTGATTTAGAACGGGAAAAAGAGCATTTTTTTGCCAATTTTAAAGTTTTGCTGGATCCGGGATATTTAAAAGTTACTGACATAAACTATGGTAAGAAGGATGAAAAAAAAGATTTGGAGAATAAGGAGGAGGAAGCAAAAGAGGATCAGGAAAATAAAAAAGATATGGAAAATCCGGAATTTTTGGCGCTGCTGAAAGGATTGAAAAAGGATACCATCCTGAATATTTCCGGTTTCTCCATAAAGGAAGGGGAAACATCACCTCCCAAGCGGTATACCTCTGGCTCCATGATTCTTGCCATGGAAAATGCAGGCCAGCTAATTGAAGATGAAGAACTTCGTGCCCAGATAAAAGGGAGCGGAATTGGAACCAGCGCCACCAGGGCTGAAATTTTAAAGAAGCTGACGGCGATTCAATATTTAGAATTAAATAAGAAAACCCAGGTAATTACTCCAACCCTTTTGGGAGAGCTGATATTTGAGGTGGTAAATGCTTCCATCCGGCAGCTTTTAAATCCGGAGCTGACTGCAAGCTGGGAGAAAGGGCTGGCCTATGTGGCGGAAGGCTCTATTACCTCAGAAGAATATATGGAGAAATTAAATCGTTTTGTGGCAGGCCGAACCATTGGTGTGAAACGACTGGGAAGCGGTTATGAGCTGCGGCCCAGTTTTGATTCGGCATCGGCTTATTATAAAAATTGAAAGAACATGATAAAGGAGCGGAAAACAATATGATGAAACAGGAAGAAATGAAAAACACAGAGCTTTTTGATTTAACCCAGACCATTGGGGCAAGGTTATTTCAAATGTATCCTTACCCATGGGAAGTGCTTACCCATATTGGAAAATGTATCACTTCCATTGGAAAGCATCTTTCAGAGGATGAATATAAAAAATTGGGAGAAAATATTTGGATTCATAAATCAGCAAACCTGGCACGTTCCGTTTTAATGACCGGCCCGGCGATTATCTGTGCTGGCGCCGATATTCGTCACAGCGCCTTCTTAAGAGGAAATACGATTATAGGCGAGAGAGCAGTGGTTGGAAATTCCTGCGAATTGAAAAATGTAATTCTATTTAACAGGGTGCAGGTTCCCCATTACAATTATGTGGGAGATTCCATTTTAGGCTATAAGTCTCACATGGGTGCAGGCGCTGTTACTTCCAATGTAAAATCCGACAAAACCCTTGTAAAAATCCATGCCCTGGACGGCGATATTGAAACCGGATTAAAAAAGATAGGGGCCATTTTAGGAGATGGGGTAGAGGTAGGATGCGGATGCGTATTAAATCCCGGCACGGTAATTGGAAAAAATTCCATGATTTATCCCCTTTCCAGTGTAAGGGGCTGCGTGGCGCCAAATTCTATCTATAAGAAGCAAGGTGAAGTGGCAGAAAAAGAAGAACGGGAATAAACTCAGGCCCCCATGCGCCGCTTGGGGCCCCCTATGAATGAAAGTGGTTCCTGTGAACCCTCCGGGGGATGTGCAGAAAACGGACATGGAAGACGGGCTTTGCGCCCCTCCCCGTTTTCCCGCTGTTCAGCGCTCCGTCGCTGAGCTTTCATAATCACCAATTGAAAACAGCTTCCGCTTGGAATTTTAATTCAGGCGGAAGCTGTTTTTGCTGCTGTCATAGGAATGATTTTTATTTTGTTTCCGGAATAAATTTTACCAGCGCGTAGTCACCGGCTGCATGGGAAACGGGAATGGAAAAGTAAATCTCACCTTGCTTTTCATAGCTAAAAGAATCAGGCCATCCTTTCGATTGGTCAATCGGAAAATCAGCGGCCTCAAATATGGCAGTATAGCTGTTGATATCTGTAAGCTTCCGTTCTTCTAAAACAGCAGATAACACTTGGCCGTTAAGATTATGAAACTGTACATCATCGCTTAGCACATAGCCTGCCATGGTATAAGGATCTGTGTAGTCACGAAGGGCAAGATCTTTGCAGGAACTGAGATCCAATGTGTTGGTATAAAATACGTTAGTAGGATAAGCTGCGCCGTCTGGTGAAACGGAACCGGTATAAAGTGCCGTTATCCGTTTTCTGGTGATGGAAGGAACTTGGCATTTAATTGTAATTGCTGTTTTTTGGGAATCGGAACGGTAGGCTTCTATCACAGAAAGGGCATTCTCTTTTAACTGCCGGTTTACCTGTTCTTCTTTCGCTGCATCACCCATATTGGATAAAACAGGATACTGGATGGAAATCGAATCCTCAGTGTACTGCTGGATCGAATAAGATATATTCTCTGCCTGGTTTTGATCAGCCTCTGACTGGGAGGGGCTTTCACTTGCAGCGGTTTCAGCTATCGAGGCTGTGGTTTCCGGCTGTGCCGTGGTAGCGGCTGTGGTGTAGGTGGAAGATAAGTCAATCTTATCTGGTGTTTCCATTGCAGAATATGCAACTGCCACGATAGCGCCGGCAATTACAGTGCCGGATAAAAGGGCTGCAATCATAATATTTCTGTTGGTCATGGTAAATTCTCCTCTTTTTGTAAAATAATCAAATGCAGGAACAAAATAATTAAAATTATTTTTAATTCTATCAAAAAATAGTGGACAGGGTTTGAAGAAAAACTTACAATTTTTTGAATTTCCCTCCAGGGACAACACAACACACATTAAAAGATGTATTTGAGGCGTGTATCTTCTTGCCTAATGGAGATATTCACAGAAAGCGGCATATCAATTTTTCTGGAATTTAAAATAATTAGTTGACACTAACTTTAGAATGTGATAAGATACATCTGCAAAGAAAGTTATTTAAAACTAACCTGGTTATTTTCTGCTAACCAGTTGACAGAAAGAAAGGAGCGGTAAGTATGCCTTTGACTATGGCAAAAACTGGAATCATCAGCCAGATTAAACGGGTAGGCGGGAAGGAAGAAACCCGCAGATTTTTAGAAAGCCTTGGATTTGTAGCCGGGGATCCGGTAACAGTGATTTCTCAGATCAGCGGCAATCTTATTGTAAATGTAAAGGAGTCCAGAGTTGCAATCAGCCGTGAATTGGCGAATAAAATTTTTATTTGAGAGGAGAACCTGATATGGAAACATTAAAAGATGCAGGCTGCAAATCCCTTGTAACAGTCGTAAAGCTTCACGGTGAAGGAGCAGTCAGGCGCCGGATTATGGATATGGGAATTACGAAAGGAACTGAAATTTATGTCCGTAAGGTAGCGCCTTTAGGAGATCCGGTTGAGATTACCGTAAGAGGATATGAGCTGTCTTTGCGCAAGGAAGACGCGCAGGCAATAGAAGTTCAGCACTAAAAGAATAACCAGGAGGAAAAGAAAATGTCGATTACAATTGCATTAGCCGGTAATCCTAACAGTGGAAAAACTACACTGTTTAATGCATTAACCGGATCCAATCAATTTGTAGGGAACTGGCCCGGGGTAACGGTAGAAAAAAAGGAAGGAAGGCTGAAAGGGCACAAAGATGTGGCGGTTATGGATCTTCCAGGGATTTATTCACTGTCGCCTTATACCTTAGAGGAAGTGGTTGCCAGAAATTATTTGATTGAGGAAAGGCCGGAGGCTATTTTAAATATTGTAGATGGAACAAACCTGGAGCGGAACCTGTACCTTTCTACTCAACTGATGGAACTGGGGATTCCAGTGATTTTAGCAGTTAATATGATGGATCTTGTGACGAAAAGCGGCGATTCGATACATATTGGGAAATTAAAGGAGGCGCTGGGCTGTGAAGTAGTTGAAATTTCCGCATTAAAAGGAACAGGAATTGCAGAAGCGGCGTCAAAGGCAGTAGAGGCGGCCAAAAGCCAGAAGAAAAACCTTCTGATCCATAAATTTGGAAAAGAAGTGGAAAACTGCCTGGAGGAGATTGAAACGTATCTGGACGAAGGGATTCCAAAGGAACAAAAGCGTTTTTATGCGATTAAGCTGTTTGAGAGGGATGAACGGATCAAAAGTACTATGAAATCTCTTCCGGATGTGGAGCATTTGATCAAGGAGCTGGAAGATTCTCTGGATGATGATGCGGAAAGCTTGATTGCAAGTGAGCGCTATACTTACATTTCTAAGGTCATAAAAAGCTGCTGCACAAAATCTGGAAACAATCGGATTAGCATTTCAGATAAAATTGACCGAATCGTAACAAACCGGATATTAGCGCTTCCTATATTTGGCCTGGTGATGTGGCTGGTATATTATGTGTCGGTAACTACAGTGGGCACTATTGCCACAGACTGGACGAACGATGTACTGTTTGGCCAGATGATTCCCCCTGCAATAGAAGGCGCTTTGACAGCTATCGGCTGTGCCGGATGGCTTCAGGGCCTGATTTTAGACGGAATTGTAGCAGGAGTCGGCGCTGTCCTTGGCTTTGTCCCCCAGATGCTGGTTTTGTTTCTCTTTCTTGCATTTTTAGAGGCGTGCGGCTATATGGCAAGGATTGCATTTATTATGGATCGGATTTTCCGCAAATTCGGATTATCCGGTAAATCTTTTATCCCTATGCTGATCGGAACCGGATGCGGCGTTCCGGGGATTATGGCATCCCGTACTATTGAAAATGACCGGGATCGGAAGATGACCATCATAACCACTACGTTTATCCCCTGTGGCGCAAAACTTCCGATTATTGCATTAATTGCAGGCGCATTATTCAACGGGGCCTCCTGGGTGGCTCCAAGCGCTTATTTCGTAGGGATTGCAGCCATTATCTGCTCTGGCATTATTTTAAAGAAAACTTCCCTTTTTGCAGGTGAACCGGCTCCTTTTGTTATGGAGCTTCCGGCTTACCATATGCCTACAGCAGGAAATTTGCTTTGCAGCATGTGGGAGAGGGGCTGGTCTTTCATCAAAAAGGCAGGCACAGTAATTTTATTATCCACCATATTCATTTGGTTTACCTCCTCCTTTGGCTTTGTAAACGGCTCCTTTGGAATGGTAGAGGATTTAAAGGATGGTATTCTTGCTAATATCGGAAGCGCCATTGCATGGCTGTTTGCACCCTTAGGCTGGGGCCGCTGGCAGATGGCAGTGGCTGCGATTACCGGTCTGGTGGCAAAGGAGAATGTAGTAGGAACACTGGGAATTCTGTTTGGATTTGCAGAAGTTGCAGAAGACGGGCAGGAGATATGGGGGGCGCTGGCCGGAAGTTATACCATGGCGGCTGCATACTCATTTTTAACCTTTAATCTTTTATGCGCCCCCTGCTTTGCGGCAATCGGAGCGATAAAACGTGAGATGAACAATAAGAAATGGACCTGGTTTGCAATCGGTTATCAAACGGCCCTGGCTTATATCGTTTCTTTCTGCGTGTATCAGATTGGAACCTTTATAACAACGGGAACCTTTGGCCTGGGAACACTTTTTGCTGCTGCTGCCATCCTTGGCTTTCTTTACCTATTGGTGAGTCCGGCTAAGAAAAGGGCCTCCGTTCAAATAAAGGGAATGATGAAGGCATAAAGCAGCAGGAAGAGGGCTGGCAGGACAGACTGAACGATAGAAGGGAGCGGGTTATTTTGTGGCTGCTGGAGAATATGGGAACTATTGCAACGGCGTTGATTTTGTGCCTGGTAATATTTCAGGCAGTAAAAAGTTTAAAAAAGGATAAAAAAAATGGAAAAAGCTGTTGTGGATGCAGTTCATGCAATGCATGCGGCGCCTGCGGCTGCCACAGCAGGGATGGCACATGAAAGCGCCATAAGGCGGAAAGAAAACGGTTACGTTCACAGCGGATATCAATTTTTAGTTAATTTAGTTTTTCTTGTTTATTCTGGAAAAAGAGTGTAAAATAATATGTATAAATAAAAAGACAGCCGTGGCCTGCTGTACCGAAATATCAAAAAGGGATGCAGCCACGGCATTTGCCCGTCAGATAGGGCTTGGGTCCTTAAAAAGAGGGCAGAAAGGAATCCAGATGAAACAGAAACGTATCCGTGACTACGGTATTATTGTGGGAAGAATGGAGCCAGGGAAAGAAAATAAGATTACAGATGTTCCCGGTGTGCTGGTAGGCCATACTACGATTAAAAATAAGGAAAACTGCACAGGTGTTACGGTGATTCTTCCGGGATCAGACAATGCCTTTGAAAAAAAATATACGGCAGCATCCTATGTCCATAACGGGTTTGGAAAAAGCTGCGGTTTAATTCAGATTGATGAGCTGGGAACATTGGAAACCCCCATTGCCCTTACTAATACCTTAAATGTAGGTCTGGTGTGGGATGCCCTGGCAGAATTTGTGATCCGGCAGTGCGAAAAAGACGGCATTCCCGTAAAAAGCCTGAATCCTGTAGTGGGAGAATGCAATGACAGTCAGATTAACCAGATTCAAAAACGCGCTGTAAAGGGGGAGCATGTGTGGGATGCCATCCGCCGGGCAGAAATTGATTTTGAGGAAGGGGATGCAGGGGCCGGCGCAGGCACCCTCTGCTATGGATTAAAGGGCGGCATCGGTTCTGCTTCCCGCATTTTGGAGATAGGAGGGAAAAACTATACCATCGGCGTGCTGGTACAGTCTAATTTTGGCGCCACAGCAGATTTTGTGCTAAACGGAATTCCGGCGGGAGCAAAGATTTTGGAACAGAAAAAAGAAGCGGAAAAGACAGGGGAAGAAATATCAGTTTCCCAGACGGACAAAGGTTCGATTATGACAATTTTGGCTACTGATCTCCCTGTTTCCGCCAGGCAGCTAAAACGGATTATCCGGCGTACAGCCGTAGGGATTGCCCGTACAGGAGCATACACAGGCCACGGAAGCGGCGAAGTGATGATTGGTTTTACCACGGCAAACCGGGTTCCCTCAGACCAGAAAGAAACGCTGATTACCCAGACGATTGTAGGTGAGTCTTTTCTTAATTTGGCTTTTCAGGCAGCGGCAGAGGCATCCCATGAAGCGATATTAAACTCCATGGCCTGTGCCAAAAAGACATCAGGCCTGGATGGCAAAATCTACAACAGCCTGGCAGACTTTCTTCCAGATTTAATATAGCGTGCAGATGGCAAATGAAGGTTACTGACTAATAAGAAATGCGATTCCGGTTTCCGTAATCTCGCATCCGCCTTTTGTCCGGTGAACTAAAATAAACCCCTGCTCTGCCAGTTCTTTTAACAGCCCCCGCAGTTTTCCTTCACTGATTTTTGTGCCGGATTCTGCCAGGGCTTTTTGTATGGAAGCACGCCCGATTTTCGGCGTGTCTTTAATAATCACAAGCACCTGCCGTTTTAATGGACTAAGGCCGTTTTCAGCCAAGGTTAAGCCTTCCCGTATATAAGAAGGGAGCTGGGACAGGATTAAGGGGTGGGCGCTGTACATAGAATAAAAATACTGTACCAAATTTAAAAGTTCCTTTACATTCCCTGGGTAGTCATAATTCAATAAAAACCGGTACAAACTTTTTGACAGGATCGTATCCATACGAAACTTCGGATCATGAAACATGTTCCGAAAAAAATGTTCAAAAAGCAAAGGAATATCCTCGCGGCGTTCCTTTAAGGGCGGGGTATCAATTATGGCTGTGCTGAGCTGGAAAAATAAATCTTTTCGGAAGGCCTGATCCTGCACCAATGTGTATAAACGGACTGAGGATGTGGCGATAATCCGGATATCGTAATGTTTTTGGGAACGGATCTCATCATTTGCAGTGTGCTGGAGCACCTGTACCAGAAAATCCTGTTTTTCCGGAGAAAGGCTTTCAATATGTTCAACCAAGAGGGTTCCATGGTTTGCCGCATCCAGGATTTCTGGCAAATCGCATCCGGAAATAGTAATAAGCTGGTTAAAGCTGACTAACGGACAGCTCCGCCTGCTGGAGCTTTTGTGGATGGCTTTGGCCAAAGCTTTTTTCTGGGTGCCGCTTTCTCCCTGTATTAAAATCGGAAAGTCAAAAAGGGACAGACGCTTCGCATAAGACAGCACTTCTTCAAAGGTCTGGGAGGCGGTGATTAAGCCTGAAAAGCTGTTTCTCTGCCGTTCTATAGGTGAGCCCTGGACACTATCCCGGACAGAACCCGGAAAATCCGAAAAATGGGGGGGCGAATCCGGATCCGGTTTGGAATGAATATCCGGTTTGCTGGTAAGGAGTGAAACCTGAGTATGGTTAGGGAAGGAAAGGACCATAATATTTAATATCATAGGTTCTCCCATCCTGTTCGTTATCTGGTAGTCACCTGTCTGGTGAAGAGAGATACCAGAATAAATTTCAGGCAGATACTGAATAAAATGAGAATGGTTCCCGCCTTTTTCGAAAAGCCCCCAGTCGCCTGCAAAATGCTTGTTTGCCAAAATAACCGCGCCGTTCTCATCTAACAGGCAAATGCTCAGAGGCAGGTTGGAAATTGCCGCCTGAAGAAGCTGCTGGGAAAAAACAAGGCTGCTGTAGTAGCTTCCCGCTGTTTTTACCACCTTTAAAATATGGGAAATGTAATTTTTAGTAATTTGGTTCCCAAGCTTTGCCGGAAGATGGAACAAAACGCACAGCTCATTGATGGTAGAGATGTCAATAATCCGGTTCCCGATATTGATAATATTCCGGATATGTCCGGGCACAAGCTGAGGCTCGCCTAATGTAATGGCATATCGGACAGACAAATCGATTTTCTGAGTTTCATCGGAATAGGGGATGAAATGGTATTGATTAATGCCAAAAGCCTCAAATTCCTGAATCATATTTAAAGCAGAATCGAAGGCATCGTTTACCACATACACCTTTTCATTGGGAGGGATCCGGATAATCTGGTCCAAAAAGGCATGATTAAAAGTTCTGGTACAGACTATTTGATGAATGGAATCCGGAACCGGAAGGCCGGCGCAAAAACTGGCCTGGACTTTCGTACTGGAAAACAAAATACACTGGTAAGGCAGAAGCTGTTCTTTGCAGGTAACTGCCTCAGGATCGCTGGAATCAAAAATAATATGATCGCCTAAAAAAGATGTTAGGTAATCCTGAAATTCAATCCGAATATAAGGATTGACACATAAGATTAATACGTGATATTTTTCATTTGGCAAAGCCATAAGGAACCTCCTGGAATCTAAGCGCACTGGTCTGTGTAACCGTATTGATTTAGGAAAATTATAAATAAAAAGTGAAAAATAATCAACCTAAACACTTTAAAAAATTAAAATGTTTTTTTGGAAGCAGAAGTTTCACTGCTTTACTTTGACAAAGAGAAAAAGCAGAATTAAAATAAAATCTGATGGCAAAGGCGCTATTTAGTCAATCAGGACAAGTCTTTGCTTTTTTTCATAGTTGGAAGGACAAGGAGGAACTTTATGAGAAGAACAGGAAACAAATTTTATGCACTGCTTCTTGCGGCGGCCATGGTTACCCTGACTGCCTGTGGCGGCGGTTCTGGCGATTCAGGTTCTGCTGCGCCTACAGCAGCATCAGGAGAAAGCTCAGCGGCAGGGGGAGAAACCCAGGCAGAAGCTGAGATCCCGGCAGGAGAATCCGTATCTCAGGAAACTGATATTGTGGCTGCAGTAGCAGTAGATTTTACCACCATGGATCCTATGGATACCAGTGATACCTTATCCGGCGGTATTCAGCGTATGATTTCTGACAGTTTGTTCGGATTTGACGACGACATGGCTATTTATCCCATGCTGGCTACCGGTTACGAGGCAAATGATGACGCTACGGAGTTTACGATTACCCTTCGGGAAGGAATTTCCTTTACAGATGGAACACCATGGAATGCAGATGCAGCATTGGCTAACTTTGCGAAGTGGGATGATGAAACCTTAGGCCTTAAGCGTACCACATTCCTGTGCAATATTCTGGATACCTATGAGAAGGTAGATGATTTTACCATTAAGGTAACCTTAACCGAGCCTTTTGGAGCATTTATCAGCAACCTGGCTCATCCGGCCTGCGTTATTATGAGTCCTAAGACCATTGAGGCTGGGGTAGAGGAATGTGCCAGAAACCCGGTTGGATGCGGTCAGTATACGTTTGTGGAGTGGATTGAAGGCGATCACCTGACGCTGGAGTTAAATAAGGACTGGTGGGGTTATAATGCTGATATCTGCGGAGGAACAGCGCTGGCAGATTCAGATGCCGGATTTAAAACCATCACCTTCAAGCCAGTACCAGAGAGCGCTACCCGTGTGGCTATGATCCAGTCTGGCGATGCCCAGATTATGTGGACTACACCGACTGAGAGCGTATCGGTATTAGAGGCAGATCCGAATGTAAATTCTTACCAGGATGAAGGAATTGTAGTACGTTTCCTGATGCTGAATACTCAGAAAGAGCCATTTACAGATGTAAGAGTGCGTCAGGCTATGGACTATGCGTTAAATAAAGAAGCTTATATCCAGGTAGTTAAAAATGGTCTGGCTGTTCCGGCAACTTCTGTAATTGGTTCTGCTGTACAGTACTATAAGGGCAATGAACCACGTCCTTACGATCCGGAGAAGGCGAAAGAACTTTTGGCAGAAGCCGGTTATCCAGACGGTTTTACCACCACAGTTATGTATGCGAATACCACGGCAAACCAGAAGCAGGCTGAATTCTACAAGCAGCAGTTAGAGCAGGTAGGAATTAATCTGGAGTTAAAGGGCTTAGAAAGCGCAGTATTAAATCAGAGGATCCAGGATGTGGATGTTCCAGGTTCTGAGGCTGAGGTAGACTGCTACATTATCGGCTGGTCACCATCCACAGGTGATGCTGACTGGGGAATCCGTCCGCTGCTGGCAAAAGAATCTGAGCCGCCTATGAGCTATAATATTTGCTACTACGAAAATGACGAGCTGGAAGGCTACATTAAGACCGGTCTGGAAAGTGCAGATGATGATGTTCGCCGGGAAGCATATGAGAAGGCACAGGATTTAATCTGGGAGGAAGTTCCCATGATCTTTATGTGTGTTGATTCTAATGTCTGGGCTACCGGAGCAAAGGTACAGAATGTAAAGATTTATCCGGATGGCGCTATTAATATGAAGAATGCAAAGATGACCAAGTAATTTGGTGATTTAAGGCGCTGCAAGACTGTAAGCTCAGTTTGCAGCGTCTTTTGTTACGGAGGTTGGCCAGAGTCTTTATCCAGGAAAGTGTTCTTATGAAGTTCCTTCTATCAATTTTATTACCAGTTTGTCACAGTTAAGGAGATGAGAAAAGCATGTTGCGATATACTATAAAACGAATTGTAGGGGTGATTCCTACTTTAATTATCGTTGTAACCTTTGTATTCTTTTTTGTCCGAATGATCCCCGGAGATCCGGCACGTCTGGTGGCAGGGGAACAGGCCACACTGGACGCAGTAGAAGCAGTTCGCGTCCAGTTGGGGCTGGATAAGCCGATTCCCGTCCAATATATGAAATATGTAGGCGGGCTGCTGAAGGGTGATTTGGGAATGTCTTTGCGCACCAAACGTCCCGTTTTGGAAGAAATTGCTGCCAGATACGGAAATACCATGTCCCTTACCATAGCCAGCCTGGTTTGGAGTACCATTGTAGGAGTCTTTTTAGGGGTATGGTCAGGGAAAAATCGAGGGAAATGGCAGGATTTTACCGGGATGACAGTAGCCGTTTCCGGAATTTCCCTGCCTAATTTCTGGATTGGCTTTCTGATGATTATGCTTTTTTCAGTAAAACTCCGCTGGCTTCCAACCACTGGGGCAGGAAGCTGGAAAAACCTGGTTCTTCCAGCCATTACCTTAGGAACCAGCATTGCGGCAATTATCGCCAGGTTTACCAGATCTTCCATTGTGGAAGTGCTGAAGGAAGATTATATCCGGACAGCCAGGGCAAAGGGGCTTAAGGAAAAAACAGTAACCTGGGGGCACGCTTTCCGCAACTCCATGATCTCCGTGGTGACCGTAGTTGGTCTTCAGTTCGGTTTCCTTTTAGGCGGTTCTGTGGTTACAGAGGCCGTATTTGCCTTTCCGGGCCTTGGACAGCTTTTGGTAGAATCCGTAAATTATCGGGACTACCCAGCTATCCAGTCTTTGATTTTAATTTTTTCCCTGCAGTTTATCATTATCAATCTGATTGTGGATATCCTCTATGCCATCCTCAATCCGGAAATCAAGATGTCATAGGAGGTGCTGTATATGAGTAAAGCGAAAAAGGCTGCAAATACGGAAGTAAATGAAAAAACTGATATCAAAACTCCTGTTTCGGAAATGATTCGGAAGTTTAAAAAACAGAAAAATGCAGTGGTTGCTTTAGGGTTCATCCTTTTTTTGGTATTCCTTGCTTTTTTTGGTGAAATGCTCGTGCCATTTAAGATTAATGAATACGATTATAGCTCCATTCTTCAGGGGCCAAGCAGCGCCCACTGGTTTGGTACTGATGAATTTGGCAGAGATTTATTCTCACGGGTGGTATGCGGCACCAAGATTTCTCTGGCAGTCGGGCTGTCTGCCGTATCGGTGGGGGCTGTCTGCGGTACTATCCTTGGTCTTTTAGGCGGATACTACGGCGGGATTATTGACTCTATTATCATGAGAATCTGCGATACGTTGTTTGCTTTTCCAGGCATTATTTTAGCCATTGCCATAGTGGCAATTTTAGGAAGCGGTTTGGGAAATGTTATCATTGCTGTGTCTGTGTTCTCTACCCCTACCTTTGCACGTCTGGTAAGAAGCCGTACCCTGGCGCTGAAGCATTCCGTTTTCGTCCAGGCGGCAAAAAATCTGGGAGCGTCTGATGCCAGAATTTTGTTCCGGCATATTCTTCCGGGGGCAGTACCGGAAATTATTGTACAGTTTACAATGTCAGTAGGTTCTTCTATCCTGACAGCCTCTTCCTTAAGCTTTCTGGGTATGGGCGCCCAGCCGCCTACGCCGGAGTGGGGCTTCCTTCTGTCCAATGGCCGGAACTATATGATGACCAGTATGCACTGTACCATATTCCCGGGCTTAGCCATCTTCCTTACAGTATTAAGCTTTAACATTCTTGGCGACGGCCTTCGGGATGCACTTGACCCGAAACTGACGGATTAAGAGAGGGGGAAGGAATTGATGGAAGATAAGAGAAAGAATATATTAGAAGTAAAAAACCTTCATACTTATTTTTATACGGACAGCGGCGTGGTGAAATCAGTTGACGGAGTGGATTTTGAGTTAAAGGAAGGCTCTACATTAGGAATCGTAGGGGAATCCGGAAGCGGAAAAAGCGTTACTTCTCTTTCTATTATGGGACTGCTTACCGGAACTACTGGCAAAATCGCGGAAGGAGAGATCCTTTTGGAAGGAAATGATATTGCCCATATCAGTGAAGAAGAAAAAAGAAAGCTGAGGGGCAGCCAGATCTCTATGATTTTCCAGGAACCCATGACCAGTTTAAATCCTGTGATGAGGATTGGAAAGCAGCTTACAGAATGTATTTTGCAGCACCAGGACATTTCCAAAGAGGAAGCTTATAAGAAAGCTGAGGATATGCTGAGAAAGACTGGGGTGCCCAGGGTAGAGCACATGATGAAGGAGTATCCATTCCAGCTTTCCGGCGGCCAGCGTCAAAGGGTAATGATTGCCATGGCTTTAGTCTGCCGTCCTAAAATACTCATTGCCGATGAGCCCACCACAGCTTTGGATGTAACCATTCAGGCCCAGATCCTGGATCTGATGAATGAGCTGAAAAAAGATATCGGAACCTCCATCCTATTTATTACCCATGACCTTGGCGTAGTTGCAGAAGTCTGCGATGAGGTGGTGGTTATGTACTGCGGCCGTGTGGTGGAAAAAGCAGATGTCAGATCCTTGTTTGCCCATCCTACCCATCCTTATACCAATGGCTTGCTAAACTCAATCCCTAAGCTTGGGGAGGCGGTAGAAGAGCTGGAGGCCATTCCAGGCAATGTACCGAATCCAAAATACATGCCAAAGGGCTGCAAGTTTGCGCCCAGGTGCAGCCATGCCTTCCAAAAGTGCATGGAAGAAGAACCGGGATTTTATGAGGTAGAAGAGGGCCATGTGTGCAGATGCTGGCTCTGTGAGAAAGGGGGCGCTTAAGATTGGCTGACCAAAGGGATATTTTATTAGATGTTGAAGATGTGAAGATCTATTATCCTGTTGCAGGGAAGAAATTCGGCACAGCAGACTATGTAAAAGCGGTAGACGGAGTTTCTTTTGAAGTAAGGCGGGGAGAGGTTTTCGGCATTGTTGGAGAGTCCGGGTGCGGCAAATCTACTCTGGGGCGGGGAATCTGCAAGCTGGAACGGCCTACATCCGGAAAAATCATTCTGGATGGAGAGGATATCTCCACATATCATGACAAACAAATGCGCCCGGTCCGGAAAAAAGTTCAGATGGTATTTCAGGATCCTTATGCATCCTTAAATCCAAGAATGTCTGTATTTGATATTATTGCAGAGCCTATGATCATCCATAAGCTGGTAAAGGACAAGGCTCAGATGGAGGAACGGGTACTGGATCTGTTACGAAGAGTCGGTTTGGACGACTACCACGCAAACCGCTATCCTCATGAATTTTCCGGCGGCCAGCGTCAGAGAATCGGAATTGCAAGGGCTTTGGCTGTACAGCCGTCCCTGATTATTGCCGATGAGCCGGTTTCTGCTCTGGATGTATCGATTCAGGCTCAGGTGCTGAATTTGATGAACAAGTTAAAGAAAGAATTTCATCTTACGTATATATTTGTGGCTCATGATTTAAGCGTAGTAGAGCACATCAGTGATCGGGTAGGCGTAATGTATCTGGGGAATTTTGTGGAAGTTGGAAATAAGGAAAGCTTATATACCAGCCCTCTGCATCCATATACCCAGGCATTGCTTTCTGCTGTTCCGGTTCCGGATCCTACGGCAAAAAAGGAGCGGGTAATCTTAGAGGGAAGTATCCCATCGCCCTTAAATCCGCCGAAAGGCTGTAAATTCCATACCCGATGTCCCAAGGCCATGGAATGCTGTAAAACGGAAGCGCCGAAACGGTATCAGGTAAGCGAAGATCATTATGTATACTGCCATTTATATGATGATATCAATAAAAAAAATAATTTATAATGGTTATGAGGATCCCAAAAGGGAGGATGATTTATTTATGAAACTTTTTATCAGTGCAGACATTGAGGGCTGTGCCGGCCTTGCCATCCCGTCAGAAGCCCATAAGAACGAAGCGGTGTATCAGGCTTTTGCCAAGGAGATGACAAGGGAAGTATTGGCCGCCTGTGAGGCGGCTAAGGAGATGGGTGCTTCTGAGATTGTGGTGAAAGACGGACATGGTGATGCTTCCAATATCGATCCCATCCAAATGCCAGATTACGTAAAACTAATCAGGGGAAAAAGCGGCCATCCCTACAATATGATGTGGGGGATTGACGAAAGCTTTGACGGGGTTTTATATATCGGATACCACAGTCCTGCCGGAAACCCGGAGTTTTCCATCAGCCATACCTCCACAGGAAACAGCCTGTATATCCGCTTAAATGGGGAATATATGAGCGAGTTTATGCTGAACACGTACACAGCGGCCAGCTTAGGCGTACCGGTTTTGTTTTTGTCCGGAGATGAGGCTATTTGCCGGCTGGCCAAAAAACAAGTACCGGATATGGAAACCGTTGCTACAAAGTCCGGAACCGGCGGCGCTACTATCTGTGAGCCTGCAGGAAACGTTTTAGAGGGGATCCGCAAAGGAGTGAAACAGGCATTATCAAAAGACCGATCGGCCTGTCAGGTAAAGCTGCCAGACCAGTTTACCTATGAAGTAACGTTTAAGGATTGGAAACGGGCGTATCAGATGTCCTTTTACCCGGGGATGGAGCAGGTGGATACCTTTACGGATCGACTGACAGCCAGCCGCTGGATGGATGTGGTAACCGCCCATTGTTTTGTTGTATATTAAAAGGATGAAGTCAGGGCAGCAAAGTGTTTACCCTGATTTTATGCCAATAGAAAGAACAATAAAGGAGATAGAAAGCCATGGATATTCAAATGTTTGGCCGGATTTCCGACGCATTCGGGCCAAGTGGATTTGAAGAGGATGTAATCTGTACTATTGCCGGATACTGCAAAAAGTATCAGGTGGAAAATGACGCAATGAATAATTTGTATGTGAGAATGCCTGGAGCAAAGGGAGATTTGCCGGTGATCCAACTGGATGCCCATACGGATGAATGTGGTTTTATGGTACAAACCATTCATGATAACGGGGTTCTGGGAATTATTATGCTAGGCGGATTTGTAATTACCAATATTCCGGCCCATACAGTTCTGATTCGCACGAAAAGCGGAAAGCGTGTAAGGGGAATTATTACTTCCAAACCGATTCATTTTATGAACAGCAAGGAACGGACATCCCAGGAATTGGATATCGAAAGGATTTATGTGGATATCGGCGCAACCAGCAGAAAAGAAGTGGAAGAAGTATTTGGCGTTTCTGTAGGGGATCCGATGATGCCAGACGTATCATTTTCCTATGATGAAGACCATGGCATTTGTTTTGGAAAAGCCTTTGACAACAGGGCCGGATGCGCCTGTATTGTGGACACCATGGATCAGCTCTATGAAGAAAGGGATAGGCTGCCTGTCCAGGTGGTGGGCGCGTTTGCGGCCCAGGAAGAAGTGGGAACCAGAGGAGCTATGGTAACGGCTCAGGTTGTAAAACCAGATTTAGCCATTGTATTTGAGGGTTCTCCTTCCGATGATTTTTATTTCAGCGCAACCCAGGCCCAAGGAAGGATGAAAAGCGGCGTACAGATCCGGAGAATGGATAACAGTTACATCTCCAATCCTGCTTTTATTGATTATGCTATTGAGCTGGCGAAAAAGCTGGGAATCCATTATCAGGAAGCGGTACGAAGAGGGGGAAGCACCAATGCGGGAAAAATCAGCGTAACCGGAAAAGCAGTTCCGGTGCTGGTACTTGGCGTGCCAAGCCGTTATGTGCATACCCATTATAATTTCTGCGCGAAAGACGACTTGGAAGCTGCTACCAAATTGGCTGCCCAGGTGATTCGGGAACTGGACAAAGAAAGATTGTGCCGGATCTGCAGGCAGGATATATTATAGAAAACGTTAATCAGTTTCAAACGTACTCAAGAATTAATCAGATTCCAAATATACTCAAGTATGATACAGGAGGGAAAGGGATATGGCAAATAACGGAAAACCAGTGATAGGAATCCTGGGTCTTACCAGAAGGACAGATCCAGGCCTGTTTGTAAGCGGGGAGCATGTATTTACTGGAAGCACTAATGTCCGGGCGATTCAGATGAACGGAGGAATTCCGGTGCTGATTCCGGCGGCATCCGTGGCGGCAGATCCGGAAGCTGCCTTGTCTTTCTGCGACGGCCTTCTATTTCCGGGAGGAGAAGATATGACACCCTGGTACTACCATGAGGAGCCGCTTCCAGTAATCGGCCCTTTCCGCCCGGAAATTGACGACGCGTGGCTGAAAGCCGGAACGTATGCGTTGGAGCAAAAAATTCCTATGCTAGGTATCTGCAAAGGCCATCAAACACTAAATGTGCTGATGGGCGGGAGCTTATACCAGGATTTATCCCTAAAAGGCGGCGAACTGATTCAGCATCTGCAAAAATATAACCGTTCTTATTTAACCCACTATGTGGAAGTGGAGGAGAAAACCAGGCTGGCAGAGATCTTTGGAGCCGGAAAACTGAAAACCAATTCCATGCACCATCAGGCCGTCAAAAAGCTGGGCGAGGGTCTGAAAGTTTCCGCCAGATCTTGCGATGGCACCATAGAAGGGCTGGAGGATGAGGAAGGCCTGCTGATAGGCGTCCAGTGGCATCCGGAGGATCTGGTAGATTCTGCTCCGGTGATGAACCGATTATTTGCGGATCTTATAGAGCGGAGCCAAAAAAAGCGGTAATACGTGAGGAAGCATAAATTGTAAAACAAAATGGAATATCTAATCCAGTTCGTAAATTAACAAACAGCCAAACGAACAATACACTGGATTAGATATTCCTATTTTATATTCTGCTCCTGTTTTTTAGCCAGGTATTACCATTCAATATAGGTTAAAAGAAATAATTTTCTCAAAATGTATA
>JAAWIS010000153.1 GCA_022796475.1 Lachnospiraceae bacterium | reverse complement strand
TTTATATTTTTGAAGAAAATACTAAAAATAAGGAAGCACTTTTATAGGAGAGTTTTATGATCTATGCACCTGCATTATTAAATGAATTAGAAAAAGGGACCGATAAAACTATCTATTGCTTTGGGGCTGGTAAAGCATTAGATTCTTTTTTAGATGAATTTCAAGCTTATAAACTGGAAAGTAGGATAAAGGGAATTGCAGATAATAATCCCAATGTAGTAGTGCAATCCATAAAAGAAATCAACGGCTGCTGTATACCCATATTATCCTTAGACCAACTGCTGTATGGCATTAAGGATAATGACTGCATTTTAATAACAACCATGATGTTTGAGGAAATCATAGAGCAGCTTGGGAAAATCAGACAGTTGGATCAGATAAGGTTCGGCATCTCCTATATCATGAAAATGGAATACCGTGACAACAACCAGATAAAACATGCAATTCCAACGGTTTTGGCCGCATATAAAGAGTTACGGATTCCAAAGACGATTCATTATTGTTGGTTTGGGGAAAAAGAAATCCCGGATCAACAAAAAAAGTGGATGGAAAGCTGGAAAAAATACTGCCCGGATTACGAAATCGTGGAATGGAATGAATCGAATTATGATGTACATAAAAATAAGTACATAAGCCAGGCATATGAGATGAAAAAATGGGCATTTGTATCGGATTATGCCAGGATTGATATTATCAATGAATGTGGGGGCGTGTATTTGGATACGGATGTGGAGCTGATAAAAAATATAGATCTGCTGTTGATGAATGACGCATTTTGCGGCTTTGAACAACCGCGGTACGTAGCTTTTGGCCTGGGGTTTGGATCAATAACACATCATCCCATATTGGAAGAAATGAAAGGATATTATGATGACAGCAGTTTTGTATTGGAGGATGGTAGCCTGAACCAGAAAACCTGCCCTGTGATACAGACGGAAATCATGAGGAAACATGGCCTGGAATGTAATGGGGAATTTCAAATAGTCAATGGGATGGCCGTGTATCCGCCATGCTTCCTTTGCGGTATGAGCCCGTTTAGTTTCAGGGTTGAAAAAAATCCTTTCTATACCTATGCCATTCACCATTATGAAGGCTCTTGGGTTGAAAACAGGCAATGGAAGGCTATGGTGAGGAAACACATGGAGAGATGGGGATGGAGTGAAAACTTTGTTTATACAGACCTGTAATGCATGCTGAAAAATTTATCGTCCGGAATAAGGACAAAATGATGCTTTCTCAAAAAACTTAATCACAGGCAATGGAGGGCAGTATGATCCACATAATCGATGCAGATAAAAAATGCTTTGAAAAGGCAATAGAAAAAAAGAGGGTTATTTGTTTTGGCTTGGGAAAGCATTTGGAACGTTTTATAGAGTTAAATCCTGAAGTGGAGATAATGGGGATTGCAGATAACTATAAACATAGGGACATGCAATATTTAAAAGTTAATAAACAAAATATCCCCATTTGGCCGCCGGAAGAATTAGAGAAACATATAGATAAGGACAGCGCTGTAGTGATCACTTCCCTAAGGCTGCAGGAAATAGCCGACCAGTTAGATGCTATGGAAAGCATGGACGGGAAATTATGTTTTATAGAAGCGTCCATAGATGGATATAAAGAAATCGACATAGAGCAGCAAAATCAGTTAAGGGAACAAATCAAAAGGCTGGAAAGCAGGACAGAGGAAAGCATTTTAAGAGAGAATTATGGATTAAGAAACCGGCAGGAACATCAAAAACGGTACCAGATATGGGAATATATAAAAAAGAACGATACTGCGGGGAGCAAAGCCAGGGAGGATGTCAGGGATATTGCCGGGAGTATAGGATATCAGGTTTTAAAGGTTCATTGCAGTGTAGGGCAAAAAGGGAGTTCTCTTGGGATATGCAGCGACCAACTGATAAGGAATGAATGGCTGCACCATTTCAATTTTATGGAAGAAAATTCTTTCCTTCTTATCCAGGGGCCTATAGGCACACGGCTTCCTAAGGGGCTCATACTTCAAAAAAAGAAGGAAAAAAATATCCACATTATTTATGTAGTCCATGATGTGGAACTCCTGCGGAAAATTGGGTACGATGAAATCAGGGATGAAGAATTTGAGGCTATTAATGAAATAAGCAACAGACTGATCGTCCACAATGAATCCATGAAAAAATTCTATGTGGACTGCGGGGTGAAAAAAGAAAAGCTGATATCTTTACAGGTTTTTGATTATCTTTCTACGACAGGTATGGCCAATAAATCTTTTGAAAAATCCATTATAATTGCAGGTAATTTAAGTTTAGACAAAAGCAGATATTTAAAGGAATTAAAGGAGTTGGCTTCGATAAAAGTACATTTATATGGAGTTAATTTTTCAGAAGAGATAATAAAAGATGCAGATAATATTTACTATCATGGTTCGGTACCATCAAATATAATACCGGAAAAATTTAGTAAGGGGTTTGGACTGGTATGGGATGGAGATCGGATTGATACATGCTCAGGAAATACGGGAACTTATTTACGTTATAATAATCCGCATAAGCTTTCTTTGTATCTTTCGGCTGGATTGCCGGTTATTATTTGGGATGAAGCGGCGGAGAAACCATTTGTTATGGAAAACCAGGTGGGATTTGCCGTGCATTCTTTATATGAAATAGAAGAAAAATTAAATAACCTTACGGAAAAAGAATATTTTAATTTTGTGAAGCATGCAGAGCATATGGCAAAAAAATTAAAAGCAGGGGAATATACCAAACAGGCTATAAAAATAGCTGAAGAATTATTATAAGGATAGAAACAGCAAAGTGAGAGGGACAGGCTATTGATGGATAATCAAAAAATCATGGAGTTTTATGAAAGAGGCAGTAATTTTTATATTTTTGGAGCCGGAAAGCACGCTAAAATTATATTTCAGTTTTTACAGGAAAAAGGAATACCGGTTTATGGATTTGTGGTGTCAGATAAGACGGAGAATCCAGAAGATTTGTTTGATATACCTGTAATGGAATTAAAGAATTTTCCAAAAAGTCAGAATAACGTAATTTTGGTATCAATAACCAAAAGAAGCATTAGCTATAAGCCGGTTTTTGAGAATCTGGTTAAAAACCAGATACATAATCTTATTTTTCTAACAGATGATTTTATTACACAGATACAGCTGGAACTACTGCAGATGTTATTTGAAAAGAAACTTAAATTGTTTTTTGGAGAAGGACCTTATTATCTGGCAGAAAATATTCCGGTGGAGTCTTATCATAGAGTTTTTGCTATGAGAGGAGTCGATAACAGAGAATATCATTGGCGTGTTGGAAGAACATTTACAGAAAAATGTACGGTTGACAGGATAACCGATTTGTTTCTGTCAAAAACAGCTTTGGAAGAGTGTGAAGAACAGTATGGGACTTATCATATACTTCATGCTTTAGAGAGAACTGCTTCGAAGCGGAAAACTTCTTGTTCTGTTTATATGGCCTACAGCCATGCAGACAAAGGAGCAGCACAGGGGAACTTCTCTAAATGGATTGTTCCCATACAGGTAGGAGTTGAACTGACAGATTCTGTAAACTGGCGGGGGATGCGTGATAATTTGGGAGATAATATTTCGGAAAAAAACGGGAATTATTCGGAATGTACAGCTCTTTATTGGATGTGGAAA
>JAAWIS010000152.1 GCA_022796475.1 Lachnospiraceae bacterium | reverse complement strand
CGGTTTATGCCTTTTTTTATGGATTAAAGTATTGATTTTTCAAGGTTCAGCACACCAACTGGTATGGGAAGTTTGAGTACCTTATCATTTTTAATTATCTTTTTTAAGTAATTGATTTTATATGGCGTTGCTCTATCAGGTTCTATCAAATTACCCATTAACTTTACATAATTCTCATAAAATCCACTCATACCCTTGTCCTCATATACCATAGATATTCCAAAAAGTTCAGACACTGTCTGAACTTTTTAATCACCACTGCCTTTGTCAGACTCCGCACCATCCATAAGCCTCCGAAATTCTGCCTCTAGCTGCTCCCTTTCTGGAAGATATAGCTGGTATCTGCTTACAAATACCTGATTTGTGATATTCTGTAATGCGTACTGCATGACCACTTTGTCCTGATAGGCTCCCAGCACGATCCCGATAGGTTCCGTATCTCCTTCGGTATTCATCTCTTCACGATAATAATTCAGGTAAAAATTCATCTGCCCAATATCCTCATGCTGAACCTCGCCTCGTTTTAAATCCACAAGCACAAAACATTTCAAAATCCTATGATAAAACACAAGATCAACCTTATATGTCCTACCAGCAATAACAAGCTTCTGTTGTCTGCCCACATAAGTAAAACCTTTTCCCAGTTCAAGGAAAAACTGACTGAGGTTACTGACTAAAGCCTCCTCCAAATCATCTTCACCATATACAGGTAACTGCGGCAATCCTGTAAACTCAAATACATATGGCTCCCTCAGGATATCCTCCGGCTTTTCAATAACTTGTCCTTCTCTTGCAAGACGCATCACTTCATTTTTATCAGAGCTCAAGGCTATCCTATGAAAAAGCATACTTTTCATTTGACGCTTTAATTCTCTCACGCCCCAATGTTCGGACTCGCATTCTTTCTCGTAGAACGAACGCTCCAATTCATCATCCAATTTAAGGAGCTCAATATAATGACTCCAGCTCAAAAGACTGGAGCGTTGCTGCAGTTGCGGATAAATCGAATATATTTTACGCATATAAAACACATTGCTGCGGCTAAATCCTTTACCGAACCGATCCGTCATATCTCTTGATAGCCTATTAAGAACATCAGAGCCATATTCTGCTTTAGCATGGCCTTTCTGTTCATATTCCACAATATACTGCCCTATCTCCCAGTACGACTGTACTATTGCGTTATTAACAGCGGTGGCAATGGAATTCCTGCCTTTTTGTATCACATCGCCAACTCTTCTTAATAGTTCATCATAATCCGAATCGCCAACGACTATTTGAACATCATTTTTTGACATTTATAAACCTCTTTCTTTGCGCTCAAAAATTCAGACAGTGTCTGAACTAATCTTATCACAATTACACTATTTGCCAAAACTTATATATATATTAACAAGCACTCATTCTTTTTACAATAAAAACATTTCCCTACATCTATGCAAAGCGCTAGATACTGTCATGTCGCCCCCATCCTTTGACAATCACAAAAATCAACAACAAATTCGCCCATGTCCTGCAATGCTGCAAATCCATGGGCGATTACCTGTCTCTATTGATATTTGGTTAATCCATTCTCCCGCTTACTATATGCTCCACTACACACTTTACTACACACTTTTTGCATCAAGCTACACTATTTTGCGGTAAATTATGACACTTGGTTCTCCTTCTCCAAAAGCCGCTAATCCCTGTAAAATCAAGCATTTGAGAGTATTTCGAGGCTCATCACAAAATGGACAGGCATGTAATCGATGAATCCATGCCTTATCTTCTAAACCATAGGCGTCATAAAACGCTCTTTTTCCTCTTGTGTCAAATCAATTGGTGCAATACCTCTTTCTTTTGCATATTTTACCATCCCCCTCATATCCAACTTTACCTTCGGGATCTGACTTGGCATGATGGGGCCGGGTGTCCTGCTAAGGCTCTCCTTATACTTCTTCATCTGTCCATTCATAATCATACACCTCCACTAACTCCTGTGCGGGCTTTTCATCAATGAAAATCTGATACTCATGCAGCATTCCAATGTACTCCGCATGAAACGCCCTACAATAATGCTGCACCAAGTCCATATTTGCAGCAAATCCCGTTATTGCACCGCCAAAGTCGTAATCCATAGACTTCTGCGCCACTATCGCAAACAAGTCACCGTCCACTCCAGCATAGGCTTATTCTGACAAATTCCTAAGTTCCATCAACTGTTCTCTTGAAAAGCAACCCATGCCAAGCAGATTTTCATAATAGATATTTCACTCTTTATCAACTCCTGTTTTATTTTTCTCTCAATATATTTCTTTTTCGTAATTCTTCCCGTATTTTAATATATGCATTTTAATTTTAGCGCAAACCATTCCAAAAAGTAAATAGATTGTACTCTTTTAGCAAACATGCATCGTATCGAAGCCCTTAAGCTAATAACATAAAAAGTAGTAAATCAGTAGTAAATTCCCTATCCTCCCACTCTCCAACCCGCTATTTCCCAGCATTTCCGCAAAAAGTTGAGATGCTGCCGTGGCAAATGAATAATACTTTAATCATCTTTTCTTGTGAGTAAAAAGTTTTCGCTGCTTAAGAAGCCCATGAACCCCAATAGGCTCCGGACTCATCCTGCTGTTCCTGAATTATCTGCGTTATGTATAATTCCGGCTGTTTTCCTAAAAGGCGAAAAAAATGTTTCCGCAGATAGTGCATGACAGCGGCTTCTGACACCCGCCCTCTGGAAGGCGTCCTCTGGTAACGTATCTGCCCGGGGTGGAACTCTCCAGTAAAACGGATGGAAACGCTCTGCAATATTCCCATTGCAATACAGGACAATGCCATATGCATCTCAATAGCACGTACCGTTTCCAATACTTTCCGGCGGGATTTTTCATTTTCCACACATTCAAGGGGTGACGGTTTGATTCCCCGCCCTGGTCGTATATGTAGTCGATCAGTTTCTGACTGTCATATCCCCTGTCGGCCAGTACCTGGCTTCCTTCCATATCCTTTACCTGTTCCAGAACAGGGACCGCAAACGCGCTTGTGGACGGTTAGAAGTCGTTTTCGGGGGTAGGCAATATAAAACCCTTGTCTTGTGGATTTTCGCGCCTGCAACGCCTTAAAAATCGTGCCTTTTCAATCCCTATTGCGTAACATTCCATTCTGTTCTTTGGGAGCGGTTGGGGGCGCGTGGGCAGAGCTACCGCAAAACCTAACGACAACCACCAAAGTAGTGCAGAATAGTCGGAACAGACTTAGAGCGGGGATTGCTTTTCATAATTGAGCATGGTATAATTTTTCTCGGTGCAAACCGATAAATCATAACTTATAGGTATGAAAGGAGTAGCAACAAGTGAAACAAACAAATAAATTATTTCAAAAAGAATTTTCGTTAAAATCCCCCTTGTCTGCCGTTGACCGGAAAACTATCGTTTTACTGGCTGGCTTTATACTGCTATTAACCTGTACCATAACAGGATGCGGAAGTAACAGCCCACAACAGTCAACACTTCCTGTTTCGGAACAAATCTCAACGGCCCCCCCTGCACAGGAAGAACCAGCACAGGCAACCCAAAACCAGTCTGTGCCAGAACAACCAGATATGGAACAGCCTTCACAGGCTGAGACCAACCAGTCCCAAATTTCCCCCAGTCCCCAGCCTGTCTCCGAAAAAGTGGACTCTGAAGCTG
>JAAWIS010000151.1 GCA_022796475.1 Lachnospiraceae bacterium | reverse complement strand
AGCGTGTCTGAAAATTCATTCCCGCCATCTGCACCTTCCACTTCGCGGTATATTTGGGCCAAATTCAGTCAGCATAGCCCACTATGCCTCCTTCATTTGGCCGAAATCTCCCACGGAGTGGAAGGCACATCTGATGGAAAGCAATTTTCAGACACGCTCTGGGTTGAAAGGCGAAAATACCTTTTGACCATAACATCATAAATATTGTGCTGTTTCTGGTTTTGGTGTATGATATATGATAGAAGAAAGCCTGATTGAAAGATAAATGGAACAAAAACTGGCGCTTTCTGCAACGCCTCTGACGGCGGGGTGAAGGAGGTGGGAGGATGGAATGTAAGGAAGCAGAACGGCTTGTTATGCCGTATATTCAGGATGAGCTGCCTACATCAGTATTAGAAGAGTTTTTAGAACATGTGGAAGCCTGCCCGGACTGCCAGGAAGAACTGGAAATTTATTTTACTGTGGCAGAAGGGCTTCGCCATCTGGAAGAAGAAACTGGAAACTATAATATAAAAGGGGAAATGGAACGGGTTTTAGAGGCCTCCCATCAGCGGGTATCCATAACCCGGATGGTAAAAATTATATGTTACGGAGTCAATACACTGGCAGGCCTTGGGCTTTTAATTACATTCCTTTTGCAGCTCCGTATTTGGTTGTTGTGAAAGCTCAGCGCTTTGTCGCTGAGCTGTGCGGAAACGGGGTCGCGAAGCGACATCTTCCATGCCCGTTTTCTGCACATCCTCCCAGAGGGTTCACAGGCCCCCCTTTTCATTCATGGTGGAGTTCTAAGCGGGGCATGGGGGACTGTGAAAGCTCAGCGCCCTGTCGCCAAGCTGTGCGGAAAAATAGTTGACAGCTAATCCGATTTGGAAAGAAAGGATCTTATATGGGGAAATTGGTACTAATTGACGGACACAGCATATTAAACCGCGCTTTTTATGGAGTTCCGGATTTGACAAATTCGGAAGGACTCCATACAAACGCGGTTTATGGTTTCTTAAATATCATGTTTAAGATTTTAGATGAGGAAAAGGCTGACTATCTGGCAGTTGCATTCGATTTAAGTGAACCTACATTCCGCCACAAGCTGTATGCGGAATATAAAGGAACCAGGAAACCGATGCCTCAGGAATTGGTCCAGCAGGTGCCTTTGATTCAGGAGGCTTTAAAGGCCATGGGGATTACGATTCTCACAAAGCCAGGGTATGAAGCAGATGATATCCTGGGGACTGCGGCAAAAAGAGGGCAGGCGGAAGGAATGGAAGTTTCAGTGATCTCCGGTGATCGGGATTTGCTGCAGTTGTCAGATGAAAAAATTAAAATCCGTATTCCAAAAACCAGCAAAGGAAATACGGAGATTTATGACTATTATCCTGAAGATGTGAAGCGGGAATATTTGGTAACGCCCAATGAGTTTATCGATGTAAAAGCTTTAATGGGGGATGCTTCTGATAATATACCAGGAGTGCCTTCTATCGGGGAAAAAACGGCCACAGCGATTATTGCAGCGTATGGAACCATTGAAAATGCCTATGCCCATCTGGAAGAAATTAAGCCGCCCAGGGCAAAAAAAGCTCTGGCAGAGCATTTTGATTTAGCCAGGCTCAGCAAAGAACTGGCCAAAATTTGCATTGACTGTGAGATTCCCTTTTCCTGCCAGGAATCCCAGATTAAAAATCTTTATACACCGGAAGCGTTTGAGTTTATGAAACGGATGGAATTCAAATCCTTTCTTGCCAGGTTCCAGGCAGATTCTCTGCAAAATGGAAACCTGGAAGACCATTTTCGGGCGACTGAGGAAAAAGAGGAGGGAGAAGCATACTGTAAGCTGGCGGAAGGGCTGGTGAAAAAGAAGGATGAGGAAAAGGAATATTTAGGGCTTCAGATTATCCTTGGAGAAAAGCCGGAGCCAGAAGAGGAACCGGAAGGGGAGCAGCTTTCGTTTTTATTAGAAGCAGACGGCAATATTGGTCTTTCCGTCAAAAAGAAAAAAACAGAGAAAAAGCCAGAGAAGGGAAAGAAAGCTGTGGCTGCTGTTGTTTTAGCCTTCCAGGAGGAAACCGTCTGTATCAAAACCGGAAAGGAAATTTCAGAAAAATGGCTGCTGGATCGGATCCGGAAAATCATCCTTAAATCCCGGCCTGGCCGGATTTGGGTTTTGGACTTAAAGAAGCTGCTGCCGGTTTTGGGACTGGAGGAAGAAAGCGCTTCCCTTATGGACAGCGGGGTGGCAGCTTATTTGCTGAATCCTTTAAAGGACAGCTACGACTATGACGATATTGCAAGAGATTATCTGGGCCTTGTACTGCCTTCGCAGAAAGATTTGCTGGGAAAAGAACCTGTGGGAAACGGGCTTATGGCAGGTGAGGAAAATGCTCTTCGGTGTGCCTGCTACATGGCTTGTGCACCTGGGCGGGGAGCCAGGCTTTTAGAGGAAAAATTAAAGGGAGCCGGTATGTGGGATTTATATCTTACAATCGAAATGCCCTTGATATACAGCTTGTACCATATGGAGCAGGCAGGTGTAAAAGTGCAGCAGAAGGCATTAAAAGAGTACGGCGATAAGCTGAAAGTAAAGATTGGCCAGTTGGAAAAACAGATTTATGAAGGCTGCGGAGAAACCTTTAATATCAATTCTCCCAAGCAGCTAGGAGAAATCCTGTTTGAAAAGATGCAGCTAAAAGGCGGAAAAAAGACAAAAACAGGATATTCCACAGCAGCAGACGTTTTGGAAAAACTGGCTCCAGATGTTCCTGTGGTTCGGATGATTTTAGACTACCGCCAGCTTACTAAACTGAATTCTACTTATGCAGAGGGGCTGTCTGCTTTTATTGGCACAGATCAGCGGATTCATGGAACGTTTAACCAGACCATTACCGCTACAGGGCGAATTAGCAGCACAGAACCGAACCTTCAGAATATTCCGGTCCGGATGGAACTTGGCAGGGAAATCCGGAAAGTTTTTGTTCCGGAAGAGGGATATGTATTTTTAGATGCAGATTATTCCCAGATTGAGCTTCGGATTCTGGCTTCTTTGTCAGAAGATGAACGTCTGATTGATGCCTATGGCCTGGCCCAGGATATCCATGCCATTACCGCTTCCCAGGTGTTCCATATTCCACTTGAAGAAGTAACGCCTCTCCAGAGGAGAAATGCAAAGGCAGTAAACTTTGGCATTGTATACGGAATCAGCGCCTTTGGACTGGGAGAAGATTTAAGCGTTTCTAAAAAAGAAGCACAGGATTATATCAATCAGTATTTTAAAACGTATCCGGGAGTAAAAGAGTATCTGGACAGGCTGGTGGCAGAGGGAAAGAAAAATGGTTATGTGTGTACGCTGTATGGCAGAAGAAGACCGATTCCGGAGTTAAAGTCCGCGAATTTCATGCAGCGTTCCTTTGGCGAGCGGGTAGCTATGAATTCCCCTATCCAGGGGACTGCCGCCGATATTATGAAGCTTGCCATGATTGGCGTGGACAGAGAGCTTCGAAAACGCGGGATGAAATCCAGGATTGTCCTTCAGGTTCATGATGAGCTTCTGATTGAAACATGGAAAGAAGAAACTCAGACAGTAAAAGAAATATTGGAAGATAAGATGAAACACGCTGCCGCCCTTAAGGTTTCTCTGGAAGTAGAGGCAAAAGAAGGGGATTCCTGGTTTGCGGCAAAGTAAAGAACAGTGCAGCGTGTCAGAACAATAGTGTCTTGACCGTATTATATTCAGTCAAACCTTCTTGTCTATTTGCCCACCTGCTGCGTTGGATTTTCTAGCCGTAGCCACCGCTACGCCGTCGAAA
>JAAWIS010000037.1 GCA_022796475.1 Lachnospiraceae bacterium | reverse complement strand
GTAGCGGTTGCTACGTCGAGGCTTGGGGAGTGGCGCTGTCAGGAAAATAGGCAAGGAAGTTTGCCTATCTATGAGCCAGACAGAACACTAGTGTACTGAATATATATTCCAGTTTTTTAAGTATATCAGCTATAACTAATTTTTTCCATTATTTTTGTATAAAGAATATATTTCATTTCTACTCCTTCACCGCCCCAGCAGCTACTCCGGCTAAAATGTACCGCTGGAAGAAAACATAAATAACGATCGTAGGCAGCATAATAATGATAATGCCTGCTGCCAGCTTCTGCCAGGAGCCCTGCTGAGCATTGGCAAAATTCATTAAAAAGGTAGTTAAGGTACGCAGGGAATTTTTGGGCATGTAAAGATATGGAACATACATGTCATTAATAATGTTTATCGCTTTAATAATGATCACAGTGGCTGTAGCAGGAGCTAACAGAGGAAAAATAATCCGCACAAATAAGCCGAAATAATCGCATCCATCCAGCAGCGCGCTTTCATCCAGTGAAACCGGGAGTGTGGAAATAAACTGCCGGTAAATATAAAGCTGCATCAGATCAGACGCTACATAAATAATAATAGGAGCGCCCAGGCTGTTATACAGCATCAGCCCGTTAATAATCTTAAACCGGGCAATTTCCGTTACAAAGGTGGGAATCAGCATACCTGCAAAAAATAAGCCTACAATTACCTTTTTAAAACGGAACTGGAACCGCTCAATAATAAAAGCTGTAATGGTTCCGAACATCACATTAAAGAAAATGCTGACCACCAGAATAATCCCTGTATTTTTAAATCCTACCAGCAGATATTTATCTTTCAGCACTTTTTCAAAATTAGCAAAGGTAATCCGTCCTGCAGGCGGCAGAAGAAGAGGCGAAGTTTTTACCATATCCCCCTTTGTTTTAAAAGCAGCAAATAAGGTAAGAAGAATAGGGAGAAGTACCAGGATTACCATGGCAATACAGATAAGCTGTTTGATGCACTGAACGATTGTCCGTTTTTTCATCTTATTCTTTTCCTCCCTTCAGCACAATTCCATGAATCAATTTATTCTGTATCAGATAAATCAGCACAATCATAGCCATTATTGCCACTGCCATAGTAGAAGCCAGACCAAAATTAGAAAAAGTAAATGCTGTTTTTATGGTGTACAGGGTAAATGTGGAAGATGCGTAGCCAGGCCCCCCTCCCGTAATAACAAAAGGTATATCAAATACTTGAAGAGCGCCCCGGATATTATCAAATAAGATAAAATCCACCATCAGCATAATTGCCGGAATCTGGATGTATTGAAACATCTGCCAGGAATTGGCCCCATCTACCCTTGCTGCCTCCTGGACATCCTGGGGCAGTGACTGCAGCGCTGCCATAAACAGCACAATATGGTATCCGGAAAACCGCCAAAGCGATACAAATGCCAGCACAAAATTCACAATTTTGGGATCAGACAGCCAGTTTCTTTTCAGCATCCCCAGCCGGAACAGTTCTAAAATTGCATCAAATGCCCCGTTAATCGGGGAAAAGAAATAAGAAAACGCATATGCAATAGCCACGCCGTTAATGATATAAGGCATAAATACCATGGTTTTATAAAATTTTGCCCCGCGAAGCTTTGATACCAGCAAAACCGCAAATCCCAGTTCTACCGGAATCATGCAGAGATGGATGAAAAAGTATACAGCATTATTCTTTAAAGACTGCCATAAGTCTTTGTTTTGAAACATAGAAAAATAATTGCCCAGCCCGATAAAATCACTGCTTTCCGAATAACCATCCCAGTTAGTAAGGCTCATGCGTACCAGATCAATAGCCGGAAATACCACAAATCCGATTAAAAGCAGCGTAGGGATAATCAGTGAAATTACGATAAACTGCCGTCTTTTTTTTGCCAGAGAACTCATATTCCAATCCCCATCCTTTCCCTTTATTCAGGAACCGCCGCACAGGGTTTTTTGTCTACCCATTATGCGGCGGCCCTTTCGAATTATAAATTTACGTATTTATAAGGATAATTTTATTGAATTCCCAGTTTTTGTCTGGCAGCTTTCCATTTTTCGTTCAATTCACTCAGCCTTCCGTCCAGATCAAATCCGTCTGTAAACATTTCAGCCCCTAATTTCTTATAATCAAATGCCGTTTCATTCTGAATCGCTTGGAAATCGTCGCCGCCTCCGTCATACATAACCAGCACCATATCCGGCTGTGCTGTATCAGACTCTGCTAAAACCGGATCCTTTTCCTTTGGGAAGGTAGTCATAGCAGACGCGCTGGTTACATATTCAATATAACCTGGATACCAGTTTTCGCTGTAGAACCATTCTACAAAAGCTTTTGCCAGTTCCGGATTCTTACTGTGTGTAGTTACACCCATAAAAGAATCCCCCTGCACAATCACACGGAAGGGATCGCTTTCACTGTCCCGTACCGGAAGATAAAAAGTTCCAAGCTCTGCCGTGTCATCTGCGCCATTCTGGATATTCTGCAGCCCCCAGTCGCCCAGTGCAATCATCGCTGCTTCTTTCTGGGCAAATAAAGTCGTTACCTGATCATTTCCCAGTCCTAACGGGTCTTTTCCAAATACGCCGGAAGTAAACAGGCTGTTCGCTTTATGATATGCCTTATTAATATCGGTTCCTTCGGCAAAAGGCTCATCCACTTTTGCCATGTCATTCCAATTTTGTCCGTTTCCGCTTTCCAAAGCAGGCATAAATTCCATAAACGGATAATCTGGCCACTCATCCTTTGCTCCTAATGCGATCGCCATAAAATCCGGATTTTCCTGACCATAGAATTCCTGAAGCTTTGCAGCAGCATCCTGAAGTTCCTGCCATGTATCCGGCACTTCTACCCCAGCCTCTGCAAACATATCCTTCCAATAAAATACATATTCGTATCCTGCTGTCATCGGTACTCCAAGCACCTTTCCGTCCATGGCATAGCCTGACGCCAGTTCATTATTCTTTGCAGCTTCTAAATCGGACAGATCTAACAGATAATCTTTAAACCGTGACAAAGTAAATGGCTTATTAAACATTACATCCGGAAGCTGGTTAGCAGAAGCCCGCATTTTCATAGCATTCCAGTATTCAGAATCATCTTTAATCTTTTCCACCTCAATATTCGCGTCCGGATATAATTCCTGGAATTTTCCAACCATATCGTTTTCATCAATATAGTCCATCAGATTATTATCCCAAATAGCAAATACCAAATCGCCGCTTAAATCGCCGCCCTCTGCTTCTGCCTCTTTTGTTTCTGCAGATCCGGCTCCTGACGTTTCCTCTGCTGCCGCAGGCGCGGATGTTCCTCCATCCTGCCCTGGCGCAGGCGCCTTTTCCCCGCAGCCTGCCAGCAAACTGGCGGTCATAGCTGCTCCCAGTGTAATAGCCAACATTTTTTTCTTCATAAAAATCTCCCGTCCTTTCGTTATGATAAAAGGGCCTTTACTTTCATAACCCTTTCTTCCTGACGGTTTCATCTTAACAAAAAGGCGGGAGAAATACCATGAAATACAGTTAGATTTTTTGATGTATCGTTAGATACTTTGTTGATTATGCTAAATTTTATCTGGTTTCCGCCCTGTGAGATTTTCGGTAATCCCCTGGGCTGACGCCAAAGCAGCGCTTAAACATACGGTTAAAATGCTCCGTATTATGATATCCTACCCGTTCACTGATTTCATACATTTTAAAGTCTGCAGTAAGCATCAGGCTTTTCGCCTTCTGCATTCTCAGATCCGTCAGATAGGCAGAAAAGGTCATGCCGGATTCCTTGGTGAAACGGGAGCTGAAATACTTTTCATTCAGTCCTACAAAATCTGCGGCGCTTTTTAAAGTCAGTTCCGGATTGGAATAATTGTCCCTTAAAAAATGCTTCGCTTTTACAATTAAATCTGTCTGACAGGTACGGCTTCGGTTTTCTACATAGTTTGTTACCCAGCGAAAATAGTTATTCAGCCAAAGTTCCAGCTCGCGGCTGCAGGTAAGCCTTCCGATTTTTTCCCGGTACGAAACTTCTTCCGGAAACAATGCAAAAAAATCATCTTCATACCGGGCAAAGCATGCAGCCAGCAGCACAATTACCATCAGGCTGTAACAGCATCCCTCCTGAAACCCCATTTTTTCCAGCCTGCAGAAAAACTTCTGCTTTTCCTGCTGCAAAAATACCGGATCCCCCCGGTAAAGCGCTATAACCAGCCCTTCTTCCTGTTCTCTGCAGACTGCAAGCATGGTAAGTTCCTCCCGGCAGCGCCATTCTGTGCAAAGTGCGCCCCGTCCTGATAAAACCGCAAGTTTCAGCAGTTCATAATTTCGTTCCAGCGCCTGAGCAAGCATATTTCCCTCATATGGCTCACTGACTGCCGCTGACAACGTAAGATTCATATAATCCTTCCATACGGACTGAAGCTGTCGGACAACGGAAGTAATGGTATGATGGTACTGGATGGGATCGGCCGCCTGATACAGCAGTATGTAATGAAACGGATCAAGCGGTTCTAACCTTCCTTTAGCTGCTACGCGGGGAAGCTGCCTGGCCAGTTCCAAAACCGGCTTTCCAAGCTCTTCTGCCAAATCCGGACCAAACCTGGCTGCCTGCCGTTTCTGGTCATCGATTTCGAATAAAACGATTCCATAAGTTCCTGTAAGCGTTTCAAATAAAACCCCCCCGTCCCCTCCCAAAACCGGAACCTTCTTTTCTCCGGAACGGTTTTCCAAAAAAATCTGCCGGTTCAGCGTATCTAAAAGCCTTTTTAAAGATTCCGCGGTCAGATCAGATTTCAGAAGATAGTCAAAGGCTCCCACCCGGAAAGCCTGGCGCACCAGTTCAAATTCATTGTATCCGGACAGTGCAACTGTAACTGGAAGCTTGCCCTCTGCCTGAAGCCGTTCCATCAGTGAAATCCCGTCCAAATCCGGCATCTTCATATCCACAACCAGAAGATCTGCCCTATGGCTCTTTAAATACTCCAAAGCAGCCTTTCCTCCGCTAAAGTCCGCTGCAACCGTAAAACCAAATTTTTCCCACTTCAAAAGAGAGCGAAGAGTAACACGGACAATCATATCATCATCAACGATTACAACCTGGTTCATGGCTTTCCTCCTCTTTCAACGCAGTCTGCCCTGTTTCCTGGAATCAAAATCCTGGTTCTGGTGTAAGAGCCTGGCTTACTTTCCATCTCCATTCTGCACTGCTCCTTAAAATGAAGAGCCAGGCGGCTGAATACATTTTCAATCCCAATACTGTAGTTATCATCCGGTCTTCGATCTTTTCCCTGCAGAATCTTTGCAATTTCCCCTGGCTCCATTCCAGCCCCATTATCCCAAACTTCCAAAAGAAGGCTTCCTTCTTCCATCCCTACCCGGATTTCAAGCCTCCCTATATCTTCCCCCATATCCGCAAAACCATGGACGATGGAGTTTTCCACAACGGGCTGTAATATCAGACGGGGGATCAAAATATCCATGCAGGCTTCCTCTACCTGGTAAAATACCTCAAATCCATCAGAATACCGGATTTTCATCAAATATAAATAGCTGTCCAGCACATTAAGCTCTTCCCTTACGGTGTAGAAACTGCTGTTGCTGCGAAAGGAACAAGTAAGAATCTGAATCAGGGCCTCCGCCATCCGCCGGATACCTTCAAATTTGGAAACCTGTGCCATAAATCGTATCGAATTTAATGTATTTACCAAAAAATGCGGATTAATCTGGGACTGAAGCGCCCGGATCTCAGCTTCCAGTTTTTTCTCCTGAGCCACTTCCCGTTCCTCTACAGAAACCTTCAGCCGCCGTACTGTCCGGTTAAATGAATGGATCATCTCCCGGATCTCTGCCTGTCCTGCCGGATCAATATGGGTTTCCAGATTTCCTTCCTCTACCTGGTAAAGTCCTTCCACCATAGTATGAACCGGACGGATAATATTCTGTAAAAAGAACCGGGAAAATGCGGCATATAAAAGAAACAGCGCCCCGATTACCGCCAGCATCAAAATCGCTACCCGGTTAAAACTGTATGTCAGGGAATGGGTACTGACACAGGAAGCAATCTTCCACCCGGTTTCTGGTATCTGGGATATCACACAGGTACAGTTTTTTGCTGAATTTTCCTGAGTTTTGGGGATCCATTTCTGATATACGCCAATTTCCGGCGAAAAGCCTGATTCGCTGTTTGACTGGCTCCCGGCTTCTGATTTCAAAACTTCCAAAAAACGTTCTGCCTTTCCCTCCTCTTCTGCCTGGAAAATCACTGTCCCCTTTTCATCCAGAATCACCGTATCCCCCAGCCCTTCCTTCTGGGCCTTATCATTCAGCAGCGCGCTGACCCGGGTGCGGAAAAAAAGGACAATCATATCAATCTTTCCAGACCGGTCTATCCCGATATCAGGAGACAGGGCAGCTGCCAGAACCAGTTCTCCCCTTCTGCCCCCAGTCAGTGTTACCTTTGTATCCGATGTATCATAGCATCCTATAGTAACTGTATTCGGAGTCTGCTGTGCCCTTTGATACCATCCGGAAGCTGCCACTTCTTCTTTCGGAATCGCCAGTTCCTGCTTTAAATAGGTATACCTTCCATCTTTCATATAAATCATACCTGATATTACCGTCTGCTTGGGAGCCATGGCTACCTGGAATAACTGATCCAAACGGCTGGTATAAGTATGGCGTGTTTTTACGTCAGAAGTATCCGTTAAAGATGCTGTTTCCATCATTTCATTATTATTTACGTATACGAAATGGGAAAGCTGCAAAGAAGCATCCCTGACACTTTCTGTCAGGCTGGAGGCCACTGTATTCTGCCGGCTTCTGATAGCCGATATGGCAGAGTTCTGCATCATATAGCGTACTATACTTACAGAAATCACAAAAACTAAAAAAATCGGGATCACTACCATCCATGCGAAACTTAGATAATACACTTTTTGCAGGGAACGATGCTTTTTCATAATTTCCTCCATCACATATTCTAAGTGCTCTGCAGCCTTCTGTTCCCTTTCTGGCAAGCTATTAACCGCTCTCTGGCATCAGCATCTTTACGATATCTTCTTTCTTTAAACTGGCAAAATCTAAAGTGCCTTCCGTTATGACCTGCTCAGCCAGGCTCCGTTTCGACTTTTGAAGAATTCGGATCCTTTCCTCTATTGTCCCCTTTGTTATCAGCCTAAATACGGTCACTTGTTTTTCCTGCCCGATTCGGTGCGCCCGGTCAGTGGCCTGATTCTGAGCTGCCTCATTCCACCAGGGATCATAATGGATCACCAGGTCTGCCGCTGTCAAATTAAGCCCTGTTCCTCCAGCCTTTAAAGAGATTAAAAAAACCGGAACCTCATCGCTGTGGAAAGAATCCGCCATCTTTAACCGATCTTCCTTTGGCGTCTTCCCAGTTAACAGGTAATAATCAATCCCTTCTGTAAAAAGACGCTTTCCAATCACATCAAGCATGGCGGCAAACTGAGAAAACAGCAGAATTTTATGTCCTCCCTGTATCCCGTTTTTAACCAGGTCAATACAAGTTTCCAGCTTTGCTGACCCGCCTTTATAATTTTCATAGCAAAGACTTGGATCACAGCAAATCTGCCTGAGTCTGGTAAGCTCCGCCAAAATCTGCAGTTTATCTGAGCAATACGCTGTTTCATGAAGCTGTTCCAGCCTATTTTTCAGTCTGGCTGCATTTGCAGCATAAAGCTCCCGCTGCTTTCCTTCAAACTTGGAATAGACTTCCATTTCCAATTTCTCCGGCAGCTCTTTTAACACATCTTTTTTCAAACGCCGCAGGATAAAGGGGCCGATCAAACGCCGCAGATGACTTAAAGATTCTTTGTCCTGCTCCTTTGCAATGGGAATCTCATAGGATTTTTTAAATTTGGGATAAGTAAATAAAAATCCTGGCATCAGGTAGTCGAAAATGCTCCAAAGCTCGCTTAAACGATTCTCAACAGGGGTTCCGGTTAACGCAAACCTGGTCTTTGCCCGAATCCCTTTTACTGCTTTTGCGCTTTGAGTGGAAGCATTTTTAATATACTGGGCTTCGTCAATTACCTGAAAGCGGAAGCTCATGTTCTCATAATGCTCCATATCCCGTTTTAGCAGCTCATAAGAAGTGATTATAATCTGGCAGTCCTGGCCCTTATCCGGCTCTGCAAGCAGGCGAAAGACCTGTTCCCGCTGGGCAGAGCTTCCTGCTATGGTAAAGACGTTCAGCCAGGGGGCAAATTTCCGGAATTCATTTTCCCAGTTATAAACCAGGGATGCAGGACAGATAATAATAGAAGGCTCCCCCTCCTTTTGATACTCATCTGAAAAAAGAGAAATCACCTGCAGCGTTTTGCCAAGGCCCATATCGTCTGCTAATATCCCCCCAAAGCCATAGGCATCTAAGGTCCTAAGCCACCGGTAGCCGATTTTCTGATACCCTCTCAGCACATTCTGCAGCGCTGCCGGCACCGAAAAATCGCTGTCCTCTACTGATTTCATCCCCCGCACCATGGCCTTAAACATCTGATCCCGGTAAAAGGTAATTCCCGGCCCTTCTTTCAGCAGACTGTCCAGATACAGGGCACGATACCCCGGAAGCCGTACTCCCTTTCCCAAAAGTTCCTTTCCTGAAAGAGATAGACCTCTTCCAAGCCGTGCCACTGCCAAAAGGCCATCATCGTCCAGCTTTAAAAATTCTCCCGTTTTTAAACGGTAAAAGGAACGTTTCTGCTGATATGACTCTAAAATCCCGTTAAAATCGCTGCCATTCAGCCCTTCCATATCCACCTGAATATCAAGCCAGCCCTGGTTCATGGACACATTCGCTTTCACTTTTACAGGCGGAAGGATTTTCCATTTTTTCAGGCGCTCTGAAACCATCACTGTCCCAAGCCGGGCAAACTCACCGATTCCGGATTCCAGAAGCCGGAATATCATTTCATCCTGTTCCCTGATAAGCAGCTTTTTTTCACTTGGGTCTTTATACTGAAAATATTTTGCAATTAGCTGGCTTACCCTGAATTCCCCCGGCACATCCCTGCATACTGTCCTGGGCAGGTTTTCATCTTCAACCGGGTGAAAGGAATAGTCCCCATAAGAAAGGACTGGCTCCATCTCTATCTGGTTGAATCCGCCGCAGTCAAAACGGAATTCTGCTTTCAGCGGCTTTGGCTGGTAATCCTGCCAGTTAATTTCATCTCCTTCAAAAATACAGTACGGTTCTATCTTTTTCAAAACACGTTCATAAAATAATGGGATGTCCTTCTCATTAACTGTTACCTGGCAATGGCTCCGGCTTATCTGATCCATAAAAACACTCAAAATACGGCTGCATGTTTCATCACAGCCGTAAATTCGTTCTTCATCCCCCACATACAGGTTCCGTTCTCCAAAAAAGATTGTATTGTTTCCTTTCAGGGAAACGCAAAGCCCCGTTTCACCCCGGCGCTGGACAGAAATATAAAATCTTGGGTTTTTGCGGCACACTAAAAGCATCCTTTTTTCCCGAAAGCCGATCTGCACTTCCAAAACCTGATTGTCCATAATAGCAAAAAACCGATCTCTGTTTTCCCGGTTCAGGCTCAGTTCCCCCAGAGGCTGGCGGGTTTCAAAGGAAGAGCGGCGAAACTGGGAGTAATATTCCTGATACGTATTGGCAATTTCTGCTGCAAATTCCACCAGCGGGCGGCATTGGGGAGTAAATGCATCCAAGTTGTGATGAAAGGCAAAATTTTTTCCGTATTCTGCATAAGCCCCCTGGTTCACTGCCTGGGCAAAGGCAGCCAAATCCTTTATCCGGATCCTGCGGCCAAACACCAGCCAAAATTCTGCCTTTATCTCCCTTCCCCCGGAAGAAATCATCAGTTTGGGCGCCAGAGTTATCTGGGCCCTTTGCCCTTCTGTCTGAATCTGTGCCACCTCCCGGTTGGTATACTCCCGTATCATGGCACGAACTTCCGGTGATGTATAAACCATAACCGAACCTTTGCCTTTTTGTTCCTGGCCGGAATTTTCTTTCTGATATGCCTTCCACAGCGCCTGCCCGTGAGGGCACATCACTTTATCGGAGTTTCCTTTTCTGCAGGAGCAGACAGAATCCCTTACGCTGCCCTCTGTTAGAAAAAGCTGCACCTGGTACTCACAGCCCCCGTCTTCTGCCGTTCCCCGGATCGCTGCTTCCCCTTTCCAAAATTGGCTGACTGCTACATTCTTTATTTTCAAAACAGGCCCCCCTGGTTTTCATTTCTGAATGCATTTTCTGATAATTGATTCTTACATCCGATCCGGCGCCTCAAATCCCAGAACGCTGATGCAGGCTTCCAGCACATCCTTTGCAAGAGTAATCAAACCAATCCAGCTTTTTTGCTTCTCCTGATCTTCTTCTGAGAGAATCTTGCTGTCATGGTAGAAACGGTTAAAATCATTGGATAAGTCATAAATATACTGGCAAAGTTTATGAGGCGCCAATTCTTTAAATGCTGCCTCCATTACATCATTATACCGGGCAATCTCAAGCATCATGGTCTTTTCTGCCTCCGATGTCCCCGGCAAAATTGAGAAGCGGTTCAGCTCGCCTTTCTGCTCCTGATATTTATTCAGAATTGATTTTATCCTCACAATGGTATAAAGGATGTAAGGTCCTGTGTTTCCCTCAAATGATACGAAACGTTCCACGTCAAAAATATAATCCTTTGCCGCCTGATTAGACAAATCTCCATACTTTAAGGCTGCCAGTCCTACCATCCCCGCCGTTTTTCTGGCTTCTTCCTCTTCTGCTGTCCGGTTTTCCATAATCCTCTGGTATCCGGCTTCATTAATATCGGCAATTAGCTGCTCCAGCCGCATAACACCGCCGTCCCTGGTCTTAAACGGCTTTCCGTCTTTTCCGTTCATGGTTCCAAAACCCAAAAAACTCATAGGCATATCTTGGGCCACAAACCCAGCTTTCTTTGCTACCCGGAACACCTGTGTAAAATGCAGTTCCTGGCGCTTGTCTGCAATATAAATGTAAGCATCCGGATGAAGCTCCCGCTCCCGCTCCAAAATGGTTCCTAAATCCGAGGTGGCATAAAGAGCCGCCCCGTCTGATTTCCGCACAATGCAGGGCGGCAGTTCCTTAGAATCACCTGGTTCCCCAATATCCACCACCAGAGCCCCCTGGCTCTCATAAGCCAGGCCCTGACGGATTAAATCATCAATTAAACCGGGAATATCCTTTTGAGCATCACTTTCCCCTTTCCACAAATCAAAAGAAACATTTAAACTGCTGTAATTCTTCTTTAAATCTGCCTTGGATACGTTCATAATATGATTCCAGATCGCAAGAAAGGGAGCATAACCTTCCTGAAGCTTTCTGGTAGCAAGATGGGCACGTTCTGCAAATGCCTGAGACTTTTCTTCTTCTCTGGCAATCTCTTCCTCGCTCATTCCCTGTTTCCGTCCCTCTTCTGCCTTAAACTTTGCTTTTTTGCTGGCAGTAGGATAGATATCTTCCAGCTCGCTGATGGTAAATGGGGGCTCATCCGGATAATCTCCGGTAAAGGACGGATCAAAATAGGGAAGTTCTGGCTTCCGATCCCGAAGCTCTTCAATAATCAGCCCCATCTGAAGGCCCCAATCGCCTAAATGGACATCGCCGATCATATGATGCCCCAACGCCCGCCCCATCCGTTTGATGCTTTCACCGATTACGGCGGAACGTAAATGCCCTACATGGAGGGGTTTTGCCACATTAGCGCCGCCGTAGTCTAAAATAATGGTTTTGGGGGATTCCTGCTCCTTTAAACCGAGTCTTTCGTCTGCCGCCATCTGATTCATATAATCTGCCACAAAGCTGTCTGCCAGCTTCAGGTTAATAAATCCCGGCATCACCGCATCGCACATGGAAAACAATGGGCTTTCCCCAAGTGCCTGCACAACCTGACTGGCAATTTCAATAGGCTTTTTCTTGTAGGCTTTAGCCGCCGCCATAGCGCCGTTACACTGGTATTCACACAGATCCGGGCGGTTGGAAAGGACTGCTTTTGCAAATTTTTCTTCGTATCCGCCAGCCGAAAAAGCCTTTTTTAATTCGTTTTCTATCACAGTAAGGATTTTTTTCATAATCGATACTCCTTTTCATTCATTTACTTTTATGGAGCCACAGGCAGGCATCCCCAAAGCCGCAAAAGCCTGCGTCCAAAGACACAGGCTGAATATAATTCTGAATTTTATGACTGCCATAATGGTTTCCTTATGGCATCATTTGGCACACCGCAAACAGCAAACATTAAGCACGTCCTAAATATTCGCTGGTTCTGGTATCAATCTTAACCTTATCGCCAATATTGACGAACAGCGGCACATTAATCTGTGCCCCGGTTTCAACGGTAGCCGGCTTGGAGGCGCCTGTTGCGGTATCGCCTTTAAATCCTGGCTCCGTGTCAGTAATTTCAAGCTCCACAAACAGCGGAGGCTCAATGGAGAATACATTTCCATTATAGGAGCAAACCTTAACCATCTCATTTTCTTTCACAAACTTTAACGCATCGCCAATTAAATCGGAATTCAGCGCAATCTGATCATAGGTTTCCACATTCATAAAGTTATATAAGTCGCCGTCTGAGTACAGGTACTGCATGTCCACACGATCAATCCTGGCTGCCGGGAATTTCTCGGTAGGACGGAAGGTACGTTCCACAACACCGCCATTAATTACATTTTTTAATTTTGTACGGACAAATGCAGCTCCTTTTCCTGGCTTTACATGCTGGAATTCAAGAATCTGAACCACTTGGCCGTCAATCTCTAAGGTAATGCCGTTTCTAAAATCACCTGCTGATATCATGAAGATATTCCTCCTTAAATTGCGTTCATCTCATTATCTTTTATATTCTAAACGATATCTCACTCATTTTCAAGCTTTTTCGAGTTTTGCCGCTGAAAAATTTGTTGTAGTATCAGCTTGCAGGCTCCTTTTCTTTTTAAAAAGACTGCCCCGCAGATATCATTCCATGTTTTTATGTATGGCTTCCAGGATATAATGAAGCTCCGAAATTTCCATTTGCCCAGGCGCCGATGCCTGCCCGGCGCTTCCAAAGGTCATACAGGAGCCAAAGGCTTCTCCCGCCAATCGGGTAATTACGCCTTCCGGCGCCATAGCCATAGTAATAATTGGGCGATCTCCATACTGTTCCCGCATCTCCAGGGTGGCAGTTAACAGCTTCAAAACATCACGGCGGCTTTTTGGCATCACCGCAAGTTTTGGAATATCTGCATTCCACTCCTGCATCTTTTTTAAAGAAGCAAGCATTTCCTCAATTTCCGGGGTACGGTAAAAATTATGACTGGACATAATCACTTTAATTCCGAACCGGTGGGCATCTTCTACCAGCAATGCCGCCTCTTCTTTCCCAGAAGAAAGCTCTATATCTACCAGATCAATTAGTCCGGACTGGATAGCCTTCTGGTTTAAGCCTACATAATCAGACATGGAGATATCTGCCTGTCCCCCTTCTTTTTTAGTCCGGATGGAAAAAAGCAGTGCCAGTTCCTGGCCTAAGGCTTCCCGCAGCACCTGAAGGCCTTGGTTTACAGCATCCGGTTCCCCAAGCCCTTCAAACCAGTCTGCACGCCACTCTGCTAAATCCGCCGGAAGTGTTCGAATCTCCTCTGCTGCCTGCCTGATTTCATCAATTTTTTTTGCCACAATCGGAACGCATATTTTCGGCCGTCCCTGTCCTAAAACCAAATTCCGCACTTTTACGGATGTAATCATGTTTCCCTCTCCTTCTTCTCCAAATCTCCAGCCAGTTTTATGTCTGTGCAAAAGCTGCTGTCAGTATCCTCCATGATCTGACATGTTTTTTTAGGCTCGCCTGGATGGGTTCTCTGGTAAGCAAAAAGGATGGGTATTTCTAACAGCCGTTTCAAAACAATCTGAATCTCCTCTTTCGGATTCATCGGGGATACCAGAATGCTGTAAATTCCAGCCCTGTTCGCCCCCCAGATATCTGTAAAAAGCTGATCGCCTACTGCAACCGTCTGCTTCGGAACGGTGCCCATCTTGTTCATAGCTTTTTTGTATCCTTTTACTCCTGGCTTTCCACCTTTATATACATAATAAGAATCCACCGCCTGGGCAAAGGCTTTCACGCGGGGTTCTTTATTATTCGACAAAAGGCAGGTTCGAAACCCTAATTGATGGAGCCTGGCAAACAGCCTTACCGCCTTATCGTCTGCCGGAACATTATGAAATGCCAGAGTGTTATCCACATCAAATATCAGCCCCTGTATCCCTTTCTTTGCCATGGATTCATAGGGAAGTCCGTAAGCGCTGTCTGCCCAAACTCTGGGATAAAATGGTTTCCATATATGAAAAAACATCTGCTGCTCCTTATTCCCTCTTTAATAGCTTTCCAATTTCTTCCATAAATGTATTTACATCCTTAAATTCCCGGTACACCGATGCAAACCGGACGTAAGCTACCTCATCCAAATCTTTCAGCTTTTCCATCACCAGCTCTCCGATGGAGGAAGTGGCTACCTCTTTCTCATCTTTATTAAAAATTTCATTTTCAATCTCATCAATCATAGCTTTGATCTGCTGGATGGAAACTGGCCGCTTATGGCAGGAATGGATAATTCCTGCTTCGATTTTTGATCGGTCGTAGGTTTCCCTTGAATTATCTTTTTTAATCACCATTAGGGGCATAGTTTCCAGTTTTTCGTAAGTGGTAAACCGTCTCCCGCAGGATTCACACTGTCTTCGCCTGCGAATTGAACTGTTGTCATCTGCAGGCCTGGAATCAATTACTTTCGTATCCACTGCATTGCAATATGGACATTTCACTTTTGCTTCCTCCTTGCTTGCTGTCTGTAATTTTAGTACTTTTATTTATTTTACCTTAGCAGAAAAGGTTTGGCAAGTGTTTCATAAAAAAGAGTCCGGCCTGCCGGACTCACGCGCCGGAGCGCGTCTGCGCCAGCAGACAGTTTCCTTAGGCGCGAAGTGCGCATCTCCCGGAGGGTTTTTGCTTTATAGGGCGCAAGTTCCTATAAAGTAAAAAAACAAAAAAATGGCAGTCTTAGGTTTTGCATTTTCCTGATACCGTCTTTTCATCAACATCTACCAGGATAATATCCGGGCCCACTTGCTTGATGCATTCGAATGGAATAACAAACTCCTTTTCCCGTCCCAGAAAACCGCAGATCGTAGGCGGACCTGGAACGATAATCGCCAGAATACAGCCTGTTTCCAGGTCAAAATCAATATCCCCGGCAAAGCCTAAACGTTTACAGTCCCGAATATTGATGACTTCCCGATATTTCAAATCGCAGATGCGCATCCCATCCTCCGGCAGAATGATTCTTACTGCCAGTTTATGCGGCCTATCTCCTTTTCGGAACGAAAAACTTTTTTTAAATCCATCTGAACATTCCTTTCCGCTGTCTGCGGATAGAACAAAGAGTCCGGCTTGCCGGACTCCCTCGCCGGAGCGCGTCTGCGTCAGCAGACAGTTTCCTTAGGCGCGAAGTGCGCATTCCCCGGAGGGTTTTTGCTTTATAGGACGCAATTTCCTATAAACCTTCATGCGCCCGGCAGCAGACCCACCACCACACAGGAAAGTGTGGCGGGCGCACTTGGAATCCCTGAACTTAGGCCGCCTAATCGGCGGCAGGACTTTCACAGTAATGAAAAAGCGGCTGTTAAACGGCAGGCTTTCACAGGGAAGTTTCTCTGTGAAAACCTGGCCGGCACAGCCGCAAATTAAATTCTATCGCATTTTCTTTTATCTGAACGTTTCTCCGGGGCCATGGAAATACCTGCCCCTATCCACTGAGAATACGTTAATCCATGGGCACTACCGCGCCCTCATATTTTTCTTCCATGTACTTGCGGATTTCATCGCCCTTTAATATCTCTACTAACGCTTTCATTCCCTCAGAAGTTTCATCTCCCTGACGCACTGCAACTACATTGCCGTAAGTGGTGGCAGCCAGTGAATCAGAAGCCTCCACAGCTAAGGCGTCTGCTACCTTTAAGCCGGCAGCAATGGCATAATTGCCGTTAATAACTGCAACATCTACGTCCTGGATGGAACGTGGTATCTGTGCTGCTTCAATTTCGATAATTTCCAGATTTTTTGGGTTTTCTACAATATCATTTTTTGTTGCATTTAAGCCGGCGTCTTCTTTTAAGGTTAAAAGGCCCTGTGCCTCTAAAAGAAGCAGTGCCCTGGCTTCATTGGTTACATCATTCGGAACTGCTACCTTAGCCTGATCTGGCAGTGCAGACAGATCTGAGGTCTTTCCGGCATAAATCCCAAAGGGCTCATAATGAATTGTACCCGCGCTTACCAGGTTCGTTCCGTACTGCTCATTAAACTGCTCCAGATATGGGGAATGCTGAAAATAGTTTGCATCCAGATCCCCTGCCTCTAAGGCATTGTTCGGCTGAACGTAGTCGGTATATTCCCGGATTTCCAGCTCATAGCCTTTTGCTTTTAGCAGTTCCTGAGCTTCCTTTAAAATTTCTGCATGAGGCGCCGGGCTTGCCCCGATCACAATTTTTTCTGCCTCTGCTTTGCTGCCGCCAGCTTCTTTTGTTTCCTCTTCCTTCGCATTGTCCCCTTGGGCGGCTGCTTTTGTTTCCCCGGAAGCAGTTGTTTCCGGAGCTGCCTCACTTCCTCCGCACGCAGACAGCGCCAGTGCTGTCATTGCTGCTGCCAAAATTGCTGATACTGTTTTTTTCATAATAATCTCCTCCTGAATTATTGCTCCATAGTCCCGGCCTTTTAGAGCGTGTTTCAGCATGGATTCCCACCGCCTGCGCCCTCTTATGTGCTGGACTTTGCAGCTTATTTATCATAAACAAACAGTTCCTTACCGGATCCGCTTGTCGCTGATCTTAGATAACTTCATCCAGGTTTCCTGGATAATCTGGACGATAATTACCAGGATCACCACCGTTACCAGCATCATATCCGTCTGATACCGGTAGTAACCGTAATTAATGGCAATTGCACCCAGGCCGCCTCCCCCTACGAACCCGGCCATAGCCGAATAGCCCAAAATCGTAGTAATCGAAATTGCGGCTCCAACCAAAAGGCTTGGTTTCGCTTCCGGAAGCAGAACCTTCCAGATAATCTGCCAGGTAGTGGCTCCCATAGACTTAGCCGCCTCAATAACGCCTGCATCTACCTCTTTAAAAGAGGACTCTACCATTCTGGCAATATAAGGCGCTGCCGCTGCCACCAAAGGCGGAATCACGGCCTTGGCCCCTAAAGTGGTTCCTACAATCGCCCTGGTAACCGGAATCATTACCAGCAGCAAAATAATAAATGGCACAGAGCGAATCAGGTTAATGATCAGCCCCAGAAGTTTTTGGAGGGCCGGAATGGGATGGATACCGTCCGTATCGGTTACCACCAGGATGATCCCAAGAGGAATCCCGATTAAATACGCTATCATAGAAGAGCCAAACACCATAAATAAGGTTTCCAAAATTCCATTTTTTATCATTTCCAGGGTTGTTCCATCCCACACCATCCTACTTCACCTCCTCAAATGCAATTTTATTCATTTTTAAATAATGGATGATCCGCTTCGCATCCGTTTCATCTTCCGGGATCTGTATCATCATCTGCCCCATAGCCTTTCCTCCCACATCCTTAGTTTCCGCGTACATAATATTCACCGGAACCTTACAAGCCAGTACCAGATTGGAAATAACCGGCTCCGAGGATTCCCTTCCGTCAAAAATAATCCGGAGCAGACGGTCTTCTCTTAAAGCCACCTGCTTGGCCCCGTCGCCTAAAATCAGGCGGCGGCCTGTGGGAGTGGAGGGATTGGAAAAGATATCAGCTACCCTTCCTGCCTCAGCAATCTGACTGTTATCAATAATTGCAACCCTGTCACAAATCTCATCAATAACTGCCATCTCGTGAGTAATCACAATAATGGTAACTCCCATTTCTTTATTGATTCGTTTCAGAAGTTCCAAAATCTGTTTCGTGGTTTTGGGATCCAGCGCACTGGTAGCCTCGTCGCATAGAAGCACCTTGGGATTTGTAGCAAGTGCTCTTGCAATCGCAACCCGCTGCTTCTGACCGCCGGATAACTGGGCCGGATAGGCTTTCATCCGATCCGACAGCCCTACCAGTTCCAAAAGCTCCTCTGCCCGTTTTCTCGCTTCTTTTTTCGGAACCTTTAAAAGCTCTAAGGGAAAGCAGACATTCTGCAGAACATTCCTCTGGGCAAGCAGATTAAACTGCTGAAAAATCATTCCCATAGACTGTCTGGCTTTCCGGATTACCTTTTCACTTTTTCCGGCCAGACTGACTCCCTCAAATATTACCGTTCCAGAGGTGGGAATCTCCAAATAATTAATACAGCGAACCAATGTACTTTTTCCTGCGCCTGATAAACCGATAATTCCAAAAATTTCGCCCTGCATAATCTCCAGGTTAATGTGATCCAACGCGGTCACAATGCCGTTTGACGTCTGAAACTGCTTCCCCAGATCATTTAACTGGATAATTGGCTTTTTCTCTTCCATGGTTTTCTCTCCTAAACTATTATGAAACGGGGCTGCCCTTCCACTTGCGGATCAATGGCCATTCCTCCATCACCAGGAAGGCGCTTTCATGAAGGGTTCCAAAAACCCTGTGAAAGAACAAAGATTCCGGTTTGCCGGACTGGCGCGCCGGAGCGCGTCTGCGCCAGCAGACAGTTTCCTTAAAGCGCGAAGTGCGCATCCCCCGGAGGGTTTTTGCTTTATAAGACGCAATTTCCTATAAAGCAAAATAGCCGCAAGTCCTGCACAGACCTGCGACCTAATATCCGCTTCTTCTACTGACATAAGGATTATGCCCTTTCAGCAAATCTTTTATCACTGTAATCCATACAAAGAACCTGAACATTCAATTTTCCACGCAAATACATGCCGCACATCATACGCATGCCGCTGTTCATTCCCATTGGATTCATCTGCATGGCCTGAAACTGATTCATATTGGTCCTCCTTGTCCAAAATTCATGTTTCCTAAATTTCCTATAGAAACAGTAGGATTTTGATTTATGGGCATGATTGTAATCCCATTTAATGGATTTGTCAAGTAGTTTCCATAATTTTTTTCACTTCTTCTGCCTCTGGCATGACTTTCAGGGCGCCTTTTCTTGTGGTAATCAGGGCTGCGGCTGCATTAGCAAAGGAAAGCATGGCAGAAAGCTTCTCCTCATCCAGGTTATCTAACCCGTATTCCAGCACAAAATGAAGGCAGCTTCCTCCAAAGGTATCTCCGGCCCCTGTGGTTTCAATGGTATTTTTCTGAAGGTAGGGAGCCTGCTGCACTTTCAGATTCTTATAGTAAGCCCGGCTTCCTTCTTTTCCTAATGACAGCAAAATCAGAGGAATCTGATAAGTCTCCTGAAGAACCCGGATCCCTTCATCATAGTCCTCTTTGCCTGTAAACCATTGGATTTCATTATCAGAAATCTTTAAGATATGGCACTGCCTTAAACCGTAGTCCACCTGCTCCCTGGCCAAATCAAGAGAAGTCCATAAAGGCGGACGCAAATTGGGATCAAATGAAATCACTGCCCCATTTTCTTTGGCCACCGCAATTGCCTTTTTCGTTGCCTTCCTTACTTCTTCATGAGTCATCGATAATGTTCCAAAGTGGAACACTTTGCATTGGGCCAGCATCTCTTCATCCAGCTCTTCCTCTGTCAGCATCATATCGGCCCCCGGATTCCGGTAAAAAGAAAAGTCCCTGTCACCGTCTGCAAAGGTCTGGACAAAAGCCAGTGTGGTCCGCACATCCGGATCCATCAAAAGAGCGCTGGTATCGATCCCGACTTCATCCAGCACAGCCTTTAGCCGGTTCCCGAAAATATCTACCCCCACCTTTCCCATAAAGGCAGTTTTATGGCCAAGCTTATTTAACATGGCCAGCACATTGCAGGGGGCGCCGCCAGGATTTGCCTCATAAACCGTATTTCCCTGACTGCTTACTCCGTTTTCTGTAAAATCAATTAACAGCTCGCCTAATGCCACAACATCGTACTTTTTTTCACTCATCGCAGGTTCCTCCCGGAATTACTTGTTTTATTCTCTTAAGTATACAACAAATACCCCGGTAAGTAAAGTTAAGGGAGAGCAATTCTCCAATTATTCCTCTGAATCTGTTACGGTTCGCTGGCGCCCTGTAATCCGCAGCCTGAATCTTTCCGCTTTGGAGAAAAGCAGATTTTGACTCCGATGTCGCTCCAGGCTTTCACATCCTTTGCCGGCACGTTCCAGTCAGTAAACACGTAGTCAATCCCTCTGGCAGGGCAGATTTTATTGAAAGCCACCTCGCTGAACTTGCTGAATTCACAAAGAATCATCTTGGTATGGCCAATCTCCAGCATCTTTCGGAGAATAGAGGCTTCCTCTGTATTAAACTCCGTAACACCGTCCTGGATGGAAATCCCGTCTATGCTTAAAATCGTCTTATCCACTTTAAAAAATTCAAGGCTTTCACTGCACATACTCCCAATCAGGCTTTTATTGTGCTTGCGGAGATAACCGGCTGTTAAAAACACTTGATTGCTTTCGTTATCACTTAAAATCAAGGCAATATCCGGGGAATTGGTAACAATCGTCAACTGGTTCCTGCTGTACTGCATACATTTTGCCAAAGCCAGTGTTGTTATGCCGTTATTCATGGCAATGGCATCTCCGTCTTTGATGTACTCCATAGCCAAATTTGCAATGGCATATTTCCCCTTTTGATTATTCTCCATTTTTTTTGCAAATTCCAGTTCCTTTGCCCGCATATTGCTGTACACAGCACCGCCCCGGATCCGCCTGATGGAAGAATCTTTTTCCAGCTCCATTAAATCCCGGCGGATGGTTTCCAAAGAAACCTGGAACCGTTCCGCCAACTGTTCCGCTTTTGCAAATTTTACTTCTGACAGATAACGAATTAATTCTTTTTGGCGCTCATTATACATAATACGAATCCCTTCATCAATTATTCGGCAGACTTCAGCAGGAAAATGCCCCACAACGTCATGATAATTCCCAAAATCTTTCCTCCGTCCAAGGTTTCCTCAAAGAAAACCAATCCGACGGCTGCGGCAGCCACCGGCTCGATGGCGGCAACCCCGGAAGCTTTGCTTGCCGAAACCAGCTTCAGCCCCCTGGTATACAGCAAAAAGGGAAGCATACTGCTAAGGATGCCAATCCCAAGGGCAGGCCACAGCGCCTTGGATAGGCAGGCCAGGCCGCTCCATTGAAATCCAGACACAAAAGCAGGCGCTGCACCAGCCGCTGCAAATACAAAGGTATAGGTGCTTACCGTTTCCGCCTGATACTTCCTAAGAAGAACCGTTCCAAATATACTGTACAGCCCATAACCGAATCCTGCCCCCAGGCCATAGAAAATCCCTGGCCAGGACAGGGGATTTCCCTGTTCCGTCAGGATTCCGGACGACAGCGCGCTTCCTGCAAATACAATTGCCATTGCTGCTGCCTTTTTTTTGGTAATCTGCTCTCCTAAAAACAGGCAGGACATCAGCAGTACAAAGACAGGGGCCGTATATAACAGCAGCGCTGCCGTTGCCAGGGAGGTTTTGTCCATAGCATGAAAATAACACCAGTTAAAAAATACTAAACTGCCAATTCCTGTTCCTAAAAACCAGAAGCTGTCCTTAAGGCGAATATTCAGTTTTCTGGGATCCGTTATGAAGCAGTACCAGATCATAGCAGCCGCTGCCACCGTCACACGGATAAAAACAATTTCCATAGGGGTAAATCCCATGGACGATAACTTACGGTAAAAAATCCCAATGCATCCCCACAAAACTGCTGCTGTTATAATAAAACTGTATGCCTGTTTCTCCTTCAATTAATAATATCCCTCTCTTGTCCACTTCGCCAGCGGAAGTTCTTTCGCCCAGGGAAGTTCATTTAGCTTTCCTGCAATTCTTTCCGCCCCTTCCTGAACCCTTTTTATAATTTCCTCTTCCTTTCCTGTCAGGATCCTTCTGTTTTCCATAACAAATCTGCCGTCAATGATCACAGATTCCACCTCATGGCCTCTTGCTGCATATACTAAGTTAGGAATCAGATTCCGTACAGGGGAATCATATATGGGATTCATATGGGGTTCTGACAAATCCACAACAATCAAATCTGCCTTTTTCCCCTTTTTTAACGACCCGATTGTTTCTGCCATGCCAAGAGCATCTGCCGCTTCAATGGTTGCCATTCTTAAAATTTTCCAGGAAGGCATCATGGTTGCATCGTGATTTTTATATTTGTGTATCATTGATGCATATTTCATCTCGTCAAACATATTGGTCCCGTTGCAAATCTGGTCAGTTCCCAAACCTACCCGTCCCCCGTAAGCTAAAAATTCCTGTGCCGGAGGAAGAGCGCCCCTTACAATGGAAATGCTGGCGCTGCAAAGGGCCAGGGAAGCGCCGGATTTGGCTACCTGTTTTACTTCTTCCATGGAAGCATACGTCATATGGGCTGCCAAAAGCTTCCGGTTTAAATATCCAAGTGAATCAAGAAGCGCCACTGGCCTTAGTCCGGTGCGAAGCCTGGTCTGAGTGATTTCCTCTCTGGTCTGAACCAGATGGGTAAAAATCCCAACATCCGCCAGATCTGCCTGATGCTTAATTTCTTCCAGCATTTCTTTTGAACACATGGCCGCCGAATGGGGGCCATACCGGCAGGTAATCCGTCCCCCAAAGCTTTCATGATACTGCTCTACTAATTTCCGGTTATCCGAAAGCTTTTTCCCGCCTACTGCAGAATCCAAAGGAATTAGCTCATCTACCTCCACCACCGAAACATCCGGAGGAAGCTCGTTGATCATCCCGCTTACCACGGCCCTGGTTCCCAGTTTAATGTGGTTTTCTACCATTTCTGCCATAGGATAATAATAATCGCCAAAAGTGGTAATCCCGGAGCGGATGGCCTCTATGATATTTAACTGGGATGCGGCTGTAAAATCTTCCTCTCTTGCAACCCCTAACAGAGGCAGAATTCCTTTAAATCTCCAAATTTTTCCCGGAATATCTTGTGCGCAGCTCCGGACAATTGCATCTCCTGTATGCATATGCACATTCACAAAGCCAGGCAGCACCGCTTTCCCTGCTGCATTAAGATACCGATGGGCCTGATACTGTTTTAACACTTCTTTCTCTGTTCCCACTACTGCAATCTCATTGCCTTTAATCCCCACCGCACCACAGGGGATTACCCCGGTTCCTGCTCCCTCCATGGTGATTACATATCCGCCATAAATTAAAGTATCCAGCATCATCCTTCACATCCTTTACTGAAATCCTAAATACGCCTTCTGAATATAAGGATTGTTCAACAGTTCCTTTCCCTTTCCTTCCATTTGGATGGTTCCCAGATTCAAAATATATCCTGTATCTGCCGTTTCCAGGGCTAACTGGGCATTCTGCTCCACAATCAGCATAGTGGTTCCATACACCTGATTAATCTGCTTAAATTTTTCAAACATTTCATCAATGATAATAGGCGCCAAGCCAAGGGAAGGCTCGTCCAGCATCATAAGTTTTGGTGCCGCCATCAAGGCCCTTCCTACTGCTAACATTTGCTGCTCCCCTCCTGATAAGGTGCCGCTCATCTGCTTGGAACGCTCTTTCAGCCTGGGAAACAGTTCAAATACCTCTTCCATCCGCTCCCGGATTACTGATTTCTTCTTTTCCGCATAAGCTCCCACCCGCAGGTTATCGATAACCGTTAAATTGACAAAAATCTTTCTTCCTTCCGGAACCAGACAGATCCCCTGCTGGGAAAACTGATGGATCTTTGAGGGCAGCGGCTGCCCATTCCATTCTATGGTTCCGCTGCCGATTTCCTTATCACCGGCTATGGTCTTTAAAAGCGTGGATTTTCCGGCTCCGTTGGCTCCGATAATCGATACAATTTCCCCCCTTTTGATTTCCAGGGAAATTCCGTGAAGGGCCTGTATCCCTCCGTAAAACACATTTAAATCCTTTACAGATAAGAGAATTTCTCTGCTATTCTCCGTCATGGGGGGTCCTCCTTTCTCCCAGATAAGCCGTAATCACATCTTGATTATTCTGGATTTCTTTTGGCGTGCCGGAGGCCAGCATCTGCCCTAAATTCAGCACATGGATCTTCTTGCATACTTCCATCACGACTTCCAGATGATGCTCAATCAGGACTATGGCGATCCCGGTATTTTCATGGAGCGTCTGTAAAAAGGAAACAAGCTCCATGCTTTCTGCTGTATTCATCCCTGCTGCCGGCTCATCTAAAAACAAAAGCTTAGGCCTGGTTGCCAAAGCCCTGGCAATCTCAACTTTTCTCTGAATGCCATAGGGAAGAGAACCGGTTTCTGAATCTTTATACTGTACAATCCCCACCTGATCCAAAAATTCCAGGCAGGTTTCACGTATCTCCTTATCCCGCCGCCTTACGTGGGGCAGGCCCAGCATAGCAGAAACGGTATGATACGATGCATGGCTGTCTAAGCCAATGGCTACATTGTCCAGGGCCGACATCTTCGGGTAAATACGGATATTCTGAAAAGTTCTTGCAATCCCCAGATGGGATATTCTGTCCGGACGCATTCCGTTTAACTGGCGCCCGTCAAAATAAATCGTTCCCTTTGTAGGCACTACCACCCCGGTTACTGCGTTAAATACTGTGGTTTTCCCAGCGCCGTTAGGTCCGATCAGGCCGATAAAATCCCCCTTTTCAACGGAAAAGGAAACCTCCTGAACTGCTTTTACGCCTCCAAAATGAATGGATAACTCCTTAATCTCCAAAAGAGCCATGCTGCACCTCCTTGTCCCTGCTGTGTTTTCCTGCCTTCTTCCTCAGCCGCCGGATTAGGGGCCTGACTGACAGTTCCCGGTATCCCATGAGTCCCTCTGGCCGGATTCTCATGGTAAGAATCAGTACCAGGCCATACATGGGAAGCCGCCAGTTTGACATAAAGCGAAGCACCTCCGGAGTCGCCGTCAAAACAGAAGTTGCCAGTACCGGACCGGTAACGGAACATACCCCTCCCAGTACCACGGCTGTCAAAAGATTGGTTGACATGGTTCCTCCAAAAATATTGGGAACAATATACGTATAGTAATGAGCCATCATCCCTCCGCCTACTCCGCAGAAAAATGCACTGATTGCAAGTGCTTTCAGCTTCTCATGAAAAATATTCACTCCAATCAGTTCCGATGCATCCGCATGGTCCCGGACAGCGATAGCAAGTTTCCCATGCTGGGACTTGGCATAATTTCTTGCAAAATATACGGCAATGGCAGCAATCACAATGGCCTTTGGCAAGGTGGTATCCGTATTCAGGCCGGACAGTCCAAGAGCCCCTCCCACGTAAGGGTGGTTAATATTTGCCATCACTACCCTTGTAGCCTCACCAAATCCAAAGGTAGCAATGGTGAAGCAGTCTGCTGACATTTTCCCCCTTAATGTTGGGATTCCGATTACCAGGCTAAACAGCGCTGCTGTCCCCCCTCCTGCCAGCAGCGCTATCAGATAGGGAACCCCGAAAAATTTAGTGAGAATCCCCGCTGTATACGCACCCAGACATAAAAAGCAGGCATGTCCCATGGAAAAAAGGCCTGTATAGCCTGTCAGAATCGCCAGGCCGGCCACGCAGACAATATTGATACAGGCACTGATCATAATCCCTTCAATGTATCCCATGTATATCCTCCTTCCTATAGCTTGTCATGAGCGCCCTGCCCTAACAGGCCATTTGGTTTTATAATCAAAACAATTACCAAAAGACCGTATGCAACCAAATCCCGATACGTGGTAGAAACGTAGGCTGATATAATCGTTTCTAAAAATCCTAACAGCAGTCCTGAAATAACCGCCCCCGGCAGGCTTCCTAAGCCTCCTACCGTTGCCGACACAAATCCTTTTGTAGCTACTACTCCCATATTGGGATAGACAGAATATTTCATTCCGTAAAAGCATCCGGCAAGGCCTGCTGTTGCACCTGACAGAAGAAAAATAACGGCAGCCACACGGTTAACATTAATGCCCATTAACCCGGCTGTATTGGAATCAAAAGCACTGGCCCGGATTCCAAGGCCAAGCTTCGTCCGAAACAGAAAACACCACAGCAGCACTAACATGATAATCGATAACACTGCAGCTAAAACATCTGCCCTGGGAACTACAACCCCGCCTATGCGGATAACCGCCTTTGCCCAGTCTGAAGGGAATGGGCGGACTGCACCTCCCCAAACCTGGATACAGAAATTCGGAACACATGTATTAATCCCCAGCGCCGCTATCATCAAATACACCTTAAGGGCCTTTTTCTGCCGCATTGGCCGGTATATGGTGATCTCCATAAGAAGGGATATCAGTCCTGCAACTGCAAGTGCTGTCAGAATGGCCGGGAATAATGCCATATGGGTTTTTTCAATGGCAAACAGCGCCCCAAAAGCTCCCAGCATCATAACCGGGCCAAAACCAAAATTAGAAAAATTAAATACACTGAACACCAATGCATATCCCACGGCAAGAAGTGCGTATACACTGCCGATGGAAATTCCTGTTATCAACTGTTGAACAATCATTTGCTAACCCCCAATTTTATCCGTTCCCGGCAGAAACCGCGCCTGCAGGCGCCTTTCCTGCAGGCCGGCATTAGCTTATTCTGTTGGGATGGCGTAAGTTCCAAGTATTTCAAAGGATCCGTCTTTTACCGATTTAATAGTAAATTCCAATCCAAGAAGATTATGGGTATCCGGATCATAGCCCTTATTTGGACTGGTAATCATATCAAATCCAGAAGTTTCATTCAGTGCCTTGCACATTTCGTCCGGATTGGTGGAGCCGCTGGTTAAAATCGCATATTCCAAAATCTTTGCTTCATTGAACGCTTTTAATCCAGGCATATGAAGGGACATTCCTGTGGCCTGGCGGTATTCTTCATACTCCTCCTTAATCTGGGCAAACCGGGGCGCATCAATATCACCGTCTGTAGCAAAAATACATCCTTCCAGTTCTGCCCCGGCAAGGGTCAGCAGATCCTCTGTATCGTATACGTAATTTCCAATCAGCTTAATATGGCTTAAGCCCAGTTCCGATAGCTGCTTTGCCACGTATCCTGCTTCCTTATACCCCATTACCGGCATAAACAAATAATCCGGTTCCGACTGAGCTAAGCTGGTAAGCTGGGCCCTAAACTCCACATCATTAATCTGATACGTAGCCTCTGCCACAATGTTCCCGCCGTAGCCGGTAAACGTATCTTTAAATGCGTTGGCCATATCTACCGTGTCCACTTGAGTTGTTTCGTATAAAACTGCCACTTTCGGATTATTCAGTTCATAATAGGCGTAAGCTGCCATAGTGGAAACCTGATCTGTGTTAACAGGGCCGCTGCGGTACGTATAGGGACGCACATTCCCCTGATCATCTACCGTTGCAAGCTGTGAGGCACTGGAGGGGATGTGAAGGACACCGGCACGATTGCATAATTCTGCAACTGCAGCCCCCTGGGTGGAATTACTTGGCCCAAGAATTGCCACTGCTCCTGACTGTATCAGCTTATTCGCTGCATTTACTGCCTCTGAGAAATCTCCGTCAAGTCCGGATATATCATAGGTACGAAAATCGATTTCCCGTCCCAGCCATCCGCCTTCTGCATTCACTTTTTTAAAATACGTTTCCAGCAGATGCTGGGGAACTAAGCCATACATAGCATCTGCACCGGAAGACCAGCCAAGGAAACCGATAATAATTGGGCCGTCCTCACTTGCAGCCTTCCCTGAAGCATTTCCCGTATCCTGTTCTTCTTTCGGAGCATCTTTCGTTTCCTCTTTTGTATCCTGGACATTCGTTTCTGTCTTTGTTGGAGGAGGAGAAGTATTTCCGGAACATGCCCCCAGTGCAAAAACGGTTGCTCCTGCTAACAAAAATGCTAAAAATTTTTTCCTTTTTTTCATAATGCTCTTCCTTTCTTTTTATAAATATTAATTTAGGATGCTGATAAATTTGTTATCGGCACCAGCTTCATCAAAAAATGGCGGTCATACGTTGAAAGCGGCATCAGGAACAGTTCTCCTTTTTTATTTCCGCACATTCCATGAGCACGGATAGGGGAATTATAAAATCCCAACTGAGCCACTATGTCCAGATCCATATTGAAAATGCTAAGGCCGCCTCCCCGCTCTGCAATATAAATCAAATCATCATCTGCCCAAATAGCGGTGGGCTGAAGCAGATTTTCATTCATGTATGCAAGCACTTCTCCATTTTCATCAAATACATGGATACTGTTTGCCTCCCGGTCGCCTACCCAAATACGATTCTTTCTGTCTGCCCACAGGCTATGGGGGACATAAAATTTGCCTGGGGTATTTCCCGGCCCGCCCCATGTTTTTAACAGTGTGCCGTCTGGTGCAAAACGATGGATGGCTGCGTTTCCATATCCATCACTTACGAAAATATCTCCTTTCGGCCCAACACAGACTCCTGTTGGCCGGTTAAAGGGAGGAGCAGCCCGTTTGATGCTTTCTACTCCCATCCAAAAGGACCAGCCTTTATCAAATGCCACATCTGTAGGAACCAGGTTTCCTTTTCGCTGCATTCTTCTCCATCGGTCTTTTTCAAATCCGCTGTCACTGGGGACTCCTAAATTTCCAAAATCCCGGATCCATTTCCCCTCCTTAGTCAGTTCCCGCACCACATGCAGCCCCGTATCCACACACAGCAGCGTGTCGTCTGGCGTAACGCAAATACTGTGCACCTCCTGAAACAACCCCTTCCCAAAACTTTTCAGATAATTTCCCCCTGCATCCAGCACAACTACCGGATGCTCCGGGTCACGGCACATTAAAAACAACTGTTCTTCCTTATCACAGCAGCCCCCAGAATACATAGAAAATTCAAATTCATCGGGAACCGTTCCATACTCCGGGATTAATTCATATGCAATCCCATTATGGCAAAACAAGGATCGGGATGCCCTTTCCCTGTCAGGAAATCCTTCTATCCGTTTCATAAGCTTCTCCTTTCCAAAATAAAATTCCCCTTTTCCTTCCTCTTCTGCCATCCTGTCCAGGCTTTTCTTATCCTTCCCGTTTTACCAGTCTGCCGTACCCTGCCTCAGCAAATATGGTTCCATCCCCAAAAACCCGCCTTCCCCGGACAAAGGTATCGGTTACGCGGCCAGTCAGTTCCATTCCCTGGTAAGGCCCTTTTACACTTTTCGTCTTGGAAAATGATTTGCTGCCGTCATATACCCAGCGCTCTTTCGGATCGATAAAAATAATATCGGCATCAGCCCCTGGCATCAGGCTTCCCTTTCTCGGATACAGGCCAAGTATTTTTGCTGCATTTGCAGAAGTCAGATCCGAGAGGCGGCTCCAGGACAGTCCCCGCTTTCCTATCCCTTCTGAAATCATTGCAGCCAGCATCACATCATTGCATCCAAACCCGCAGTATTCCTTCCAGAAATCCTTCTGCATCACTTTTTCCTCATCTGTAAAGGGGCCGTGATCCGATCCCAGCACATCTATGGTTCCGTCCTTTACGTACTCCCACATCTTTTCCACATTTTCCCTGTTTCGGAAAGGCGGCGTGCATTTGGCAAATGATTTTTTCTCCCGCAGAATATCATGATCAAAAATTAAATAATGGGGACAGGTTTCCACATAAACTGGAGTTCCTTCCTTTTTGGCATCTCTTAAAAATTCTGCTCCCTGAGCAATTGTGGTATGGCAAATCAGGAGCCTTGCTTTGGTCATTTTCGCAAACAGCACCGCCCGCTGGATCGCATCATACTCCGTCCACCAGGGCCTGGCCTGATCAAATTTTGCCTCATCTTCACAATGGGATTCTGAGTAATGCCGGCATCCGAAATCAGCAGCTTCTGCATTTTCTGCATGAAGGGCAATCAGCCCGTCAAAAAAGGCGGCCTGCTTCATCCCATCTGCCAGATATCCGTCTGTAATCCGCGGATATTCCTTGGTTGCAAAACACATAAATCCCTTGAACCCAACACAGCCAAGCCGGTGCATTTCCTCCATATCAGGAATACTGGAAGGAATCAAACCGCCCCACAAAGCAAAATCTACTACAGAACTGGCAGCAGCCGTATTTTGCTTTTGCAGAAATCCCTCTTTATTAATGGTTGCCGGCACAGATGGAAGGGGCATATCGCAGATTGTTGTAATTCCGCCAGAAGCAGCACTGCAGGAACCGCAGTACCAATCTTCCCGAAAATTGTAAGGCCCCGGATCTGACATATGGTTATGGGTATCAATCATGCCAGCCATTACAATTTTTCCTTCCGCATCAATCACTTCACAAGGTTCCTCTGGAAAAATCCCCTTTTTTAAAACTGCTGCTATTGTTTCATTTTCAATTAACAGCGAAACTTCCCTCAGTCCGTCATGAAATACAACTCTGCCGTTTACAATTAATTTTTTGCAATCTTCCATTTCATTATCCTCGTCATCTGATTTTCTGTAATTGATTTTTGAAATTTTATCTGAATATATCTTAACAGAACGAATAAAAGCTGTCAATTTTGCCAATTGACAGCTTTTTGTGGGATTTGTTATGTTTTTACAACTAAAATTTGTGATTTTACCCTCAATTCCAACTACTTTCCACAATTCTACTCTTCTGCCAGCAGTCTAAAAATCATTTCCGCAGATGAAAATCGGTATTCAGACATGCTTATGTTTCAGAGGAGCCGCGGCAGCCAGCACTTTTACCTGGATCTCAGACCAATTTTTTATTTCCTTTGATGAGATATTCCAGTCTGTAATAATATAATCTATCTGTTTTGCCGGACAAGCTTTGTGAAATTCAGTTTTATGAAATGCCTCATATGGGCATAATACGATTTTTGTGTGGCTGATTTCCAGCATCTTGCGAATCACGTCAGCTTCTTCCCTGTCATGGGCCATTGCTCCGTCAGCAATGGAAATTCCGTCCACACTGACAATGGCTTTATCCACTTTAAAATTGCCCAGACAGGCAATGCACATACTTCCTGTTACACTTTTATTTCGGTTCTGCAGACGGCCGGAGGTTAAATATACCACATGGCTTTTCGTTTCATTCAGCATCATCGCCAATTTTGGTGAGTTGGTCACCACTGTTAGCTGTTTTTTTGTTTCCAACAAAAAGCGTGCCAGTTCCCTGCCAAATGCACTGTTGTTTACTGCCACAGCCTCTCCGTCACGGATCATTTCACATGTCAGTTTAGCAATTGCCTGCACTTCGGCTGAGGAGGCTCCATTGGAATATTGGGACTGAAATTCATAGGGATGAACGCTGGTATATATAGCTCCGCCTCTTACCCGTTTCACGAAAGCCGCCTCCTCCAATTCCAGCAGATCTCGGCGTATTGTTTCTGCTGAAACACAAAATTTCACGGCCAGTTGCTCTGTTTTGGCAAACTTCACTTCAGACAGGTAAGAAAGCATCTCTTTCTGGCGTTTCCTGTGCATAACATTGATCTCCTATATTGAAAAAAACACAAATTCCACATTTTTTACAACTAATTTTCCCTAAAAAGATTTTTAAAAACTAATTTTATTAAGTACATTTTCAAAAATATCTTCTCTTTATCTTATTTCACTTTATAAAATAAAGCAAGATTTTCCTGACAAATGGGCGAACGAAAATTCTGAACTGTTTCTTGAAACGAAATAAGCCAGCAATCACTAAGGATTGGCTGGCTTTTCCTGCAACTGTTTTCCTGCTGCTAAATACCGGCTGGCTTGCCGGACTCTTTGTTCTTATTTTTGCATTGACAATGGACGTTTTAGCGACATAAATCTGCAATTACCTGGGCAAATATCTTAGCCGAAATCAATAGTTCATCAATCACCGCAAATTCGTCAGCACCATGCATGTTGTTATCTGTTTCCGGCATAGCTGCACCGAAAGCCACTCCATTTTTCAAATTATGCACATAAGTTCCGCCTCCCATGGACTGGCAAGTTCCCTCCCGCCCAGTATATCGCTGGTAAGTATTTAACAGTGTCTGCACAAACACAGAATCCCCCTTTACATGATGGGGTGGGATCATAGACTGATTTAACAGCTTAAACCCTTTTTGCGCCATATTTTTCCTAATTACATGCAGTGTATTTTCTTCATTGGAACAGATTGGGCAGCGGCTGTCAAAGGTTCCTTCTAATGAAGAATCATCTGCCTTCAAAAGGCTGAACGCCAATGTAAGCCTGCCGGATAACTCATCTTCCATTTTTACTCCCAGCTCTTTTCCACAAGTATCCCCATGAGGAATCAGACTTACCAGATCCTTCACTGCATCAATCTGTTCACATGGCGCAAACGGCAGTTTTACCAAAAGGGACAAAAGCCCCGTTAATGCATTGACTCCCTCCTCAGGAATAGAAGCATGGGCGCCTTTTCCGATGGCCGTAATATAGGCCGTATCTTCCTTAGCTTTTATTTCATATTCTACGCCAATTTCCTGTCCCAGTTCCCGGGCCAAATCGCACAGATCCGATAAATCCAGCCCTTGTACCGTGGCAAATGCCTTTCCCGGAACTACATTGGCCTTAAGTCCTCCCTCAATGGAAACCAGCTTCGGCAAAAGTTCTGAAGGTTCAAATTCCCTGGTAAAATGACCTTCCAGCCTGCCTTTTTCGATATTTACTACTGGGAAGGAGCCGTCTGGAGAAAACGTCATAGGCGCTTCCGGCTCTTCATCATAATAATGGGCAATATCGGAACTTCCGCATTCTTCATCTGTACCCAATATTAAACGGCAGTTTTTTGTTACTGGAATTCCCAGATCTTTCACAGCCCGCATCCCATAGAGGGCGGCAATCGCCGGGCCTTTATCATCAGCAGTACCACGGCCATACAGTTTCCCATCTTTCTCAATTGGCATAAAGGGTTCTGTTACCGTCCATCCTTCTCCTGCCGGAACCACATCCAAATGAGCCAAAATATCAAGATTGCGGATGCCGTTGTTTAAGTCTATTGTACCTACGTAGTTGTCATGATTTTTAATATGGAACCCGTAGTCCTCTGCAATTGACAGTGCTTTTGCAAGAGCCATAAAGGTTCCCTCCCCAAAAGGTTTCCCTACTTTATATGGCATCTTTTCACTGTTAATCCGGCATAAAGTACAGATATCATCAATCATTTCCTGACGGTGGGCATCGATATATGCTTCTATTTTTTCCTTGTACATAATTTCCTCTTCTTTCTTAGACTGACTATAGTTGTGTTTTGCTGAGTGAGGTTTTTTGTATTTGGATTTAAAAATCCTTAGTGTTCTGACACGCTCTAGAGTGTATCTGAAAATTGCTTTCCGTCAGATGTGCCTTCCACTTTGTGGGAGATTTGTGCCAAATGAAGGAGGCATAGTGGGCTATGTTGACTGAATTTGGCACAAATATACCGCAAAGTGAAAGGTGTAGATGGCGGGAATGAATTTTCAGACACGCTCTAGCCAGAATCAGGAAAGCATTTCTGCCAGCGTTTCGTTTACTACCTTGCCGTCTGCCTTTCCTTTTACCCGGGGCATTAATGCTTTCATAATTGCGCCCTTATCTTTTGGACCTGGATTTTCCATTCCAAGTTCTTCCAGAACAGCTTTGATTACTTCTGTAATCTGCTCTACACTCATATCTTCTGGAGCAAATTCTCTGTATACAGCAATCCGCGCAGCAGCTTCCCCGCGGATGTCCTCCCGGTCTTTCGGCGCTAAGTCATACGTTTCCTGTGTGGATTTAATTTCCTTTTTTACAATCGCATTTTCTTCTGCTTCGGTAAGAGGCTCCTTCTTATCAATCTGAGCGTTTTTCAGTGCGCTCAGCAGCATGGATAGGGAGTCCTTTCTTGCTTTGTCCTTTGCTTTCATAGCCTCTACCATTGCTGCTCTTACTACATCAATTTTGCTCATTTTCTCCTATCCTTTCTAAAAAAAATTCATTGTTAATGATTCTGGTCGGGCTTGCGCCCTATAAAAGCTTACAGCCAGCTCCGCTTTTGTGCCAGCACAACGCGGCTGGGACACTTCTTGCTACAGCAGTGCCGCTCGAT
>JAAWIS010000036.1 GCA_022796475.1 Lachnospiraceae bacterium | reverse complement strand
TCACAAGAATTCTTGTGATAGGAAGCAAAATTGTTTATAATAAGAACAGCGTTTGACTGTACTGCTGAAAGGGTGCAGCCGTTTTTAGCGGGTTACTTTGAATCTTAATTTTACTTAAGGAGGGGAATCATGATCAAAAAGAAGAATTTACGCAGAGTGGGGGCAGCATTTTGTACAGCGTGTCTGCTGCCAGAAAGGGGAAGCAGGAAGGCTGTGAGCGTGGGAGGATGCAGATAAACAGTTTATTATACGTCATTTTGGGCTGTTTCAGAAGGATTTGCCAGGCTTTCTAAGGTAATGCTGTAAAAAAAATCGTGAACCATTTCATCAAACTGTTTCCACATGGGAAGGGTATCGCAGCTTTCTTTCCGCTGGCAGGTTTCCGCTTTCTCCTGCAGACAAGCTACAACTGCCAGCGTGCCTTCTGTCAGCTCTAAGATTTCACCTGCCGTATAATCTGCTGGATGACGGGTTAACTGGTAACCGCCGCCTTTGCCCCGAAGGCCTTTTAAAAGTTTATTCTGCACAAGGGTTTTCAGGATTATTTCAAGATACTTTTTGGAAATTCCCTGTCTTGTGGCAATTTCATCCAGAGGGATAAATTGATTCGGATTTTGCTTTGCCAGATCGATCATTACCCGCAGGGCGTATCGTCCTTTTGTTGAAATCATATCGATATTACCTCCTTAATCCATTAACCTATTATATCCCAAGGTAAGAAGGTTTTCAAGAGGATATGACATTCCAAGCGGACAAGTCAATTAAGATGTCAGTCAAGATCCAAACAAAATGGCAGGATAAGAGATGGCAGCGGAACCGCCTTTTTAACCTGTTTCAGCATATCTGTAAGCTGCCTGTAAGGCAGCCAAAAAAATATTCAGCGAAGGTTTACCAGGGGGGAATCTTGTGATAATATAATCTTATCCTTATTTATTGAGGGAAAAACTGGTACTGTCTGCATTATATTCAGACAGAACGCCAGACCTTTAGACCAGTTGTCAGGGTCAGCACATTAATAGAAATCAGGGAGGTAAAAATTAATGAAATATCGTATTATTGGAGATACCATGCCGGCAGTTGAAGTCATGTTTGAAATGCCCGGTGAGGAAATGTATACCCAGTCCGGCGGCATGGCCTGGATGACAGAAGGAATTGAAATGTCTACAAACACAAAAGGCGGACTGATGAAAGGAATCGGAAGAATGTTTGCCGGGGAATCGCTGTTTATGGCCACATACCGTGCCCGGCGGGAGGGCGCAGTAATTGCATTCGCTTCCACAGTGGCCGGACGGGTTTATCCTGTGGATGTTTCAGCTACAGGCGGCCTGATCTGTCAAAAGGGCGCTTTTCTCTGTGCTCAGAGCGGGGTGAATTTAAGCATTGCCTTTAGTAAAAAATTTTCAGCCGGCCTGTTCGGCGGTGAAGGCTTCATTCTCCAGGATTTAAGCGGACAGGGCATGGCATTTTTGGAAGTAGACGGCGACCTGGTAGAAAAAGATTTGCAGCCAGGGGAAGTGTTAAAAGTAGATACCGGTAATGTGGTGGCCTTTGAACGCAGTGTTAATTACGAGGTGGAAACGGTAAAAGGGCTGGGAAATATCTTTTTTGGCGGTGAAGGGCTGTTCCTTACAAAGCTTACCGGGCCAGGAAGAGTAATCCTTCAGACCCAGAATATTGCTGAGTTTGCCGGACGGATTGCCAGATTTATCCCCACCAGTTCATAATGCGATTCCGCCCTGCAGATGAAAACAGACGTAAGGAGATAGTATAGGGTGTGGATTTTATGGTCATTTGGTTCTGCTATATTTGCCGGAGTAACTTCTATTTTAGTTAAGTGTGGGATTCGGAAAACAGAGGGCTTGCCTGAATATCATGCAGTCAGGATACTTGTCCGGTAAAATACAGGATCGGTTACAAATGGATGAAAGATAAAGGCTCTGTCTGCTTAACAGCAGATATCCTTTTCTATTCAATAGGCTTTAGCAAAAACATGGTAATGGTTGCAACTGCCGCCAGCATCCCGGATTCTGTGGTAATTTCTACCTGATTTACTACGGTGGAACGGCCTTTATGGACAGAACGGCATTCCACATAAATTTTTCCCGTTTCTATAGTAAGGCCTTTTATAAAATGAATGCTGGCCTGCTGTGTAGTGTTTTCTACCTCATAAGCGTAAGTGGCCATACCGGCTGCTGTATCACATAAAGTAAATAAAAAACCGCCGTGGACGATCCCATACACATTCATTGCTTCCGGCATAATTACAATAGAAAACTTGGCATATCCAGGCCGGGCATCAATCAGGACAGCATGTTCCAGGCCTCCCAGAGGATGAATGTGTTCTTCGATCCCTTTCCATATCTTATCTCGCATTGTTATCATCAATTCCTTTCTATATTTTTTGCTCGATATTCTGAAATCTTTCCCAAAAGCACAAATAAAATTTAAGGTTAGGATAACAGGACTTTCCTGATTGGAACCCTGTTTCCTTTTAAAATAATACACATCTGACAAAGCACAATGTCCGGTGCATTTTGGGCAGCAGAAATAAACTGCGGATCATTATATTGTTATATAAATAACAATGTTAAAAATTGAAATGAAGAAAAATTGCTGAAAAAATCCATGGGCAAATTTGCTTGCTAAGTTCAAAAGAAGATTTACCGATCTCGTTAAAATGATTGAAAAATTACAGATGAACTAAGGAATTATACCATAAAAATTATAATTGTACAAGAAAAAATACAATCTATAGGCAATACCTATTGATTGAGGGAAAAGTAAGGGGAAGCAACGATTAGATTTTTAAAAAGGCCTATTGTATAATTTAATCATAAAAATTGTTAAAAAAAAATCCAAGGAGGAAAAAGTAATGAGTAAATTATCTGCAGAAGAATTTCAGGCGTATTTAAAGCAGATTCGTGAATTAGCCGAAGGACCGTTGGAGGAAATTCAAAAAGAGGTGGAGGTTACCAATAAGTTTCCTCAGGAATTTTACGATCTGGCCATTAAAAATGATTTATACCGCTGCTCCCTTCCGGAAGAGTACGGCGGATGGGGATTAAATGAGCTTGAAATTTTACAGGTGCAGGAAGAATTCTCCAGAGGGCCGGGCGGAATGCGGATGCATCTTCACTACGCAATGGATTTAAACTGGAGAATCCTGGATGACTACGGCAGCAAGGAATTGAAAGACGAGTATATGAGCAAATTCCAGGATAAGTCTGTGTTCACATGTTTTGCTTTAACGGAAGCGACTGGAGGAACCGGGGCAGATTTACATACTACTGCAGTAAGAGATGGTGATTCTTATGTATTGAATGGTGAGAAGACCCTGATTTCCCATACAGACTGCTGCGAATTTGCATATGTAATTGCAGTAACGAATCCGGAATCTGCGAAGGATGACAGATTATCAGCATTCTTTGTTCCTATGGATGCACCAGGATTTGAAGTAATCAATATGCCTCACATGATGGGCTGCCGCGGAGCCGGACATGGAGAGTTAAAGTTTACCGACTGCAAGATTGATAAGAAATATCTGTTAGGCAAAGAAGGCCAGGGCCTTGAAATTGCCATGCATTCCTTATCTGTATCCCGTGCTCATATTGCGGCTTCCAACTTAGGCATGGCTCAGAGAATGTTAGAGCTGTCATTGCAGTATGCTCATGACCGTGTAACTTTTGGAAAGCCAATCGGAACCCGTCAGGCTATCCGCTGCAAGATTGCCGATATGTCTATGATGGTACATGCACTTCGCTGTATGGTATATGATTTTGCAAAAGCTTACGAGGAGAATCCTACTGGTGAATATATCGAAGAGAAAGCTGCTATGTGCAAATTGTTCAGTATTGACACTACCAGGAAAGTCAGCGATGAAATGCTGGAGATCTTTGGCGGCGTAGGATACTTTGAAGACTGCAAATACGGACCTGTAGAGCGTCTGTACCGCGACTGCCGGGCAATGTGGCTGGAAGAGGGCGCTCCTACCGTTCAGCGTATCACAATTTCCAGAAATACCATTAAACATAACGCAAAGATGGAGTACGTGTTATAGAAAAAAGCAGTGCAAAGATGCAGCCAGCTGCAAACCTGTTGAGAGCTTGCTCGCATAAGGGGTTTGAGGCCGGCTTTCTTTGCTTGATAGGATTAGGGTGTCCTATAAACCAGAAACCCTCCGGGGGATGCGCACTTCGCGCTTAAGGAAACAGTCTGCTGACGCAGACGCGCTCCGGCGCGGGAGTCCGGTTTGCCGGACTTTTCTTTCTGCCCCAAAGGGCAACATTTGACTTATCTCAGAAAAAAGGAGATCGCAGCCATGAAACCATTACAAGGAGTAAAAATAGTAGATTTAACCACTTACTTGGCAGCTCCCACGACGGTTCGCGTTTTAGGCGAGTGGGGGGCAGACTGTATTAAAATAGAATCAGCCAAAGGGGATCCGGCCAGAACCCAGGGCGCTGTTTTCAACATGCCCTTTTTAGATGATGAAAATCTGGCTTTTGATGTGGCGAATATGAATAAACGCTTTATCACCCTGAATTTAAAATCAGAAAAAGGGCTGGAAATAGCATATAAGCTGTTAAGCGAAGCAGATGTGTTTGTTACCAATACCCGCACAAAATCATTAGTAAAGCTTGGTTTGGATTACGATACATTAAAAGAGAAATTTCCGAAACTGATTTTTGCCCAGGTTTTAGGATACGGGGAAAATGGCCCGGAAAAGGATACGGCCGGCTTTGATGTAACTTGCTATATGGCAAGGGGAGGCGTATTCGGAACTACGGTAAACCGCGGCGATGCCCCCATGATACCAACTAACGGCTTTGGTGATTTTCAGGTATCTCTTGCATTGGCCTCCGGTATCTGTGCTGCCCTTTATGCCCGTGAAAAAACAGGAGAGGGCGATAAAATTACCATCAGCCTTCATCATGCCGCTGTTTACGCACTTAGCACCGGGATTATTTCTGCACAGTACGGCAATCAATACCCCAAAAACCGAAAAGAAGTGCCAAATCCCTTTAACAATGTGTTCCGCACTAAGGATGGGAAATGGCTGGTGCTTTGCTGTCCGGAATACGACCGGGACTATGAAAAGATTATGACTCTTCTTGGCCGTCCGGATATGATTGGAAATGAAAAATATATCCACTGTGCTGAAGTAAACAATAATCATTTAAATTCTGAAGTAACAGATATTTTAGATGAGGCAATGGCTAATTTTACCAGGGATGAGCTGATGGCTATGTTTAAGGCAAATGATCTGGCCTGTGAAGCTGCTTATGAGCCTCAAGATATCTACAAGGACCAGCAGGCCCATGCAAATCATGTCCTTGCAAAAATCCCATACCCTTCCGGAGAGCGTTTTATGCCTACCAACCCTGTTAATTTTGGCTCCATGGGCCGTCCGGAATATGTAATCGGCGGTTCTCAGGGTGCCCATACTGTAGAAATTATGAAACAGTTAGGGTATTCGGAAGGTGAAATTGAAGAAGCTCTCAGAAGCGGAGCAGCTACAGGGGAAACGAAACTTCGCAAACTGTAGGGAAACTGTATGAAAAAATCGGATAAAGAAAGGTGAGAGAATATGAGCTTACTTTACACAGACGAGCAAAAGGAATTAATCGCCATGGTGCGTGAAATGGCAGAAAATGAGATTAAGCCTTATGTTCAGGAAGCAGATGAAAAGGGCGAATGTCCCCGGGAATTATTTGACTGGGGCTTTAAAATGGGCCTTCATATGCTGGAAATCCCGGAAGAATTCGGCGGAACTGGCTTGAGCTATGAAACCACAGCTATGATTTTTGAAGAATTAGCCAAAGTGGATGCCGGTTATGCCATCAGCTTTGTAACCTCTTTTGTGGCTCTTAGGAATGTAATCCTGGCAGGAACTTTGGAGCAGGGAAAGTATTTTGCCGATGTGGTAAAACCTGGGAAATTTGCGGCATTTGCGCTGACAGAGCCTAATGCAGGTTCGGATCCTGGCGCCATGCGTGCCACTGCAGTAAAAGATGGAGATGAGTATATTTTAAATGGAAATAAAACGTTTATTACAAATGGCGCCTTAGCTTCCGTTATGGTAGGGTTTTTTAAAACCAGTCCGGAAAAAGGCAATAAGGGAATCTCTGCTTTCATTGTAGATGCAGATGCTCCTGGCATTACCATAGGGAAACATGAGAATAAAATGGGCCTTCGCCTTTCTAATACTACGGATGTCACATTTGAAAATGTACGGGTAAAAGAAACAGCCATGTTAGGGCCGGAAGGAAGCGGCTTTAAGCTGGCTTTAAATGCACTTAACTTATCCCGCGCTTTTGTGGCGACTATGGCAGTTGGGATCATGCAGCGGGCTTTGGATGAGTCTGTAAAATATGCCAAAGAGAGAAAGCAGTTTGGGCAGCCTCTGATTCAGTTCCAGATGGTACAGCAGATGCTGGCGGATATGGCTATTAAGATTGAAGCTTCCAGATGCCTGGTGAATAACACAATGAAGATGATGGATCAGGGAAGCCTGGTTCAGAAGGAAGGATCCATCACAAAAACCTTTGTTTCAGACTGTGCTCAGGAGGTAACCTCCAATGCGGTTCAGATTTTCGGCGGATACGGCTACAGCAAGGAGTATCCGGTTGAAAAGCTGATGCGGGACTGCAAGGTGTTCCAGATTTTTGAAGGTGCAAATCAGGTTCAGAGGCTGACCATCGCTAATGTGCTAAATAAGGAATATAAATAAATAATCAGTCAGGAGGATGGAAAATGAACATTGTTGTTTGTATCAAGCAAGTTCCGGATACGACAGAGATTAAAATCGATCCGGTTAAAAATACATTGATTCGCCAAGGCGTGCCAAGCATCATGAATCCCTTTGATAAGAATGCTTTGGAAACAGCCCTGCAGTTAAAGGATGCTTACGGCGGTAAGATAGTGGTAATTTCCATGGGACCAGCACAGGCCAAGGCAGTAATCCGGGAAGCGATTTCCATGGGTGCAGATGAAGGCTATCTGGTAACGGATCGGGCTTTTGGCGGATCCGATACTTACGCTACCAGCTATATCCTTTCCCAGGCGATTGAAAAATTAGGGCCGTTTGATGTGATTTTAGGAGGAAAGCAGGCAATTGACGGGGATACCGGCCAGACGGCTCCCAGTATTGCCGAGCATTTAGGAGCTACCCGGCTGACCTATGTGCTGGATTTAAAAGCAGAGGGTGACAAGGTAATTGCCCGCCGTCAGGTAGAGGAAGGAATCGAAGTGATCGAAACCAAATTTCCAGTACTTTGCACAGCTACGAAAGAAAGCAATAAGCCAAGATATGCTACGGTAAGCCGTAAGCTGTATTCTATGAGGTGTGAGATTCCGGAACTGACTTTCCAGGATTTCCCGGATATTGATACTTCAAAAATCGGTTTAAAAGGCTCGCCTACGAAGGTAAAAGCAACATTCACACCTAAGAGGACGGTTACCGGAGTGAAAATTGAAGGCCACAGCCCGGCTCAGGTTGCGTCTTCCCTGATTGAACATTTAACAGAAGCCAAAGTACTGTAAGGAGGTTACCACCATGAGCTTTGATATGTATAAAGATGTATGGGTATTTATAGAATGCTTCCAGGGCCAGCCAAAGAGCGTAGGCTTCGAACTGTTAGGCCAGGGGCGGAAGCTGGCAGACGGCTTAAAGCAGCAGCTTTGCGCCGTAGTGATTGGAAAAAATGTAGATGAGGCTGTAGAGGGTTCTGCCCGGTACGGTGCAGATAAGGTGTATGTGGTAAAGGGTGACGAGTACGAGAACTATACTGCAGACGCATACGGCCATGCATTTTTAGAACTGGTGAAGAAATACAATCCCAATACAATTTTAGTAGGAGCTACTGTAAACGGACGCGATTTGGGATCCAAACTGGCTGTCAGCCTTCATACCGGTTTAACGGCAGACTGTACCGCATTAAGTGTGGAAGAAGAAACCGGGAATGTAGTCTGGGAGCGCCCTGCTTTTGGCGGAAACCTGTATGCCCAGATCCTTTGCGGCGAAACCCGGCCTCAGATGGGCACCTGCCGTCCCGGTGCGTTTAAAAAACCTGATGTAACCCCGGATAATAAGCCGGTTGTTATTGAAGAAGCAATTCATACCCCAAAAGAAGAGATCCGCACGAAAGTAATTGAATTTATCAAGGCGGCAGAAGACCAGGGGATGAGCCTGGCTGAAGCAGAAGTAATTGTATCCGGAGGCCGGGGCATGAAAAATGCAGAAAATTTCGCTGTGCTTCAGGAGCTGGCAGATGTGCTGGGCGGCACCGTAGGCTGTTCCCGGGCTGCAGTGGACGCCGGATGGATGCCCCAGACAAAACAGGTGGGGCAGACCGGATCTACAGTATCGCCTAAAATTTATTTTGCATGCGGAATATCCGGGGCAGTGCAGCATGTGGCTGGCATGAGCGAATCCGGCGCCATTGTTGCAATTAATAAAGATGAAACAGCCCCGATTTTTGAAGTTGCAGACTACTGTATCGTAGGTGATTTATTCGAGGTGGTTCCTGCGCTTGTAAAGGAATTAAAGGCGAAAAATCAAGGATAAAACTATGTTTGAAGAAATCAAGATCAATCCCAAACAGAAACAAGAGTATCTGGAAAAAGGGTACTGGAGCCGCAAAACGCTGCTGGACTGCTGGGAAGAATCTGTGGAGAACTATCCTGACCGGGAATATGTGGTGGATGACAGAGGATTCCGCTATACCTACCGGCAGTTAGATGAGGCTGCATCAAAAGTTGCAGCCTATCTCCTTGAACAGGGCGTAAGGCCAAGGGATGTGGTATCCTTTCAGATTCCCATTTGGAGTGAATTCGTACTGGTTACAATCGCCTGCTTAAAAGCCGGGGCGGTGATTCACCCCATTGCTATGTCCTATGAAGAGAAAGAACTGATCCGCAGTATGAATACTACGGAATCCAAGGTATATTTCGGCCCTGTGTTTTTCTATAAAACAGACTATGAAAGCCGGATTTTGGCAGTAAAAGACCAGATCCCTTCGCTGAAGGGAATCGTTCTTTTGGATTACGCAAAGGAAAAAAGCAGCAGCCTGATTACATTAAGCGAACTGTTAGAAACTTATGAGCCTTTCAAAAAACAGCAGGATTATGGGCTGACGGGACAGGATGTTGCAGTAATTTTGTGTACGTCAGGAACCACGGGAGGGACAAAGGGGGTGCTCCTTTCCCACGACAATATCCGGTACAGCGAGGAAATCTTTAACCGGGAACTGCTGCTGACGAAAGAGGACATTATGTTTATGCCTGCACCTTTAAATCATGCAACCGGATTTCATCACGGGGTAATTGCCACCATGCTGATTGGGGCGAAACTGGTGCTTCAGCAGAAATACCGGTGCCATGAAGCGATCGCCTTAATGAACCGGGAACGGTGTACCTATTCTATGGGGGCGACACCTTTTATCTACGATATTCTGCGGGAATTAGAACAAAGGGGAGGAAGTCTGCCATACCTTAAATTTTACCTTTGCGGAGGCGCTCCGGTGCCTGGATACATGGTTCAAAAGGCTTGGAAATTCCGGATTCTCCTATGTGAAGTTTACGGCTCTACGGAAAGCGTGCCACATGTATTTGTAAGACCCTGGGAAACTTTAAAACTGAATGGAACCGCCTCGGGGCGTACTGTGGGAGCTGTCCAGGTAAAGGTAGTGGATGATGAAGGACGTGAAGTTCCTTTTGGAAAGCCAGGTGAAGAAGTATCCAGAGGGCCTAATGTATTTATTGGCTATTTAAAGGCCAGGAATATTACAGATGAGGTGCTGGACGATGAAGGATGGTTCCACAGCGGAGATCTCTGTGTGATGGATGAAAACCGGAATATCCGGATAATTGGAAGGAAGAAAGATATGATTGTACGGGGCGGCGAAAATCTAAATTCCAATGAGATCAATGATAATCTGGAAGGCTGTCCGGGTATGGGAGATCATACCATTATCGGAATGCCGGATGACCGGTTAGGGGAACGGATCTGTGCATTTGCAGTCCCTCTTTCAGGCTGTGAGGATTTAAGTCTGGAAAGGGTTATTGCATATTTAAGATCCAAAGGTGTTCCGAAACGGTTTTGGCCGGAACGGCTGGAGCTGATTGAGAGGATTCCCCATACAGGAAGCGGAAAAGTGAAGAAGTACTTGCTTCAGGAGGAATTAAAGAAACGGATGGAAGGGCGGCCTGTTTATGATTGAACAGACATTTAGTGCAAGAAGATGCAGGGATACCAGAAAACCCAGAGAAAGCCAGTGTCCAGATGTGGTATTTTACCGATGCGAAAGCTGCGGCGCCCTGTTTTTGGCCACAGGGGGAGAAAAGGAGAAGACGGAAGACAGAGAGATTAACTGCTGCGGCAAAAAAGCAAAACGGCTGGTTCCCATTTCCTTAGAATCAGCCAAATCTTCTCTGGAAATAAGTTATCAGATTACTGGAGGATATAATGACAATGCGGTAAAGGTATCCTGGAAAGCAAAAAGCAAAGAAGCAGGGCCGGAATGGATTTATTTAAGGACGTTTACAGGCGGCTGTTTAAAATATGTGGACGCTTTAAAACGTTCTCCAGTGGTATTTGCGCTGGCGGATACAGATGCATTTGCCTACTGTGACGAAAACCCATGTTTAGAGTGTGTGTTCCGGTGCAAGCGGGGCTTCATTATTTATGTCTATGGAAAAGAAGCCGGCCTGATTCAGGTGCCTTTAGATAAGATGAACCCCCATTGGCAGTCAGGTGCTGAAAAATAGCAAAAAAGATGGAAGCCGTTTTTTTAATCTGGATTGTTAATAAAATAACATGGTGCCGGAGTTAATACACAATTTGATCCCGGTATTATAACATTTTTTAGATGGGCCGCAGACTGCAGCATGTTGGGCCCAGAAAGATCAAATGAGGAATCGATATGGAGAATTCAAGTGTAGGAGAGAGCAGCCAGAGGGTTGACTGGAAGACAGTTATTGTATTCGTGTCCATTGCCTTCAGTTCTCAATGCGGAGGAGGATTTGCATCCGGTTCTACTCCCTGGAGCTATTTTTTTAAAAACACTGGCTTCTATGGGATGCTGCCGGTAGTAACTCAGCCTTACTTTTGCCTGTTTATGCCTTTTGCGGTAGCGGCAATTAACTGTTTTGTTATTTATTTTTTTATGAAATTTGCCATGGATTTTCGCACATTCGACTATGGAAGCTTTTTGCTTAAGTATGGCCAAGGTTTTTGCAAAGGTATTTTTGCCAGGCCGATGCAGATCATTTATGAGCTGAATTTTAACTGGCTTTTAATTGTATGCATGGCTCTGGCCTACTCGACTTCCGGCTCAGCCCTGTCAGAACTTACGGGAATTCCATATATTATCACAACTTTAATTGTAGGGGCAATCATGCTTTTGCTTTGTATGAAGGGCGCCTCCCTGGTTCGGAAAAATGCAGTCTTTATGAGTGGTGTTATTTTTATTGCATTGCTCCTGGTTCACGTGCCAAATATATTTTTTAATATCAGTTCAGGGCGGCTTTCCTCAGAGTTTGTCCGGATGTCTGACGAACTTCAGGCAGGAATGACAGCAGGGGAAGGAAGCTATGTTACATATCTTCTGACTGCATTTGTCTGGGCGTACATTTTTTCCGGCCAGAATCTGGCAGGCTTTGGGGCTTATGTAAATCATGCCCAGTTGTTTTCCAATAAAAAGACGCTGCGCTTAGGCGTAATCCTGTCTGTAATTGCAAACTGGGCGTTTTTGGAAATGAATGTAATCAATTTGGCGTCGAATTATTCAGCAGTTTACGATGGCTGGGCAGATGGAAAAGCAGTTTATACGATTTTAGTGGTTCAGGAAGGCGTTGGAAGCGGAGCTTTGAAAACAGTGATGCTTACTTTGTTAACCATAGCGATTTTCTTTGCAACCATATCCACTGCCATCAACTATGCACAGGGCTTTAATGACCGCATCTTAAACTGGTATCAGGAACGGATAAAAGAGCCGCCAAAGATTTCAGAGGCCAAAAGAAATAAAAGAGGGGCTATTCTGACCTTTTTATATATCTGCCTTACCTGGGGTGTTTCTCAGGCCGGTTTAACGTCGCTGGTTTCCAAAGGCCTTACCTTAGCATCGTATATCACGTTATTTACACTGATCATCCCGACTGTGATAAATGCAGGAATTGGCTGGAAAGACAGAGATTAGGAGGAAACGGAACAGAACGCCTTGAAAAATCTGGAATCTGTTTTAAAATATAAGGAGGAAACATATGTTATCTACCATCGGCTTAGTTGTGGCAATTACATTGCTGGTAGTCATGATTATCAGAGGCATCGATATGATTACGGCAACAGTGGTCACAGCATTGATTATTTTAGTAACCAGCGGCCTTAATATTTTTGAAGGCTTTTTAACCACCTATTCCGGCGGCGCCGGAGGGTTTGTGGCATCCTGGTTTTTGATTCTTGGAATGGGCGGTGTATTTGGACAGTTGGTTCTGGAAACGGGGCTGGCGACGAAGGTTGCAAAATATCTGACAGAAAAATTAGGGGCTAAAATGGTAGGCCTTGTGATTTTAATCTGTACTTTTTTCATTACCCTTCTTGGAATTAATGGGTATATTATGGTATTTGTGCTGTTTCCGATTGCAGACAACCTGCTTCGTGAAAACAAGATGGATCGGCGGGTGCTCCCCTTTATGCTGTTAGGAGGAGGAGCCTGTGCCAATGGATTTATGTATACGCTGGATATCTGCAATGTACTTCCCAATACCTACCTTCATACTTCTCTCGGTTCGGCGCCTGGCCTTTCTGTGGTATTTACGGCAATCCTTACCGTATGCTATTTCTTCTATTTTAATTATGCCCAGAAGAAAAGTCACAGGCAGCATACAGAAGATGAGTTGCTTGGAATGTACAAAGGCAGCACAAATATCCTTTCGGACGATGAATTGCCAGGCATCGCTATGTCGGTTCTGCCCTTTGTAGTGGTGCTTGCTGCAGTAGTTGCTACCTCTGGCTGGGGTACTTCAAACAGCATTCTGTTTTCTCTTACTTTGGGGATTCTTTTGGTTGCGGCAACCCAGTTTAAGCGTATTAAGGATCTGAAAGCCGCCATTAAAGGGGGAAGCAGTTCCGGGTTAAGCTCCATGCTGACAGTAGCTGCGGTAATGGGGCTGTCTAAAGTATTAGGACTGTCGCCTGCATTTCAAAGCCTGCAGGAAGCGGTGTTAGCCATGAATATTCCCGCTTATATTAAGGCTTATTTTGGAACGGCAGTGCTAACCGGACTGACTGGATCCGCAATTTCCGGAGAAACGATTTTTCTGGAAAGTTTTGGCCAGGCCTTTTTGGATATGGGGGTAAATGCCCAGGCTCTTCACCGGATTGTAACAGAATCTGCATTAATTTTAAATAAGCTGCCGAATTCTTCAGTGGCAATCCTTACCATGTCCATCTGTGGCTGCAGCCTAAAAGAAAGCTATAAGCATGTTATTATCGGAACCACCATTCCCGCCGCCATAGCAGGTCTGGTGATTGCACTGATGGCAACAGCCGGAATAATCTTCTGATTTGGCCGGCGCAACATAATGATGCCAGGCCACTTTGTTTATGACGGAATAAGCAAAGGAACGGGGGAAGCAGATATGAATTTATCGCAGTTGTACTATTTTCGTAAATTAGCTCAGTTGCAGCATTATACGAAAGCAGCAAAAGAGCTTTATATTACTCAGCCCAGCTTAAGCGATTCGATTTCCTGCCTGGAGCAGGAACTTGGGATTTCCCTTTTTCAAAAGGAGGGGCGGAATGTAAAGCTGACCAAATACGGAAGAGAATTTTATGAATATGTAAACAGCGCGCTGAATCAGTTGGATAAAGGGATCGCAGTGGCGAAAAGCAAATCCGGCAAACTAGGCGGCGTAATAGACATTGGCTGCATTCCAACTATTCTGGGAGATTACATGCCAAAAGTAACCCAGGATTATAAAGAAAAAAATCCGAAAATGGTTTTTAACGTATATCAGGGACATACCCTGCGGCTTTTGGAGGAATTGAAAACAGGGAAATATGACATTGTTTTTTGCTCTAAAACAGAGGATCCGGAATTGGAATTTATCCCTGTGCTGTCACAAAGGCTTATATTAGTGGTCAGAAACGATCATCCCCTGGCTGCTAAAGAAACAGTAGAGCTGTCTGAGCTGCAGAATTATCCCTTAACCACTTACCGGGAAAGTATCCCTATCGGAAAGATTGTAAGGGCGGTACTGCGGGCAAATGGGGTAGAGGCAAGTTTTTCATATGATGATGAAATATCCATCGGCGGAGTGGTTACAGCCACAAATCAAACGGCAATCGCCGCTGACACGCCATACTTAAGCCAGTTTGCCTGGATTAAAAAAATTACGATATCCGATATCCCTCCGGATACCCGCTTAATCTATTTGGTTTACAGCAAGAAAAATTATATGACCAAGGCCACAGAGGACTTTGTGGAATTTTTAATTCAGAATGAACGACAGCTTCCGGATTGAATTAGAAACAGTCCAAATAGGGATTCATGGAAGTTCATTTATGGAAGTTCAGAGAAAAAATACTTGCATTTTTTCAGGATCAGTGTTATCATGGTTACGATAACAAATAAAGGTAAGATAGTAAAGAGTGGGCAGCAGTCCACTCTTACTTTTATGTCATAGGAAATGGTTCCTGTCACATAAAGCACCTTATTTGATTCAGAAAGGAAGGTGGTGCAGTATGGGAATGACAAAAAAGGAAGGTTATGAATCCAGGACAGAGAAGTTCCTTTTACCTTTAATGGAAGAGTATCGGTTTGAATTAGTTGATGTGGAATATGTAAAAGAAGCAGGAAACTGGTATTTGCGGGCCTATATTGATAAAGAGGGCGGGATTTCTGTAGACGACTGCGAAACAATCAGCAGGATAGTAAGCGATTGGCTGGATAAAGAAGATTTTATTCCGGACAGCTATATCCTTGAGGTTAGTTCCCCGGGGCTTGGAAGACCCTTGAAAAAAGACAAGGATTTTGAAAGAAATATGGGGAAAGATGTGGAAATCCGGCTTTACAAAGCGTTCAATAAAAGTAAGGAGTATACCGGGGCATTAAAAGCATATGATAAAGAGTCTGTTACCATCAGGATGGAAGATGGCTCCGAGCTTGTTTTTAGCAAAGCAGACATTGCGCTAATCCGTTTGGCTCTTGATTTTTAAAGGGTTTATGGCAAAACATGTTACTGGTGCGTCTGAAAGCAGGCGCATGAAGTTTAGGAGGATAAACATGAATAAGGAACTTTTATTAGCATTGGAAATGATTGAGAAGGAGAAAAATATCAGCAAGGCAGTGCTTTTGGAGGCAATTGAGAATTCACTGCTGACTGCCTGCAAAAATCACTTCGGGAAGGCAGATAATATAAAAGTAAATATTAACCCGGATACCGGCGATTTTTCCGTATTTGCGGAAAAAGAAGTGGTGGAAACGGTAGAAGATCCCCTGACCCAGATTTGCGTGGGGGAGGCAAAATTGAAAAATCCGCGTTATATTCCCGGTGATATCGTTCCAATCCCAATCCAGTCAAAGGAGTTCGGTCGTATTGCTACCCAAAATGCCAAAAACGTGATTTTACAGAAAATCCGCGAAGAAGAACGCAAAGAGCTGTATAATGACTACTACAGTAAGGAAAAGGATATTATCACAGGAATCGTACAGAAGAATCTGGGACGTAATATCAGCATTAATTTAGGAAAGCTGGATGCAATCTTAAATGAAAGTGAACAGGTAAAAGGGGAGGCGCTTCGCCCGAATGATCGGATTAAAGTTTATATTCTGGAAGTAAAAGATACCTCCAAGGGGCCAAGAGTTTCTGTATCCAGAACTCATCCGGATCTGGTTAAGCGGCTGTTTGAGTCAGAGGTTGCAGAGGTTAAGGATGGGACAGTGGAGATTAAGGCAATAGCCAGAGAAGCAGGTTCCAGAACGAAAATAGCCGTCTGGTCAAATGATATTAATGTAGATCCGGTAGGCGCCTGTGTGGGAATGAACGGCGCCAGAGTAAATGCTGTGGTTAACGAGCTTCACGGGGAGAAAATTGATATTATTAACTGGGATGATAATGCAGCATATCTGATTGAGAATGCGTTAAGCCCTGCCAAGGTAATTTGTGTGGTTGCTGATGAGGAAGAAAAGGAAGCGTTAGTAATTGTTCCAGACTATCAGCTTTCCTTAGCAATCGGAAAGGAAGGGCAGAATGCCAGGCTTGCAGCAAGACTTACTGGATATAAGATTGATATTAAGAGCGAAACCCAGGCAAAGGAACAGGGACTATTTGAAGAGCTGGGAATTGAGTACCAGGAGGATATGGTAGATTACAATTATCAGGATGACGAAGACTTCCTGGAAGAGGAAACAGAGGAAACGATACAAGAAGGCTGCCAGGAAGAGGAGCCAGAGGAAAACTACCAGGATGAGGATGGATTCCCGGAAGATTAAGGTGCCTGAGAAGGAGTGAGGATGATTTAAGAAGGCATTGATACATCGAAATAAGCAGAATCGAAAGAGAGCAGGAGTGACGGAAACGTGAGTACGAAAAAGATACCGTTAAGGCAGTGTATCGGCTGCGGGGAAATGAAAAGCAAAAAAGAAATGATCCGTGTGCTGAAGACAGCCCAGCAGGATATCCTGATAGATGCCACCGGGCGGAAGAACGGGAGAGGGGCTTATATCTGCCCTTCCAAAGAATGTCTGAAAAAGGCAGTAAAGTCCAAGGGGCTAGAAAGGTCCTTTAAGATGGCGATTCCCAAAGAGGTGTATGAAGCGCTGGAAAAGGAGATGGAAGAACTTGGATTTTAAACAGAAAGCATTAAATTTGATTGGCCTGGCTACAAAAGCTGGCAAGACAAAAAGCGGTGAATTTTCTACAGAACAGTCGGTAAAGAAAAACCGCGCCTGTCTGGTAGTGGTATCAGAGGAAGCATCTAATAATACAAAAAAGATGTTTCAGGATATGTGCAGGTATTATCACGTTGAGTGCATATGCTTGGGCAGCAAGGCAGAGCTTGGCCGCGCATGCGGAAAGGAGATGCGGGCATCTCTGGCAGTGGAAGACGTAGGTTTTGCAGAAGCAATCGGGAAACAAATGACTATGAACGGAGGTAGTGAAGTATGAGTATAAATGAATTAGGAAAAGAGCAGGGAAATTCTGGAAATGACATGGCCGGAGGGCAGGCAGAAAAGGCAGAAGGATCCAAATCCGGTGCAGCAGCTCCCAAGAAGAAACTGGTGGCAGTGTACCGCCCTCAGAATTCTCAGCAGATTAAAAGCCGGCCAGCAGGGCAAAAGGGGAAGGCTGCTTTGCCAGCTCAGGAAGGCAAAGCGCCGCAGAAGGCAGGAGCCGGAACCTTGCAGGAGCGAAGCGGAAGAAGCCAGACTCCTGTCAAGACACTGACACCTGCGGAAAAGCCGGCAGAAAAGCCAAAGACAGAAGAGAAAAAGCCGGTGGAAAAGCCAGTTGAGGAGAAGGCAGCAGAAGTAAAAACCGCAGGCAAAGCTGCAGAAACAAAGCCGGCAGCAGCTAAGACTTTAGACGGAGCAAAGGAAAACCAGACTGTCCGCGGGGCAACAAAAGAGAGAGATAACAGCCAGAGAGCCTTAGGGCAGGGAAATCGTGACACCGGAAGAGAAAACCGCAGTTATTCCGGAAACCGTGACGGCCAGAGAAATGATTTTTCCGGAAGCCGTGATAGCGGAAGGGATGGCAGAAGAAGCGGCGGCTATCAGGGAAACCGTGACGGCCAGGGAGGTTACGGTGGAAACCGCGACGGAAACAGAAGCGGCTATCAGGGAAACCGTGACGGCCAGGGAGGTTTTAGCGGAAACCGCGACGGAAACAGAAGCGGCGGTTATCAGGGAAACCGTGACGGAAACAGAGGCGGTTATCAGGGAAGCCGTGACAGTCAGGGAGGTTACGGTGGAAACCGTGACGGAAACAGAGGCGGCTACCAGGGAAACCGTGACAGTCAGGGAGGTTACGGTGGAAACCGCGACGGAAACAGAGGCGGCTATCAGGGAAACCGTGACGGCCAGGGAGGTTTTAGCGGAAACCGCGACGGAAACAGAAGCGGCGGTTATCAGGGAAGCCGTGACGGAAACAGAAGCGGCGGCTATCAGGGAAACCGTGACGGAAACAGAGGCGGTTACCAGGGAAACCGTGACGGCCAGGGAAGCTTTGGCGGGAACCGCAGCGGCGGTTTTGGCGGAAACCGTGACGGAAACAGAAGCGGCGGCTACCAGGGAGGCCGCGGAACGGGAGGACGGGATACAAGAAGCAGTTCGAAATCTGCATTTGATTCCCCCATTCAGACCAAGCCCACCAGCGGACGTCCCAATAAAAATGCATATAAGAACGATAATAAATACGATAAGAAGAATTTAGACGAAAAAGAAGGCCGCTTAAAAGGCGGAAAGCCTGCAAAGGGCGCATTTATTATGCCTCAGAAACCAGTGAAGGAAAAAGAGGAAGAGGTAAAGGTAATTGTAATTCCAGAGGTAATTACCATTAAGGAGCTGGCGGAAAAAATGAAGGTTCAGCCTTCTGTGATCGTCGGCAAGCTCTTTAAGGAAAAGGGCCAGATGGTTACGGTGAATCAGGAAGTGGATTACGAACAGGCAGAAGAGATTGCCATGGAATTTGAAATCCTCTGTGAGAAAGAAGAAAAGGTGGATGTAATTGCCGAACTTCTGAAAGAGGATGAGGAAAATGAGTCTGATATGATTACCAGGCCTCCGGTAGTTTGTGTAATGGGCCATGTTGACCACGGCAAAACCTCTCTTTTGGATGCCATCCGCAAGACCAATGTTACAGCTAAGGAAGCAGGAGGAATTACCCAGCATATCGGTGCTTACGTAGTAGAAATCAACGGACAGAAGATCACATTCCTAGATACTCCGGGCCATGAGGCTTTTACAGCAATGCGTATGCGCGGCGCTCAGTCTACGGATATTGCCATTTTGGTAGTGGCGGCAGACGACGGCGTAATGCCCCAGACGGTAGAAGCCATCAACCATGCAAAGGCGGCTGGCGTTGAAATTATAGTAGCCATCAATAAGATTGATAAGCCAAGTGCAAACATTGATCGGGTGAAGCAGGAAATGAGCGAATACGAGCTGGTTCCGGAAGATTGGGGCGGAAGCACAATCTTTGTTCCGGTTTCTGCTCATACGAAAGAAGGCATTACTGAACTTTTGGAAATGATTCTTCTGACTGCTGAGGTAAAAGAATTAAAAGCAAATCCGAACCGAAAAGCAAGAGGGCTGGTAATCGAAGCTGAGCTGGATAAGGGCAAAGGCCCGGTGGCAACGATTTTAGTACAAAAGGGTATGCTGCGTGTTGGCGATAATGTGGCAGTAGGTGCCTGCAGCGGTAAAGTCCGGGCCATGATGGACGATAAAGGGCGCCGCGTGAAAGAAGCAGGGCCTTCCACCCCGGTAGAAATTTTAGGATTAAACGATGTTCCCAATGCAGGTGAAATATTTGTAGCAACAGAAAATGAAAAAGAAGCAAGAGCATTTGCCCAGACATTTATTTCTGAGGAGAAAAACCGGTTAATTGATGATACAAAGGCAAAACTGTCATTAGATGCGTTATTCAGCCAGATCCAGGCAGGCAATGTAAAAGAACTTCCGATTATTATTAAGGCTGACGTACAGGGATCGGTAGAGGCAGTAAAGCAGAGCCTGGTAAAACTGTCAAATGAAGAGGTTATGGTAAAAGTAATTCATGGCGGAGTAGGAGCTGTGAATGAATCCGATGTCAACCTGGCATCTGCTTCCAATGCAATTATTATCGGATTTAATGTGCGTCCGGATGTGACGGCAAAATCCATTGCAGAGCGGGAAAAGGTAGATGTGCGGCTTTACAAGGTAATCTATCAGGCCATTGAAGATGTGGAAGCAGCGATGAAAGGTATGCTGGATCCGGTATTTGAGGAAAAAGTAATCGGTCACGCCGTGGTTCGTCAGACATTTAAAGCCTCCGGTGTGGGAACCATAGCCGGATCTTACGTGTTAGACGGACAGTTTACAAGAGGCTGCAGCGCAAGGATTACCAGGGACGGAGTACAGCTCTTTGATGGCGCTTTGGCATCACTGAAACGGTTTAAAGATGATGTGAAAGAAGTAAGAGCCGGATATGAGTGCGGCCTTGTATTTGAGAAATTTAATGATCTTCAGGAAGATGATATGATCGAAGCATATGCTATGGTAGAAGTTCCCAGATAGGATTGGAGGCCTGTTTGCGGTCACTCGCAAACAGGCCTTCGGAAAGAGGGTATATGAAAAAACACAGCATAAAAAATACCAGAGTAAATATGGAAGTGCAGCGGGAGTTAAGCGAGATTATCCGCAGGGAAGTAAAAGACCCCCGCATTCACCCAATGACTACCGTGGTGGCCGTGGAGGTCACACCAGATTTAAAATACTGCAAAGCATACATTAGCGTGCTTGGAGATAAGGAAGCTGCAAACGATACGCTGGCCGGATTAAAAAGCGGGGTTGGCTATATCCGCCGGGAACTGGCAAGACGGGTAAATTTGCGGAATACGCCGGAGCTGACCTTTGTTCTGGATCAATCCATCGAATACGGCGTTCATATGTCCCGTTTGATTGATGAGGTAACAAAGGATTTGAAAGATGAAGAAAAAACGGCAGAAAGCATGAATGAAGAAGCCGGGGAAGAAACACAAGAGGACGAGGAAACTACAAAAGCAGAATCATAAGACAAAAAGCAAGAGAAATGATGTAATTGAAAACAGGCTGCAGACCAAAACCGTCATAGCAGAAAGGAAGTGAGATTCATGTCAGTATTGGATCAAAAACTGAACGATGCACAACATGTGGCGATTATCGGCCACATCCGTCCGGACGGAGATTGTACAGGGGCTTGTCTTGGCCTTTTGAATTATCTGGAGAAAGTATATCCTCAGATAGAAGCTGAAGTTTTCCTGGAGGAACCGTCTGTTAAATTTGCTTATTTAAAGGGATTTGATCAGATCCGCACCGTGTTTGCCCAGGAGTGTTCCTATGATTTGTGCATCTGTTTAGACAGCAGCAACGAGGAACGTTTGGGAGAAGGCCGAAGGATATTTGAATTGGCGAAAGATACTCTCTGCGTGGATCATCATATTACAAATGAGAATTATGCCAAAACCAATGTAGTAGAGCCGGATGCCAGTTCTACCAGTGAGGTTCTTTATGATCTTTTGGAAGAAGATAAGGTGACAAAAGAGGTGGCAGAGTGCTTATATACCGGAATTATCCATGATACCGGTGTCTTTAAGTATCCCTGCACTTCTCCAAAAACCATGGCAATAGCGGGAAAGCTGATGGGAACCGGGATAGATTTTTCCAGCATTATTGACGGAAGTTTTTACCAGAAAACGTATCTGCAAAATCAGATTTTGGGAAGGGCATTGTTTGAAAGCGTTGCTTTTTTGGAAGGAAAATGTATTTTCAGTGTAGTCCGCTTAAAGGATATGAAGTTTTACAGTGTGACAAGCCAGGACTTAGACGGGATAGTGGAGCAGCTAAGGCTTACAAAGGGAGTGGAATGCGCCATTTTCTTGTATGAGATCGAATCGCAGGTCTTTAAGGTAAGCCTTCGCTCAAAATATGACCTGGATGTTTCGAAGATAGCCGCTTATTTTGGCGGAGGCGGACATGTGCGGGCTGCGGGCTGCACCATGTCCGGCACCATATACGATGTGGTAAATAATCTTTCCGAACATATTGAAAGGCAGTTAAAAGAACTGGAAACAAAAGCAGCAGAGGAATAATTGGATGTATCATGGAGTGATAAACATATACAAAGAACCTGGATTTACTTCCCATGATGTGGTGGCCAAGCTTCGGGGAATATTAAGGCAGAAAAAAATTGGCCATACCGGAACACTGGATCCGGCGGCAGAAGGCGTTCTTCCTGTATGTTTAGGGCAGGGAACCAGGCTTGTGGAACTGCTGTCCGGCCAGGTAAAAACCTACCAGGCTGTGCTGCTTCTGGGCAGAGAAACCGACACTCAGGATACTACCGGCCAGACTGTGGCAGAGCATCCGGTAACAGTAACAGAAGAAGAGGTGGCCTGGGCAGCCGCCTCTTTTGCAGGTAATTATAACCAGATTCCGCCTATGTATTCTGCCTTAAAAGTAGGAGGAAAAAAACTTTATGAACTGGCACGTGAAGGCAAAGTAGTGGAACGCCAGCCCCGTGAAGTTCAGATTTTTAATCTGTCTGTGGATTGGATCAGCCTTCCAAAGGCAGGAATTACGGTTACCTGCTCAAAAGGAACGTATATCAGGACGCTTTGTCATGATATCGGACAAAAATTAAACTGCGGCGGATGCATGGAACATTTAAAACGGATCCAAGTGGGACGATTTGCCTTGGAAGAAAGTGTTACCCTTTCTCAAGTTCAGCAGCTCAAAGAGGAAGGAAGGCTGGATTTTATAATTCTGCCAATTGAAGAAATGTTTGACGGGCCAAAGGCAGTGGCCCTGCCGGAATGGGACGGCCTTGTAGAAAACGGAAATCCTGTGGATGGATCTGTTTTTTCCTCTTTTATTTGGGAAAATGGAGAGGAACAGGGAGAAGATCCAGCAAAATATATAACGAATCTGACCAGGAAAGATGGATGGGAAGACGAAACGAAAGACAGGGAACAAGGACATGAAAAGCCGTTGGTGCGGGTTTATTCCAGCAGCCGGGAATTTTTAGGCGTATACCAGTATGAAACGGACAGAGATCGATGGAAGCCGAAAAAAATGTTCCTGAGGGAGAAGTAATTCATGATTTATATAGAGAAAACGAAAGCGTTTCAGATTAAAGAACCTACCGTAGTGACCATAGGAAAATTTGACGGCAGACACAGAGGACATCAAAAACTGATTAATACAATGCTGGAGATGAAACAGCAGTATGGCTATAAAACGGCTGTATTTACCTTTAGTGTAGCGCCGGCGGATCTGGTGCAGGGAAAGCAGCATACAGTGATTACAACGAATTTGGAACGGCGAAATAACCTGCGCAAAATCGGCATCGATTATCTGGTAGAATACCCGTTTACCCAGGAAGTAGCCCATATGCCTGCGGAAGAATTTGTTAGGGATATTCTGTCAGGGAAAATGGGAATGAAAGCAATCGTGGTAGGGCCGGACTGCGGCTTCGGCTACAGGCGTTCAGGCAATGTACAGCTTTTGGAAAGGCTGGCTCCCAAATACGGTTACCATTTGCAGGTAATTGAAAAGGAAAAAGAAGAAGACCGGGATATCAGCAGCACGTATATCCGGGAAAATCTGGATTTAGGGCAGATCGAAAAGGCCAATAAGCTGTTAGGGGAGCCTTATTATATTCATGGAACTGTAGTTCACGGGAATCATATCGGAGAGCCTGTCCTTGGATTTCCTACCGCAAACCTTCTGCCGCCTGCTGAGAAGCATTTGCCTCCCTTTGGCGTTTATGTGTCGGAAATCCGGATTAATGAAGGTTTATACGGAGGCGTGACCAATATCGGAAGAAAACCTACTATAAAAACAGACGGCAGCTTAAGCCCGGTAGGAGTAGAAACATTTGTGTTTGACTATGCCGGAGATTTGTATGGAAAAGAGATTGAGGTTGGCCTTCTTCACTATATCCGCCCAGAGCGAAAAATGTCTGGATTGGAAGAATTGAAAGAACAAATTACAAGAGATAAAGATTTTGCAAGAAATTTTTTAAATAGTACCAGAGCTTAAAGGGAATAGAGAAACAGGAAGCAAAAAAGCACAGGGATCAGTTTTGGGAACCAGAAAGAGCACTTATTCCTGCAGGCCAGGGGGGCTGCTTTACAGCAGCCGGTTTCTGCATATATGGCTAAGTGTATCGAATCGTTACTGCCGGATACAGCAAACTACTGTATGTTATGCCCCTGCCTGTAAGTTTTTCAGGTAAAGGAATCTTCGTCTTTGCTGACGGCTGCTTCAGGAAGAAAGGGATACAATTCCTCATAAGCTTCTTCTTCCGCATCGCTTTGGGGCGGTGCAGGAATTAGTCCGGTACAGTCCATGCTTGAGCATACTGGGCCGTCCAGATCGTGGAATTCCCGGTGAAATCCCATTTCACCTGCATCTTTTGCTGAAAGGCCGTCACTTTCATGATGATGTTTATGGCTGTTTTCTTTATTTTTACCAGCGCCTTTTATAAATTTCATTTCAAATCACCTCACTCTCAGATATATCCTTAGTATGGAGCAAGGTGATTTTTTTATGCAGGTACATTTTGTGAAAAGCAGTTTATGGGATGCTGCCTGAGTTTTGCTTGTCAGATTCCAATTACATCGCATTTTAAGGACAATTTTTAAGAGCAGCTTCCACAAATCCGCGGAATAAAGGATGAGGTTTATTGGGACGGGATTTAAATTCCGGATGGGCCTGGGTTGCAACAAACCAGGGATGGGAAGGAAGCTCAATCATTTCTACAATCCGTCCATCAGGGGAAATTCCGGAAAGCATCATCCCATGCTCTTCTAATACATTCCGGTAATCATTATTTACTTCATAGCGGTGCCGGTGGCGCTCTTCAATTTGCTCTTTTTGATAAAGGGAATATGCTTTCGATTTCGGGTTCAGGTTGCAGGGATAAGAGCCCAGGCGCAAAGTGCCGCCAATATTTTCAATCCCTTCCTGTTCCGGCATCAGATTAATTACTGGGTGGGCAGTGGAGGGATTTAATTCGATGCTGTGGGCATCATCATAATGGAGCACATGACGTGCAAATTCTACGATAGATAGCTGCATCCCAAGGCAAATCCCTAAAAATGGGATATGGTGTTCACGGGCATACTGAATGACATGAATCATACCTTCAATTCCACGGCTGCCAAAGCCGCCTGGAACCAGAACACCGGAGGAACCCTGCAGATGTTTTGCAACATTCTCCTTTGTTACCTGTTCCGAATCGATCCATTTGATGGAAACTGAAACCTGATTTGCAACGCCGCCGTGTGTTAAAGCTTCTGCTACAGAAATATAAGCATCATGGAGGGCGGTATATTTGCCCACTAAAGCAATGGTAACCTTCCGCTTTGGATGTTTCCAGGCATAAATCATCGATTCCCACTCAGACAAATCAGGAGAAGGACAAGAAAGATTGAAAGATTTTAAGACAACTTCTGCCAGGTGTTCCCGCTCCATAGCCAGGGGAGCTTCATACAATACGTCTACATCCAGATTCTGCAGAACATGGCTTTGAGGCACATTGCAGAAAAGGGCGATTTTTCCCTTAATTTGTTCATCAATGGGATGCTCACTGCGGCAAACAATAATGTCCGGGCGGATGCCCATTCCCTGGAGATCTTTTACGCTGGCCTGGGTGGGCTTCGTCTTCAGCTCTCCGGATGCTTTTAAATAAGGTATTAATGTGACATGAATCAAGACCGTATTGTTTGGGCCTGCTTCATGCTGAAACTGGCGGATTGCCTCTAAAAAAGGCTGACTTTCAATATCGCCTACCGTGCCGCCCACTTCAATAATGGCGATTTCCGTATGGCTGCTGTTTTGGCTGCGGTGAAAACGGTTTTTGATTTCATTCGTAATATGGGGGATTACTTGCACCGTGCCGCCGCCGTAGTCGCCGTGCCGTTCTTTGGAAATCACATTCCAATAGATTTTTCCGGTAGTAACATTTGAATTCCGGTTTAAGTTTTCATCAATAAAACGCTCGTAATGGCCTAAATCCAAATCAGTTTCCATTCCGTCGTCTGTGACGAAGACTTCGCCGTGCTGAGTGGGGTTCATGGTTCCGGGGTCAATGTTGATATAGGGATCAAATTTCTGCATGGTTACTTTGTAGCCTCTGGCTTTCAGCAGACGGCCTAAAGAAGCGGCAGTGATGCCTTTTCCCAGTCCGGAAACCACACCTCCAGTTACAAAAACATACTTTACTGGCATAACGGGATACCTCCTTTTTACAGACAGTGAACAGCGGCCCTTGAATCCGTATGGCGATTAAAAATATGGGGAATCACAGGGAATCAATGAGCTGCTGCCTGCCAGGGACAATCTTGATATCTTGGCCATGGCAGCAGGGATATTAACCAGACTGTCTGAATATAATCCAGACAGCATACGAATTCTGGTTTAGGGGTAATAAATAACCCGTTTATTATACAACTGGAATGAAAAGAAATCCAGAATTTTTTAATAAAAATTTTAACTTTTTTCCACCTGATTTTTCTTGATTTATGGGGAAACTGACTCTATAATGGTATAGAATAGCGCAAAATTGTCAAAAGCTTTCATAGAGCAGGAAACAAGGTTTTGAAAGGCCTGCCAAAGCGCATTCGGATGGAGGAGCGAGAACTTTATGGATAATAACAATACACCAGACAATAACAGCAATAAGCTGCCAAAAGGCGGCCAAACCCTGCTGATATGGGCAGTTGCCGCCCTTATCACATTTTTTGTAATCAGCCTGATGCGGGATGCCGTAACAAAGAATTCCAATCATGAATTTTCTTACGATGAATTTGTCCAAATGATTGAAGAGGGACAGATTGAGGAAGTAACATTCCAGGGAGCTACCATTGAAATAGAACCGAAGGAAGAGGTAAAAGCAGCATATCCTTTGGCAAAATATTTTTATACGGTCCGTGTATCCGGGGATTTGGAACTGATTCCTCAGCTTCGGGAAGCTGGAATTAAATTCCATGAGGTAAAACAGGATACCAGCATGATACTGGAGTCGGTTATCAGCTTCGTCATTCCCTTCCTCTGCATCGTGATTTTTATGAATTTCATGATGAAGCGCATGGGCGGCGGCGGACTGATGGGAGTGGGAAAAAGCAATGCAAAGATGTATGTTCAGCGGGAAACCGGGATCACCTTCCAGGATGTAGCCGGCGAGGATGAAGCCAAGGAATCTCTGACAGAGATTGTGGATTTCCTGCACAATCCGGCAAAATATACCCAGATCGGTGCAAAACTTCCAAAAGGAGCCCTTTTAGTAGGACCTCCCGGAACTGGAAAAACCTTGCTGGCAAAAGCTGTGGCAGGGGAAGCTCATGTGCCCTTTTATTCCCTGTCTGGTTCTGATTTTGTAGAAATGTTTGTAGGCGTTGGCGCTTCCCGTGTTCGGGATTTGTTTAAGCAGGCACAGGAATCGGCTCCCTGTATTGTATTTATTGATGAGATTGACGCCATCGGAAAAAGCCGCGATTCCCGTTATGGCGGGGGAAATGATGAGAGAGAGCAGACGTTAAACCAGTTGTTATCAGAGATGGATGGTTTTGATTCCTCTAAGGGTCTTTTGATTTTGGGAGCCACGAACCGCCCGGAAATTTTGGATCCTGCTCTTTTGCGGCCTGGCCGTTTTGATCGGCGGGTGGTAGTGGATAAGCCGGATATTAAAGGCCGGGTAAATATTTTAAAAGTACATTCTAAAGATGTACTTTTGGATGACAGCGTAGACTTTGAAGAGATTGGCCTGGCTACTTCCGGTGCAGTAGGCGCTGATTTAGCCAATATGATGAATGAGGCGGCTATTAATGCGGTAAAACACGGGCGGAAGGCAGTTTCCCAGAAAGATTTGTTTGAAGCCGTAGAAGTGGTATTGGTAGGCAAGGAGAAAAAAGATCGGATCTTAAGCAAAGAAGAGCGGAGGATTGTATCCTATCATGAGGTTGGCCATGCCTTAGTTAGTGCTCTTCAAAAAGATGCAGAACCTGTTCAGAAAATCACCATTGTACCTCGGACTATGGGGGCATTGGGCTATGTGATGCATGTACCGGAGGAAGAAAAGTACTTAAATACCAAAAAAGAGCTTCAGGCTATGCTGGTAGGATATTTAGGCGGCCGTGCGGCAGAAGAACTGGTTTTTGAAACGGTAACAACAGGCGCTGCCAATGATATTGAGCAGGCTACCCGTCTTGCCAGAGCCATGGTAACTCAGTACGGCATGTCGGAAAAATTTGGCTTAATGGGGCTGGAATCCAAAGAAAACCAGTATTTAAGCGGACGTACTGTGTTAAACTGCAGCGACACTACAGAAGCCGATGTGGATAAAGAAGTTATGACCATCTTAAAGGATGCCTATGAGGAGGCAAAACGCCTTTTAGGAGAAAACAGGGCTGCCATGGATAAGATTGCAGAGTTCCTGATTGAAAAGGAAACCATTACCGGAAAAGAGTTTATGCGGATCTTTTGCGAAGTAACCGGAAGAACGGTGAAACCAAAGGAAGAAGAGCAGCTTTAACGGGCAGAAAAGTCAGAAAGGATGGAAACGAATGATAAAAGATTTGGTGTACCAATGCCGTTCTTACAGAAGGTTTTATGAGGACTGCAGAATGGATGAAGCAACATTAAAAGAGCTGGTGGATCTGGCTCGCATGACGGCATCTACTGCAAATTCTCAGGCATTAAAATACCGCCTTGCAGTAACAAAAGAGGAGTGTGAAAACCTGTTTCCCCATATATTTTGGGCAGGGGCTCTGACGGACTGGCCAGGACCAGAAGAAGGCCAGCGGCCTTCCGGATATATCTTGATTTGCTGCGACCGGATGTTAGGAAGCAACAAGCTGTGGGATGAAGGAATTGCCGCTCAGACCATATTGCTTGGAGCTGTGGAAAAAGGTTTTGGCGGATGTATGATTGGAAGCTTTAAACGGGAGGAAGCGGCAAAAGCAATGGGAATTGATCTGGAACGCTACAGCCTGGATTTGATTGTAGCTCTCGGGAAGCCAAAAGAAACAGTGAAAATCGTTCCCCTGAAAGAAGATGGAGATGTGCGGTATTACCGGGATGAAAATCAAATTCATTACGTTCCGAAGCGGAAACTGGAAGACATCATTATCTGACTGTTTCGGAATATCAATTCTGAAAATAAAGTAAAATAAATCAACAAAAAAGCCAGCTTTTGGTAAAAATCCAAAGGCTGGTCTTTTCTTTTTTGTAAGATTCTGATATTCAGCACGTTAACGATAAATTTTTTTATGCTCATACACCGGTTCTGACGTTAGCTGGATCCCCAGTTTTTTAAAGGTGCCGATATCAACAGAAGACAGCATAACTGATGTATGCACCTGACAGCCGCTTAATTTAGGGAGCTGGGCCAGGGCTTTTTTGGCCATTGGATCTGTGGCGGCGCTGACAGAAAGAGCAATCAGTACTTCGTCTGTGTGAAGCCGGGGGTTCCGGCTGCCTAAATAGTTTGTTTTTAAAGTCTGAATTGGTTCAATGGCAGAAGGAGCAATTACATGAACATTGTGGGGAATATCTCCGTAAACCTTGACTGCATTTAGAAGCAAAGCTGCCGAAGCACCTAACAGGGCGCTGGTTTTTCCAGTAACGATCCTTCCGTCGTTCAGTTCCATGGCAGCGGCAGGAGCGTGTTCTGTGGTTGCCAATGTATTGCATACGCCTACCACCTGCCGCATAGATGGGGAAATCTTGTCTTTTTTCATTAACAGCTCAATTTTATAAACTTCATCCTTGGAGCCTTCTTCCGTAACAAGCCGGTTTAATGCCTGGTAATAGCGGCGGATAATTTCCTGATTGGAAGCCTGGCGGCATACTTCATCATCGATAATACAAAAGCCAGCCATATTAACTCCCATATCAGTAGGAGATTTATAAGGGCTTTCCCCGTAAATTCCCTCAAATATGGCATTTAAAACGGGGAAAATTTCTACATCCCGGTTATAGTTTACTGTAGTTTCCCCGTAAGTTTCCAGGTGAAATGGATCAATCATATTGACATCATTTAAATCGGCGGTAGCTGCCTCATAAGCCATATTAACCGGATGCTTTAAAGGAAGGTTCCAGATTGGAAACGTTTCAAATTTAGCATAGCCGGCTTTAATATTCCGCTTATTTTCGTGGTAGAGCTGGGAGAGGCAGGTAGCCATTTTTCCGCTTCCCGGGCCAGGGGCAGTAATGATTACAAGAGGCCTGGATGTTTCAATATAGTCATTTTTCCCATAGCCTTCATCGCTGACAATCCGGGAAACATTTCCAGGATAGCCTTCAATGGTATAATGGCGGTAAACTTTGATTCCCATATGTTCCAATTTGATGCGGAACTGATCTGCGCTGGCCTGGCCGGAATATTGGGTAATTACAACACTGCCTACGAAAAGCCCGGCGTCCCGGAATTCCTGAATTAAACGGAGCACATCCACATCGTATGTGATTCCTAAGTCATGACGCATTTTGTTTTTTTCAATATCAGCGGCATTGATTGCGATTACCAGCTCTGCCTGATCTGCAAGCTGCAAAAGCATTCGAAGCTTGCTGTCCGGTTCAAAGCCAGGCAAAACCCTGGAGGCGTGGAAGTCGTCAAATAGTTTTCCTCCAAATTCCAGATATAGCTTATCTCCAAATTTACTGATGCGTTCTTTGATTCTCTCTGACTGAAGAGAAAGATATTTTTTATTGTCAAATCCGATTTTCATATGTGCCTCCATTGTTCCTGCTGTATTTTCCTGCAGTGTTCCCACAGCGTATCCTGTCTATGGTTTATTTTCCATGATTTAGGCTGAAATGTCAAGGGAGAGAATTTTGATTGTTGCTGTTCACACCATGACGAATCACCACGCTGATTCGTCATGAGCTAGTACAGTTATGGCGGCAAAGAATATGCCCCATCGCCGCCAGGCGATTTTAAATGGGCATAGTAACTTTTTATTTTTTGCAAATAAAGTTCATAAAAATATTTAGATAAAATATTTATTCACATATTTTAAGGGAAATCGGTATGATGTTATTGTAAATAAAGTTGTAAGTAAAGGAGGAAAAAGATGAAGCATCAGATTTTTGGTTATGCCAGGGTTTCTTCAAAAGATCAGAATGCCAGCCGTCAGGTGGAAGCGCTGAGGAATTACCCCGTAGAGGAAAAAAATATCTATCTGGAAAAAAAGAGCGGGAAGGATTTCAACCGCCCGGAATACCAGCGTCTTTTATGCACACTGCAGGACGGAGATATTCTGGTGATTAAAAGCATCGACAGGCTGGGGCGGAATTATGATGAAACCCTGGAACAGTGGAGAGTAATAACGAAAGAAAAAAATGTTAATGTAGTGGTGTTGGATATGCCCATATTGAATTCCTATCACCATGGGGATCTGACCAGAAAATTAATCTCAGATATTGTACTGCAGCTTTTAAGCTATGTGGCACAGCAGGAAAGAGAATTTATCCATCAAAGGCAGACAGAAGGGATTGCGATAGCAAAGGCCAATGGGGTGCAGTTCGGACCGCCGAAAAAGCAGAGAGGGGAAAGCTATCTTCTCTGCCTTAAACTGTGGGAAGCCGGGGAAATTTCTGCCCGCTGTGCAGCGGATCAGTTAGGGGTATGCCATAAAACCTTTCTTAGATGGGCCAGGGAGGATGGAACGGCAGGTTACTGTTCGCACCATGACGAATCACCACGCTGATTCGTCATGAGCCAGTACCGTTATGGTGGCAAAGCATATGTCCCATCGCCGCCAGGCGATTTTAAATGGGCATATGCGGTTACGTTCACAGAGTACCTGTGAACAGTAACAACGGCAGAGCACACAGAGATTTTGTGATTTTGCCATATGTGAAAAAGGGGAAAATTGTGGTAGAATAGCATTAAATAAACATTCTTGGAACTAAGTCCAGGCAGAAAGGATTCATTTTATGAACAGAAAAAAATTGGCTGTGATGCTGGCCGTTTTGGTTCTTCTGATAGCGGCAGGAGCATACGGGATTGGAAACGGGAAAAGGGAGGAAGAACCAGAAACAAAACCAACAGCAGAAACCACAGAAATAAGGATCACCCAGACCAAACCTCAGACTGAACCGGAAACAGAACCAGAAACACAACCAGAAACAGAACCTTACCGGTCACCTGTTAATTTCGAGGAATTGTGGGCTGTAAATCCAGATGTAATCGGATGGATCACCATACCGGATACGAATATTGATTACCCCATTCTTCAAGGGGAAGATAATGAAACCTATCTCCATATGGATTTAGAGGGGAATGAAACTGTGGCAGGCTCTATTTATCTTGATTTTGAGGATGAAAAAGATTTTTCCAGCCTACATAACATTATTTATGGCCATCATATGAAAAATGGCAGTATGTTTAAGGATATTGTCCGGTATAAAGAGCAGGATTACTTTAACCAGCACAGAGATATTACTATTTATACACCGGAACAGGAAATTCATCTGAAAGCCTTTGCCGCCCTTTATACAACACCAGATCCCATACGCCGAAAAACAGTCTTTTCCACTGAGGAAGGCTTTGATTCTTATGTAAGGGAAATGACCAAAAAAACGGTAACGTATGCAGAACCGGAACAGAAGGTAAAAAAGCTGTATTCCCTGGTTACCTGCAGCTATGAATTTTCCAATGCAAGAACCATTCTTTATGCTTACGAGGTTGAAGAGGAAGAAAAGCCAGAAGCAAAAAAAGAGCCAGAAGTAAAACAAGGGCCTGAAACGGAACAAGAGCCAGAATTGGAATACGAATCAGAAGGAGCAGAATACAGTTTTCAATAGCTGACACATGCAAGGAATTTTTTCATGACATACATAACCATTCCTCTTTTGGAATAAATTAAAAAGACGGAATCCGGGCGGTATGGATATGGGAATCAGAAAAAAAGCAGAGGCAGTTATCATTAGTATCTTACTGTGTTCCTTGATATGGGCGACGGCTACTTTTGCTGAAGAAAAGGATGGACAGGAAGAGCTGACGCTCTACGCTCAGTCTGCAGTTTTGATGGATGGCAGAAGCGGCAGAATCTTATGGGAAAAAGATGGGGATGTGATCCGGCCTATGGCCAGCACCACCAAGATTATGACATGCATTCTGGCGTTGGAAGCAGGACTGGATGACGACAGGGTTACAGAAGTGTCAGCGGCTGCAGCATCTCAGCCTCAGGTTCATCTTGGGATGAGAAAGGGGCAGAGCTTTTATACAAAAGATTTGCTCTATTCTTTAATGCTGGAATCCCATAATGATTCTGCTGTAGCCATAGCGGAGGCAGTAGCAGGAAGCGTGCCGGAATTTGCAAAACAGATGAATGAGAAGGCCAGGGAGCTTGGCTGCATGAATACCTGGTTTATTACGCCTAATGGCCTGGACGGAAAGGAAACGGATGAAACCGGAACAGAACATATCCATTCAACTACGGCAGAGGACTTGGCAAAGATTTTAAGCTACTGTATTTTGGATTCGCCGAAATCAGAAGAATTTCTGGCCATTACCAGAACCTCTGATTACAGCTTTCAGGATGCGAAAGGGAAAGGCAATTATCACTGCCGCAATCATAATAACCTTTTGACTATGATGGAAGGCGTTTTATCCGGAAAAACCGGATTTACCGGGGGAGCCGGATACTGCTATACCGGAGCTGTGGAAGATGAAGGCCGGGTTTTTGCCATTGCCCTTCTTGGATGCGGCTGGCCGCCTCATAAAACCTACAAATGGTCCGATGCCAAAGCACTGCTTGCTTACGGAAAAGAGAATTACCAGTACCGGAATATTTACCGGAATGTTGAGTTGTCGCCGATCCAGGTGGAGAATGGGGTGGAAGAGAAAAGCTGGGCCTTAAATGACTGCCGCATCGGACTTACGGTAGAACCAAAAAATATCCTTGCCTCAGAAAGGGCTGCTGCAGAAGATTCAGAAAACAACGGAGAGAACCAGTTAAATGTGCTGCTGGGAGAAGCCGACCAGATAAAAATTGTGAAAAAACTGCCGAATGTGCTAAAGGCTCCAATTAAAAAAGGGGAGCAGGTGGGAACCATAGAATATTATTTAAATAATGTCCGGATCGCTTCATACCCTATCTTAGCCCAGTCTGACGTTCAGAAATTTTCGTTTTCCTGGTGTGCAGACCAGGTTAAAGGGCTGTTTTTTATGCAAAATAGCTTTTAAAACAATATGTAACTGGGTAAACTATATGGAAAGTATTAAGATATTGTGAATTTTATGTCGAAATGACTTGATATTTTCCCAATTACAGTATAAAATTAGAATGCAGAAATTTTGATTTACCGGGTTTTGTTTGTCCTGGTGCAAACAGATTCCTGTCAAAATATTTAAAAATGGAGGACTGCGAAATGAGTAATTCAGCACAAACTTCAGCAAGTAAAAGAATTGAAGCTTTACTTGATGAAAAC
>JAAWIS010000035.1 GCA_022796475.1 Lachnospiraceae bacterium | reverse complement strand
GCAGCAAGGCGGCCTTGTATTTCTTCCAGTTCCATGACTCCGGATTGATACAGATTAAGAAGGCGCGTAAGTTGCTTTTCCACATTTGCCATACGCTCCTGGAACACCGGAAGGTCGGGCGCGGCTTCTTCGGCGCTTTCTTCGATAAGGGGATCGAGGGCAGCCGGATCAAGGGCGAGCTTTTTAATTTCTTCCAGCACCAGGGCGTCAAGTTCCGCCAGGGTAAGATGCTTTTTACGGTTGCTACAGTTTTCAGAGCGGATCATAGCCGGAGTAGCGCGGCTTACGGAATAACACATATATTTCTTGACTTTTTCCCCGCTTTTTTTCTTCCAGGAGCGGATCGCCATCCGGGCGCCGCAGTCCCCGCAGAACAGAAGGCCGCAGAGCAGCCCGTCCGACTCGCCGTAGGAGCGCTTGAACGCCTGCAGGTTTTGGCTTAAGCGATCATTGACAGATTGCCATAGATCGGGAGCCACCAGGGGATCGTGCCGCCCTTCGTAACATTCTTCTTTCATTCTTACTTTTCCCATATAAACCGGATTACGCATAATACGGCTTATCCGCCCGACGGCGGAGTGGCGGTCAAGCCCAGGGAATAGCCCGTAATTTTCCTGGATATACCCAGCGACCGCGCTCTCGCTTTTCCCGGAGGCATAAAGCCGGAACATATCCCGGACAGCTTTAGAGGTATACGGATCGACAATAAGGGCAAGTTTGCCGTTTGGTTGCATTTGGTATTGATACCCGATAGGAGCGCGTCCGGAGAAGTAACGGCCTTCCTTAAGCCCGGCTTGCTTCCCCATCATTGTGCGGAGCTTTATATTTTCCCGTTCCATTTGAGCGAAGGCCGCCAGTATACCGACCATACACCGCCCGAAGGGCGTAGCCGTATCGAAACTTTCCATAAGGGAAACGAAGTTACAGCCATTTTCTAAAAATACATCCTCCAACAGGACAAGAACGTCTTTTTGAGAGCGGGAAAGCCGGTCCAGCTTCCAGACGATAACCTTTTTCACATAACCGGCCCGGACGTCCTTTATAACTTGATTGATACCAGGACGGTTGAGCGTAGCCCCAGAGTAGCCCGGATCTATATGGACAGCATTTACAGTAAAGCCCATAGCGGAACAGTAGGAGCGAAGCCGGGCTTCCTGTTCCCCGACGCTATAGCCTTCTTCGCTTTGTTCCACGGTGCTGACCCTTACATATAAATCAACTACATTTTCCAGATTGAAAGTTTCTGGATTCTGGATTAATTCTTTTTGTTTCATAACATAGACCTCCTAAAAAAGGGCACAAAAATAGCCCCACCTTTTGCTTGTGCTTTCGGCCGGACCATGCTATAATACATTTGCTCGGAATGTTTTATAGCATGGCTGACAATGTATAGCTTTGCATTGTCCAGCCGCCCCGCCCGAATAGGCCACGCCAATGACCTGGGCGGGGCTCCTTTTTTATCTTTGAAATTTTTTTAATAAATATTTAAGTATCAGAAAGTAAATGCTGAATACCCCAAAGCCGCCACAGATTCCTGTTAGTAATCTTCGAAAGTTGGTTGACGGCATTATTTTTAGTTCTTGGATTCCCCAGTCAAATCCCATAGTTGCCAGACAAGCAAGCGCTAACCTTACAGGTATTTTATAAAAAAGATTAACGATTATAGCTGTTAATTGGCCTATACAAACGCCAGTGCAACGCGCGCACACTGGAAATTGATGCCCTTTATAAAAAAAGCTGCGTTCCGGCATACGGTGGCAGCCGCTGCGTTCGCCAATTTCATTTAACAGATTTACCATTGATTTCCGCAATTCTGGCATATATGTATCACCTTATTCTTTGATTTTATTGTAGTCTTTCCCTTTCCCATGCCACATAATCCGCATAGTATTCCGGGAAAGCTAAAAAAGACAAATCCTAGACAGGATTTAATGCATCCGAATCCTTTTGTCTTGGTTGTAACAGTTGAGTCATTAGTTACTTGCGTGTTTACATTTTCGCTTCCGCATTTTGGGCATACCATAAAATAGCCTCCTTTTTCTGTTTGCCATTCTTTAAGCGTTTTTTATTCTTTTCTTCGTTTTTCAGTTAAGATAATTTTAGGGTTTTCAAAAAAGTGTTTATAGCTTTCTTCACAAAGAATTTGTTTTGTTATAGTAGAAAGACGTTTGATAATTCTTCATCACTAATGGATTTGTATGTCTTTTCTTTTTCTAGTTTAGCAAGCTGGGTAAAATCCATAAATCAGTGGCGTAATTTCCCAGTTGATTTTCAATGATATTTCCGTTATACAATTCAGTTAAAATTTCTTTGCTTAAATCAAATGAAATACATTTTGCTTCTTCTCCATCTGACATGTTGGCGACTGCCCAGTAAGAAAGTTTTTCACAGGTGTTAAATCCATGATTTTTAACAAGATCGGCTACAGTAAAATAATTTTGCTCAATAGTAAGATTATTAGTCATGCTAGGCTCGATCTTAGTCTTAACAATTACGGTTCCATCACTATAAATAACGCTTAACAATTCTCCATGTTTAGCAGATAAACCTTCGAAATTTATTTCTTCATATGATGTATCGTAATTAGAAAAATCAAAAATAATTTCGGTTTCACTTTCGGTTTCTGTTCCTTCAGAAGTTGCAATATCTGATTCTGGAATTTGTGTTATAGGTTGCGTATTATTTGTGGAAAAATCCGTAGTATTAACATCGTTGACAGGTGTTGTTGCTTTGTCAGGATTAATAATTGATCGTATTACACTTATTAAAATCAGGATAGCAAAAAAACCGATGAGTATTTTTTTGGGCTTTTTCATAAATTCTCTTTATTCCTTTCTTTTGTTTTTTATGCGTGTTTCTTTTCCCCTTTTTCTTTTGTAATACTCGAAGCAGATGAGATCGTTTTCGATACAGGATTGGAGCGACTTTTTTTATATTTTTTTTCCAGTTCCAGAGTTTCTGCATCTGTACGGACATCAGGTTTATTCACAAATTCTATAGATTTATTTGGTACAGAACCCGCAGGCGCATAAGGATTATTTTTATTATCTTTTGTTTCTTCCTCGCGTTCCAGTTCCCGGCGGTAAAGTTCGACTTTTTCTTCTATAGATAATTTTGTGAAGTCAGTGGCCGGAGAAGCAGGAGCCGACGGGGAAACTTCCCCAGATTGGAAAGCCGCCGCAACTTCACGAACATAATTAAAAATTGTTTCCTGGGCTTCCGGTTTTAAGTTCACGAACTTTTCAATCATAACATAGGCGGCATTTGATAAGCCGTATTCCTCAGACAGAGCATCCAGCGCAGAGCTGGGCTTATCCTTGAACATTTCCCCGGTTCCGTCCCTTAACCATTCTTCCCGGACATTAAACTCTCGACAAATAAGAGAAATAACTGGGGTAGAAGGATTACGGCGCCCGCTTTCATATCCAGTTACGGTATTTTGAACCGAACCGATTCGTGCGGCAAATTCTGCTTGCGTTAAGTCTAATTCCTTTCGCAGCCTTTTTATTCTACTTCCAAGCTCCAAGAGAAAACCCTCCTTTCTATTTTCGATTATATAAAAGCAAAACGGCGTTGTCAATAAAAAATCGCGATGTCAATAAAAATTATATTGACAAAAACGGCTATGACAATATATAATAACGGCATAGGCAACAAAAATTTGTGCAATTCTTAGAGGTAGATCATTGTTCGGTAGGAGCAACGGTCTAAGTAGAGGGGAGGCGAGTAGAAGGTGTTAATGGTAAGTAAGGAAAGTAAAGAAGTTCAAGATGTATTGGAACACTTTGGAATATCAAATAGAGAAGTCCCCAAAGGCTTTTGGACAACAAAGAATACAGGGAATATGAGAAAGATATTAGGAATTGAAACTGTATTGAAAAGTGAACCAAAAGAGATAAGGAAAGCCCGCATTATCATTGATTATGAAGCAGGCTTTCCACATATTGTTACAAGGGTTATAAAGAGATGATCTTAACTCCCACTGGAAGTTCAGGGAATTTGGGAGGGGAGGTATAACTCCAAAAAGCCTGAAGATAATCAATGGTTTTGTTGGTTTCATCTATGGATATCCAGTGTTCGTTGATGTCAAAGCCATGACTGTTAAGAAGATTTCGGACTTCATAACGCTCTTTATGGGTAGAAAGCGAAGATAAGTCGATATGAAACATTTGCGCCATAATAGTAGTTTTCTCCTTTCTTTTGTACTCGGCTCTGGCGGGAGCCTGTGAGTACAGTATAAGGCAGGAGAGATGGCAGGGCAAGACAAATCTTAACGGAGGGAAGGCTTAATTAAATGACATTGCCCGCAATCCCTCAATGCATCAATTACAGAGGTAGGAACGTAACATGAACGAAACCCCAATTTTAGAGCGGTTGAAGGAGGTGATGAGGATGTCAGATAATACGAAAATGCTTCAGGAGGCATTATTTGGAAAATTCTTTACCTGTCCGCAATGTGGAAGAGCTATTACAGGGGAAATGAAAACTTATTTTACTTGCCCGCAATGCGGAAAGGCATTATGCAGAGAAAGCGAGCTTGGAAATTTTAATTACGATCACTGCGTCAATTGTGGGTATGAAATAACCAGTGCCAAACGGAAAGCATTGGCACTGGTTGCAAAAGAAAATTAGCACAAATCTTGAATTTCCTTCCAATATGTGGTTGCAGCTCCGCAATAGCCGCAATGTTTCTGTTTGGAATTAGGAAGTACTTCATTGTAGGCTTGGCAATTAGGATTGCTGCAATGGTTTGTTGATGGCTTTGGTTTAGGTAAACCGCATTCAATACAGAAATCATGTTTGTCGTTATTTTCTGTATTACAGCTAACACAATTCCACATAAGGGGCACACTCCTTTCTCTAGTACTCGGCTACTGGCATAGCCTGTAAGTACAGTATAAGAAAAAGGAGGGATGTTGGCAACAGAAACCTTAGAGAGGGCGGAGCCTTAACATAACGGAGGGAAGGCTTAAGTAAATGACATTGGAAGCTGTATTGACCGTTTTAAAGTCACTTAATTTTGCTCAGTCTGTGATGGATATGCAAAGAGCAGAGAACCAGCGTAACCCGACAAAGCAACTCGTATAAGCATACATGGAAAAGGGAGTAAGAAAGTGAAGAAAGATATGCCGTCAGAAAATGAAAATCTTAGGGGAATTATTGAAAGAATTGCCTGTAAATATGCAGCCTTAGTAGAAGAGCGTATTGATAAGGCACAGAATGGGTTAACAGGAACAGATTTGCGTGAAATTTATGATGGGGTTCAAATGCTTGGAAATATTACGGCAACGCTGAAAAGGTTCAGCCGCATGAAAATGTGACTTGATTTCTATACGGCTGAATCATGCCAAAGAAGTGCATGAACGAAAATCCGATTTTAGAGCAGTTAAAGAGTGAAGCTGACATTACGAGAGGAGAATTATGGAATTTAAAGAATTTTATGATTGAAGCAATTAATGTGATATTCGAAGTAAATTTAATGTTGCATCAGTAACCAATGTTTCTCCCTCCTTTCTTTTGTACTCAGCTCTGATGGGAGCCTGTGAGTATAGTATAAAGGAGAACAGAGAAAATGGCAAGTGTAGCCAAGACAAGCGCTCATCAGAGCAGAGGAAGGGACGGAAATGTAGGAAAACCTAAAGAATACCAGGAAAGCCGCTGGGCTGACTCAGCGGCAGGTGGCTGAGATATTTATTATCATAATGCCCACGGCAAGATCGGTCCATGCTTCATCGAACCATATTTTTTTCATTTGTCATCTACCTCGATAATGTCATGCTCTACATCTTTGCCAGAATTAAGCGCTTCAATACCTCGGCGTAAATGAGCCATGTTGCTTTCAGAATAGAACGGGTCAAGAGAAATCTCAAACGAAATTCTCTGCTGGCGGACCATTGTTTTTGCAAAGATATTAATTGCTGTAGACATATTCAAGCAAATGCTAGGAAATGTTCCAAAGCAGAAGAACTGTGAAAGCTGCAGACACTACATACTGCATTATGGCCGTGATGCATGTGGGACATATTTTAAGCTTTACACCGGGCACTGCAAATGTGAAGTTCCAGCAAAGAAACGAAAGGGGAAGAGCATGCCAACGCCAGAAGATACCTGCTTGTGCTTTGAAGAAAACGGCAGAGGCTGACAGAAGAAGGATTGCTGTAAGTAACAACAACAGAAAAAGCACTTACAGTTTGTCTATTAGGAAACAGGTACAAACCGCTTTGCATAGAATTAACGAAAGGAAAGGTGGAGGAACAATAATGGGTGAAATCAAGATCCGTAACTATATTTCAATCGATGGGCAGCCAGAAGTTTTGTTTGATTCCCTGCCCAAAGAAAAACAAAAAGAAATTTCCGAAAGGCTGCAGGAGAATGCCATGCGTGCTATTGGATTTAGGAGGAAAAATCCAAAAACTTCCGTTTAACAGCGGGGGGTAAAGGACAAGCCTGTCTAATGGCAGGCGGAAAGGATAAGCTATGAAAAAAGCAAAAATCACTGCCAGATGGAAATCGAATCCTACCAGGGAAATCGGCGTTGAATATAACGGGAACTTTTACCATGTCATTTATGGAGAGCAAATGGATGGAGGATTTTGCTGTATTCCTAACTGGAAGATAGGGTGTGAGTTAGCGGGATTCCACGATGTTTTCTGGAATACAGAATCTTTGGAGAGTGTTTTGAAAGATAAGAATGCCGCCAGGAAGATTGCTGAGATAATAGCAGACGAGGAAGAGAAAAGGAGCCAGAACATGGAAAAAGGCCTGTCAGCGGCAACCGACCAGGCCAATTAAAAAACACTCAACGTCATCATTATACAGGATTCAGGAGGAGTTTGCAAGTGGGGAAACGAAAATTTCCTTACCGATGCCGATATTGTAACTGTTTCCTGGATCCTGGAGAAGGTGATGTGTGTACAGACTGCCAGGAGGAACAGGAGCAGGCAGAGGAGGGAGGACAGAAGATGGAACAGGATAATTATGGGCTTTCGGCATTAGAGCGGCTGGAAGGGGAATATGTAGTAACTGGAGTATGCCCGTTTTGCGGGATGGAGTATGACTTTCGGTGTATCACCTTCCCGGAGGATGATTTGCTGAAAAAGTGGGCTGTGCAGCGCTGTGCCTGTATAGAAGCCCAACTAGAACGCATGGCACAAGCAGAGGCCAGAAGGGAAACAAGGAGGGTGAAGGATGATACATATTAATGCGAAGATCATTGGTACAAAACAGAACCTGGAAGGGATGGAGCTATGCCTTCAGGTAGATGAGCTTGGTATAATTAAGCCGCTTCTGTCCAAAAAGCTGGGGGATGAGGTGGAAATCGGGATCGAAGATGGGCGCCGGATTACCCCGGCCCAGCGAAGGAAAGTGTATGCCACACTGAACGATATTGCCCAGCATACTGGCTATACTCCGGAAGCGGCCAAGCAGGTGATGAAGGTGGAGCATATGCTCCGGGTAAAGTGCACAGAGATGTTTTCCCTGTCAGACTGCTCCATTAGCACGGCTAAGGAATTTATCAATACTTTAATGGATTATGCCTTACGGGAAGGTATTATCCTGACAGATTTGGCTTTGGAGCGGACAGATGATATCGATACCTATTTATATCAATGCCTGAAATACCGGCGCTGCTGTATTTGCGGAAAAGCGGCAGATCTCCATCACGTGGATGCAGTAGGGATGGGGCGGGATCGGACAAGTATTGATGATAGCATGATGCTGAAGGCTGCCTTGTGCCGGGAGCATCATACCATCGCTCATCAGAAAGGGTGGTCCCGGTTTTCAGCCCAGTATAAGGTTTATGGGATACGGTATATGGATCCGCCTGGGAAGGGGAGCAAGTGAACATTAACATTATCAAAAAAGTATTGAAAAAGCCGCCAAACCCTGATAATAAGAAGGAAAAATATATTTTTGTTAATGATAATATTAAAATTTGCCAGGCAATCGTGACAGTAGGCTATTACGCCATGTACATTAGCAGAGCGGATCTTGACGGTTATTTTACGGCTGATTCCTTTACACAGTATATACGTGATATAGCGAATGCGGGAACGTCAGTTATGGACTATACGTTTGTCTTGGGATGTTTTTATAAGAAGGCCAATGACCAGATGGCACAAACCCTTAAGAATAACCAAATTAGCTGTCTGACAGGTGGATATTTACTGTTTAAAGACAAGGAATACCTGGGCAATTATGAGAAGCAGGGAGAGTTGGAAAGTGCTCTGGATCAGTATATTAAACGCTTTGAAGGAAAGGATTCGGGGCGGGTTGACGCCATGCAGTTTTGCAGGCTGGATCAGAAAGGCCAGCCAAAGGGGATTTTGGATATTGCCATTATCCGTTTTCTGATGGACAGCCGCCATATGTTTGTGATGGGTCAGGAGCTTTATATTTATGACCAAGGCTGTTATTTCCTGGATGAAAATGGGATAGCGATAAAGGCGGAAATCCAAAAACTGATACCAGAGCAGTTTATCAACTACCGGAATCTGAATGGTTTGTACCATCTTTTGCTTGAGCAGGCGGAACTGCAGAGGGAGCTGGACGAGGTTAACCAGTATCCGGCGCATTGGGTGAATTTTCTGAATGGTATGTTTGATGTAAAAGAGATGAAAATGTGGAAGCATAGGCCAGAATATTATGCCATTAACCAGATTCCTCATATCTTGGATTTCTCCTTAAGGGAGGGGCTTGAGGGATATGGAAAGGAAACGGATAGTTTTTTGAATAATGCGCTTTACTGCCCGGAAGATCATATAACTCTGTGGCAGTATTTAGGATATTGTATGACCAGGGATAGCTGTATGCAAAAAATGCTGTTTCTACAAGGTGACGGAGGGACTGGAAAAAGCCGTATTATTAATCTGTTTCAGATCATTATTGGGAAAAAGAACTTTAGTTCTATGAGTCTGCATAACCTGGCCGAACGATTTTACCCTTCTATGCTTTTTGGGAAGATCTTAAATGCATGTCCGGATATAAAGTCAGAAGCGCTGATGTCAGTTGATAACATTAAAAAGGCGACTGGCGAGGATATTATGATTTACGAGCGAAAAGGAAAGGATCCAATGGGCTTTAATTCCTATGCAAAGCTGCTGTTTTCGGCCAACAAAGTGCCTTTAAACCTGGATGAGAAGTCAGATGCTTATTACCGCCGCCTGCTGATTCTGGAGGTTAACCGCAAGCCTAAAAAGAAGATTCTGGATTTGGACAGCCGGCTGGGGGCAGAGGTGCAGTATAGTATTTGGATGGCCCTGGGAGGCCTAAAGAAGCTGTATGAGGACGGTCAGTTTACGGAAAGCCAGCATAGCCGGATGCTGGTGGAAGAACTGTACCGGGATGCAGATACAGTAAAGGCATTTATGGATGAGAGTGTAGAGGATGCAGAGGGCAGCCGGATAAAGAATACAGATCTTTACAACAAATATAAAGAATATTGTCAGGAGTGGGGCCGGAGGGAGCTTAGCTTGCGGTCATTTTATAAGCGCTTAAAGGAAATGGGGTATGATTCCCGAAAAACGGGAGGTTTTAACTATTATGATGGCATACAGTTTAAAGCAGAGGATTTTAGTTTTGATGAAAATGGAGAGGGAAAAAATGTATTTAAGGGATAAAAAAGGGAAGAAAGAGGGGACAAAAGGGATGGTTTGGGGAAGGTTTGCAAAAAAAGCGAAATGGAAAAAACCTAGGAAAAATCAGGGTTTGCAGAGGGTGCTGGGGATGAAAGGGACGAAAGGGAAGGTTTTTTGGAGTTTTCGCACGTGCGCGCGCGTATTATTTATATATATTTTTTGCTTTTTTTCTTCCCTTTCATCCCTAAAAAAATAAAAAGCAAGAAAAAACCTAGAAAAAATCTGGGTTTAAAAGAAAAAGGAAAAATAAGGAACCTTCCCCAAACCTTCCCTAAATCATCCCTAAACCATCCCTAAATGGGGAAAGGAGAAATGAATGAACCAAGTTATTTTAATGGGGCGCCTGACTAGGGACCCTGAAGTACGTTACACACAGGCAGAGCCGCCAATCGCCATAGCCAGGTATACGTTAGCAGTGGATCGGCGGGGCAGCAAAACAGATGGGCAGCCAGCTGCAGATTTTATTAATTGTGTGGCATTTGACCGTGCAGGTGAATTTGCGGAGAAATATTTCCTGAAGGGGATGCGGGTTTTAGTTTCTGGCCGGATCCAGACGGGAAGCTACACGAATCGGGATGGAGTGAGGATATATACCACGGATGTCATTATCCAGTCCCAGGAGTTTGCTGAGAGCCGGAATACTGCGTCAGGTTCTAATGCGCCACAGATGTCAGGAGAACCAATAGGAAACGGATTTATGAGCATTCCAGACGGGATGGATGAGGGGCTTCCGTTTAACTGAGAAAGGAGATTTTGATGAAGACGATAGCGATATATAACAATAAAGGTGGAATAGCAAAAACCACAACCGCTGTAAATTTTGCTTATAACTTAACTTGCCTGGGATACCGGGCGCTGGTGGTGGACATGGATCCCCAGGGGAATGCATCTTCCTTTTTTCAGAAGTATGATTTAAGCAAACCATCAGTTAAAGAGTTGCTTACTGGCTCTAACGCCCCTGCAAGGTGCATTAAACGAACAAAGTACAAGGGGCTGGATATTATCCCGTCTAACATTAACCTGCGGTACCTAAGGCCAGATGAGCTGGCAGGAGGAACCGATACGCTTCGGCGGATGGGGGCGGTTTATGGAAGCCGATATGATTATTGTGTCATAGATTGCCCTCCAAGTGTGGATTTCCTGATTGAAGTAATTATGGCGGCTGCAGATGATGTTATCATCCCAATTAAGCCAGACTGCTTTTCACTGGATGGCCTGAGTACAGTGCAGGATGTAATTCAGGAGTTCGGCTGTGGCAGGCTTTCTGGAAGGTGCCTAGTTACCCAGTTTTACCAGAATAAAAATTCCGTTGCCATAATTAGCCGTGTGGTGGATGAGCAGGCGGCTGCCGTGTATGATAATGTAATTCGCCGGGATTCGGCAGTTGACCGTTCCTTGACGGCTCATAAGCCCCTGACAAGGTGTGCTTCCAGAGCCAGGGCAGCCCAGGACTATATGGATTTCACGAAAGAGTATCTGGAACAGGAGGCAGGATAATGGCGCTGTTAAACAGTATTATCAAAGCGGACAAGCCTAGGGAGAAGGCAGCAAGCTTCCCAGTGGCAATGATCCATTACAGCAAGTTAATCCCTTCAGAACGAAATAACTATTCTGTGGATAACATTCAGGAACTGGCAAATGCTATTCGATTGTCTGGAGGGATTAAACAGAACCTGCTGGCCAGAAAGAAGTCGCCAGATGAATATGAGCTGATTGCAGGGCATCGTAGGCGGCTTGCTATTGAGTACTTGGTGAAAGAGCTGGGATTAAATGAATATGCCATGGTTCCGGTCCATGTTGAGAGGGAAGGTGACTTACTTAGTGAAGTTAACCTGATACTAACTAATTGTGGAACCAGGGAGCGGAGCGATTGGGAAAAGATGATGGAGGTAGAACGGCTGACAGAGCTTTTAAAGGCCATGCAGGACGGTTCTAAGGAGGAGCAGGAACGATTCCAGGCATTATTCGGAAAAGAGCCGGGAATCGGCGGCAGAGAGCTTAGGGGACTGGTTGCGGAGAGCCTTGGACTATCAGAAACAAAGGTAGCTCAGTTAAACCACATTAACAGGAACCTTATTCCGGAATTGAAGGAACGGTTCCGGGAAGGGCAGATAGGAATTTCTGCAGCGAACGGAGCGGCATCCCTTGCTCAGGAAGAGCAGCAGGAGCTGGCCGGGAAGAAAACTATCCGGATGGCGGATGTGGCAGAAAGGAAGCCGGTGCAGGAATCTGGCATCAATACAGGCTATGAGAATAGGCTTGTATCAGAATGTGACACAGATACAAAAGAAATAGAAGAACAGATACCAGGACAGCATGTTATTACAGAATATCTTGATCAAAAAGAGGCGGAACCAAATCCCTTTGATAATTTTCCATGGAAACCGGTGTCAGAATCTGACACCGAAAAAGGTGCGATCATATCAGAATCTTGTATAGGAAAAGAAGGATCAACACCAAAACTTGATACGGAAGAAAGGGAAAATAAGGAAGAGCAGCCATTTCTTCCTGTTTTAAGAAATGATAAGCAGAGGGCAGCGTTTATTGATGGCTATGAGAAGTGGCCTTTGTGGATCGAAACGGAGCAGACGGGGGAACGGTATTACCGGTATGACCTTCCTGATGGGACGGCTATGGTGGTAAAAGTATATCACGCCATGCTGTTTGATTATAATGCAAGGACAGAAAAGTGGGAAGACAGGTTCCAGGAAGGATATGGCAGGCATGAGTATTATCTTTTAGAAAAGGGGAAGTTCTTTAAGGACTGTGAAAAAAACCGAACAGCTTTGATAGAAAAATTGAAGGAAGTTCAGAGGAAGAATAAGGAGGCAATGGGCGAAGCATGAAAGTGGCCATGAAAAAGCCAACCAGGAATCAGATTGACATATTAGTGGAAAAGGGAATGACCATTAAACAGATTGCTCTTTTGTACCAATGCAGCGAATCTTATATCGCACGGACAAAAAGCCGGAAAGGTGTGAATTGGGTTCAGGAAGCAAATTATAAAAATCCAATCAGACCAGAAGAGATTAGACAAGCGAAACAGGTACCTGTGGGGGAAATGGTGCGGATATGCAACCACTGGAAGCGGAATGCTGATGATGCGTTATCTTATGGAGTTTGGGAAGAGCACAGGATTGTGAGAAAACTTCCTCACATTGTAATTCTGGATAATGGGATGTCAGTGGATTATGTAGAGATTGCTATGCAGATGAGGGAAAGGATATGAGATTTACAGATGTTTACTTGTGAAGGGAGCAGTAAATGAAACGGTTATAGAAAAAATTATCGCCTTAGGCAGACTGGCATACCATTGCCAACGACCCAGCTAACCAAGAAGGAAACAAATACATTTAAAAAATTAGAAATAATATGGTACATAGGCTTTGCCCCTTTCATGCAATCTCCAAGATATAGTAAAGCAGTTGTGAGTATGAAGAAAACAAAAAATGGAAGGATATTAGCCAGGTGCATGGATTCGAACCATGTAGAGGTCTGCCAATGCCTAAAGCGACAATATAAATATTTTAGCATTCTATCATTTGAAATGCAACTGTAAACATAAAAATTTGTAGGAGGAAGACTGGTGAACGATGATGACAAAAGCCAGATTAGAACGGTTCCGGAATAAACTGAATTCTGAAATTGCCTGTTTGGAAGAAGAGCTCAGGGAAATGGAAGATACAGATAAAGGGATTGGAAACAGTACAATTTTGAATTATCAAAAAGGATATCCATCCCCACAGCCAGTTGTAGGCTTTGAGTGGGATAAATACCAGCACAAGCAAAAACTCCTGGAACGAAAAAGAAAAGAATGGGAAGATGTAAGAAACTGGATTGAACAAATAGAAGATGGGCAGGTTCGCTGGGTATTTAAGATGCGGTACATAGAAAAGATGAGTTGGCAGAGGATTGCGCGAAAAATGGGATATGGCGGGAATGAAGACTACCCAAGACTGATGATCCGGGATAAATATTTAAAGAAAATAGGCATTCACTAAAAAAATCGTTTTGTTCGGTAAATTCATTCTATAATACAATCAGGTCAGAAGGCCAGAGGCTTCCACTGTCCTTGCCTGGTTCTAGACTCTCCATCCAGACATTCCAGGCATCAAAAGGCATCCTAGAGATAGGGTGTCTTTTTGTGTGCGGACAGATTGGAAATATATGTTTTTGATGTTGACAAAACAGAACATATGTTCTATAATATGATATATAATTTAGATAACAGAGTGGTGTGGGAAAAAATAGACAAAAATAATTTCCAATTTTGGCATTTTATACTATGTAGGGGTGTGGTATAATGTAGAAAAATGTCGGGATTGGAGGATATAAAATTGAAGCATATTGGATTGACAACTTATGGGATTAATGTCAGGGAAGGTAAGAAAAATCTTGAAATCCATAATATACTAGGTCATTCATTAATAGATATTATAGAAAGCAATGCTAAAAAAAGCTTAAACATTTATTCAGATGATATACAATCGGAACAAGTGTTTGCTTACGATGAGGTGTTTCGGAAAATAGTAAAAAATGAAAATAATCAAGAATTATATGAGGTTTTATTTTTGCGTGTAAAAACGGGGGAATACGGAATAGAGTCGGAGATTGTAGATAAAGGAACTGGTTTAACATCGTATAAAAAGAAAATGAGAGATGCGGATGTACTTCCCTTTGGCTGTTGTGTGATGGTTCCATGTGGGGAATATGCAAGTGGCGTCGTTGTATTGCAATCAACAGGAAGATATGGAATAAAAACTATTTTGTCGCGTAAAATAAATGAATACATAACAAGTATAAATTCTAACTTAAGGTTTGTTATGGGAGCTATTGTTCCAAAAGTATATATGGAAAAGTATCTTAACGAGGGAATACTTCAATCCATACGTGTGCTCAGATATGGTATTCCGGATGACGATGCAGATAAATATGGAGTAGATAGAAATATTAAAGGTATAGTAGAAGAAAGAATAATAAAAAAGCCAAGGGGGTTTTTACGGCATAAATTAGATGATATAAAAGCATGCATGAATGGAAACAAAAGATATGATGAGATAGTACAAATAGATGGTTTTGATATAGATGATTTAAAATTAGATTTTAAAATGGGTTCCAGAAGTAAAACGATAAGCATGAAAAATCTTGAAAACTTAATTGTTACAGAAGATATTACAGAAGAAGTGGATTTGGAGAATGGAAATCCTATTTTTGTAAGTCTTTGTGATATAATGGAAGTAACAGGAGAATTTTATTTACGAGCAAAGAAATTATTATAAGTATATTTTAGAAAGGGTGACATTATGGATATAGTCAAAGTGTTAGTAACTCCTAAAGGGCTGTTAATAATTTCTTTTTGCATATTGATTATAGGAAAGATTATTTTCCATAAAGATTATTTAAGTTGCTTTTCTATTATTAAACATCATATGGATTGTTTCAGGATGGAAAATGGACATATATCTAAAATGTCACTATTGCTTTATTACTTTATTCCATTATTATTAGCTATATCTTTGATTCAAATTCGTATATTAGATGATACAGTAGTTAACTTAATTACAATTATAATATCTATATTAACAGCTATGTTTTTTACTTTACTTACATTAATATTAGATATGAGAGCGAGGATAAGAACTGATCATAATTATAATGCAGGTGATGCAAGCCTTTCAACGAAGTTATTAAAAGAAACATATTATTCATTGATGTTTGAAATTTTAATAAGTATAGCTATACTGATAATGTGTTTTGTTGAATTATTTGCAAAACAATATTCATGTTGTGCAAGTCTTATTATATATTATTTGGTTTTTATTTTATTGCTGAATATGTTTATGATATTAAAAAGAATATATTGTGTAATAAATAAGGATTTGGAAATATATAGATAAAATTTAATTTCAATTTATGAAGATATATGTGAACGTCTACTAGAAATGGTAGACGTTCTTTTATGGATAGCAAGACAGTTCTGTTTACAGGAGGAATAGAATAGATTACAGCAGCATGCAGAGGCGTCCCGAGGAAGGCTTGAGCATACGCTGTATAGCATAACAACAAACTTTCCGCTATATTCCCTGCCTTACCAAGGTACTTCCCAAGGGGTACCCCGTCTGCGGGTCGAGGAATGTCCGGTTTCTTAGGCTGTAAAGTAAAAATTTTTAAGTGACTTCCTTCCGCTTTTGAACTGAAATCAGAAGGAAAATTATGGAATAAAAATAGTTGCTCATGGGAGGGATGCAGAGATGGTTGTAAACCAGAAAGAATTGGCGCAATGCCTTGGAATTTCGACCAGGCAGGTGAGAAATTTAAAGTCGGATGGTTTGTTCCAACCAGTGGAAAATGGACGTGGATATGCCTTGGAAATTTGCATCCAGGAGTACATTAATTTTAAGATCAATGCGGAAATGGGACGTAGTGCATCAATCTCAAAAGAAGGAATTCAGGCAGAGCATGAGGAAGTTAAGAAACAGATTTCCATTTTAAAGCTGAGAAAGCTGCGGAGGGAGCTTCATGAAGCGGCTGATGTAGAGGCGTTTCTATCTGATATGTTGATTCAATTTAAAAACCGCCTGTTATCCCTTCCATCAAAGCTAGCTATGCAGATATCAGGAGAAACGGATATGAACCAGATTATACAGGTTTTAACCAAGGGAATGTACGAAGCACTGGATGAGCTGTCATGCTATGATCCAGATGAAATTGACGGTCAGAAAGCAGGGACATATGATGAGATGTATGAAGAGGAAAATGAAGATGATGAAGATAATTAAGTAAAGGGGTGGAACTATGAGCCAGAGGAGCCGGTCTAGGGAAAAGACCAAACGGCTGTTCCGGAGAATCATTAAAAAGATATTGGAAAAACCAAATACCATTACGGTTAGCCAATGGGCGGAACAATACCGGATCTTAGACGATTCCAGCAATCTTTCCGGTCGCTGGTCCAATGCGATTACCCCATACCTTGTGGAGATAATGGATTGTTTTAATGAGCCGGATATCCGAAATATATTTTTCTGTAAGGCATCTCAAATCGGCGGAACCTCTGTTTTGATTAATATGTTATGCTATATCCTTACTCAGTCACCAGCTCCGGCTATGATTGTGTATCCAAATGATGATTTGGCAAAAGATATTTCTAATGATAAACTAAAACCCGCATTCCGGTTGATTCCTGAAGTAAAGAAAATATTTTTGGAAAACAGTTCAAAGGAATTGCGGCTAAAGTTTAAAACAATGGTATTGTACTTGCGTGGGGCGGGTTCCGCTTCCAAGTTGGCTTCTAAAGAAATTAAATATTTATTTTTTGATGAAATTGATAAGATGGGCGGCGCTACAAAGAAAGAAGCGTCGCCCTTTAACTTGGCTATGGAGCGGACGAAGACATACCGTCCACAGGAAAAAGTATTTGCTTGTTCTACTCCGACTTTAAAAACCAATTATATTTGGGAGCTGCATGAAGGGGCAGATGAGGTGCGGCATTACTTTGTAAAGTGCCCCCATTGTGAGGCCTGGATCGAACTGAAATGGAAACAAATTATTTATGATGAAGATAAAGAACATAAAATGAGCTGCTATGAACGGGCACAGACTGCGAGCTATTATTGCCAGGAATGTGGATGTGAGATTTTAGATAGTGATAAACCCAAAATGCTTCGGGAAGGGAAGTGGATGGCTGTAAAAAAGCGTGGTATAGGAAAACCAAAAACAGTTGGCTTTTGGATTAGCTCCTTATACAGCAACTTTTTAAAATGGGCAGATATTGCGGAAGAATTTTTGAAATCAGAAAAGGAGCCTGACAAACTGCAGAATTTTGTAAATTCATGGCTGGGGGAACCGTGGGAAGATACAAAGCTGAAAACCACAGAGGAGCTTGTTTTAGAACGTCAGACATCCCTTCCGGAATTTGTTGTCCCGTCCTGGGCTAAGATTTTAACAGCCGGTGTAGATGTCCAGGAAACCAGCTTATACTATACAATACGGGCTTTTGGGGATTATACAACTAGCCAAAATGTTACCCATGGGCAGGTGCTTTCATTTTCGGATATTGAACAGATTATGAATGGTGAATTTGTTACAGAAGATGGAAGGAAAATTCTGATTGATTTAGCTTTAATTGATTCCGGGTATCAGGCAGATGCCACATATGATTTCTGCATTAATAATTCGGAGTGGGCGCTGCCAGTAAAGGGATCCAGTAATCCGATGAAAGATCGATATAAAATCAGCAAGGTTGATAAAGTTAATTCCAGGGCGTATGGGATGCAGTTGGTTATCGTAGATGGGGGACAATATAAAGATTCCATCGCTTCCAGGATGAAACGGGAAAATGGCTCTGGTAGCTGGATGGTTTACCAAGGGTGTGATGAAGAATATGCAAGGCAAGTTACATCAGAACACAAGGTTTTTGAAAAGGCGAAAAATGGGAGTCGAACAATGGTTTGGGTGCTGAAGCATTCTCACGGAGCAAATCATTTTCTGGATACAGAAGTGTATGCGATGGCAGCGGCTGAGATCCGCGGCGTGCGTCATCTGCATCTTATGCCAGATTTAGCCTCAGCAAATTCAGGTTCCACGGAAGCCACATCACGAGAAGAGTCTTGGATCCAAACACAGGATGATTGGTTAATGCAGGGAGGATAATCGTAATGTCAGAAAATATAAATTTATTTGGAAGCCCACAGCAGCAATTAGAAGTGGTAAATGATGCAATTGTTTCAATTTTGCGGGGCGGCCAGTCTTATAAAATTGGAACCAGGCAATTGACCCGGGCAGATCTGGCGCAGCTTCGCCAAATGCAGTCCCAGCTACAGTCCCAAATAGCAGCAGGAAGGGACAGCAGCCTGTTTGGAGATACAGTTGTAGCAGTTTTTGAAGGGAGATAAGAGATGAACTGGTTGGATATGGTTATCTATTGGATATCGCCAAAGGCAGCATACCACAGGGCTGTTTATCGGCAGGCTATGGAAGACGAACGAGGATATGATGCGGCTAACTTTGATCGGATTAATTCTAATTGGCGGGTAGTAAATGACTCTGCTGAAATGACAGACCGGCATGCCCGGGATATCGTTAGAGCCAGGGCGCGTGACCTAGAGAATAATTCGGACATTATGAATTCAGTGACCGGAGCTTATAAGCGGAATGTATTCGGAGCTGGATACCGGCTCCGTGTCCGGTGTGGGGATGAAACATTGGATAAAAAAATAGAACAGTTTTGGAAAATTTGGTGCAAGAAAGAAAACTGTGATGTAACCGGAACCCAGAGTTTTAATTCTATGATGCGCATGGCAGTCCAGCGAAAGAAAATAGACGGCGGGATAATTATTTTAAAACGATATACGGCAGGAGGGTTTTTGCCATTTAAGCTGCAGGCTGTGGAAGTAGATGAACTGGATTTAACTGCTATGACGCCAAAAACAAAAGGGAATAAGGTAGTGGGAGGGATTGAGTATAATGCCTGTAACAGGCCGATGGGGTATTATTTCCAGCAATACAGTATAGACGGGACAGCATCCCCGTCCGTATATGTAGAGGCAAAGGATGTTATCTTTTATTTTACAAAGAGCCGGCCTTCTCAGATCCGGGAGATGTCAGATATGTCACCTACAATCACCAGAATCCGGGATGCTAACGAATTTATGAGGGCAGTTTCAATAAAAGAGAGGATCCTAGCCTGTCTTGCAGTATTCATTAAGCGGCTTTTGCCTCAGTCAGGGATGGGATATCTAACACCAGGGCGGAAAACAGAGAAGGGGCAAGGGCGGGAGTATCAGGGGAAAACTCTGACACCAGGGATGATTCAATATTTAAATGATGGGGATGATGTGCAAGTAGTGAATCCTTCTGGGCAGGCTACAGATGCTACGTCTTTCATTAAACAGCAGATTCGGCTGGTTGGTTCTGGACAGGGATTGAGTTATGAAACAATCAGTCGTGATATGTCGGAGAGTAACTACAGCTCAGCCAGGCAAGGGGCAATTGAAGATAGTTTAACTTATGTGGATGACCAGGAATTGCTGTTAGAGGTTATGAGTGAGATTTATGAAACATTTGTGATTTCCCTTGTTCTTTCTGGAAAGATTCAGTTAGATGGGTTCTGGGAAGAAAAGGAACGCTATCTTTCCCATAAATGGATCCAGGCTCCCAAGAAATGGATTGATCCTCTAAAGGAATCCAATGCAAATAAAATTTCTTTGGAAACAGGGCAGAAGACGTGGGCAGATATGACAGCAGAAAATGGGAAGGACTGGAAGGAACAAATTGACGAGATTGCAGAGATTCTAAAGTATGGGGAAGAAAAAGGAATTGATTTAGGAGGTGTGATTTTTGGAAGCCGTTACAAGACAGACAAGTTTGAAGGATTCGAGGAAAAACAAGCAGTCTGAGATGACTGGAAGTTTAAGCAGGTCGATTCCGCTTCTTTCGATACGTGACGTAGAAGGGGAAGAAAGAACAGTGGAACTATCCTTTTCTTCAGAAGAGCCATATGCAAGATGGTGGGGAGTGGAGATTCTGGATCATTCTGATGGATGCATGGATTTGACCCGGTTAAATTCCATCGGATGTGTTTTATTTAACCACAACCGGGATAAGGTGATTGCAAAGATAATCAATGCCTGGTGTGAGAATAATAGGGGATATGCACGGATCCGGTTTGATACAGATGATGCATCAGACATTATTTATCAAAAAGTCCAGGGAGGTACGCTAAAAGGGGTTTCTACAGGATATTTTGTGGATAACTGGGAAGAAGTAGCGCCTAATAAAAAATCGGCTGACGGGCGGTTTACAGGACCCTGCGATATTGCAAAAAGGTGGATACCTTATGAAATATCAATTGTGTCAGTCCCAGCAGATCCTACCGTAGGGATAGGCCGGGGAATGGACGAAAAGCCGGAGGAGAAAACAGGAAGGACGCTGGATTTTTTCAGGCGCCAGCTTCAGGTAAACAAAAATAAATACAGGGAGGCAATCAAGTGACAAGAGCAGAAGCAATTAAAAAGCAGCAAGAGCTGTTGGATGCAGCGAAACTGGAAAATAGGGATCTTACATCCCAAGAGCAGGATGAATACGATCGTTTGCAGCGATATGTAGACAAGGTAGAAGCAGGAGAAGAAAATTCTGAGTCCCCGTCGGAAGTCCAAGAAAATGAGGTGGATGAGGGCATCCGGCGGGCAGTTGATAAAGCGGTTGACTTAGAAAGGAAGCGCAGTGCTGAAATTACCCAGTTGTGCCGTTCGTTTGGGCTGGATCCAGGAGGTTATATCCGGGATAGGAAAAGTATAGAAGAGGTGAGGGCTGCAGTTCTGGATCATCTTCAAAAGACTGGAACGCCCATTAGCATTCGAGTCACGGAGGATGAGGGGGATAAGTTCCGGGAACGGAGTTCGGATGCCCTTATTATGCGAGCCGGATTTGATGTGCCGAATCCAGCAGATGGAGCCCGGCAGATGAGAGGAATGAGCTTAAGGGATTTTGCAGTGGAATGCTTGGCAAGGGAGGGAATGAACACGAATGAATTGCTCCATATGGATCGGAGCGAGTTGTATTATGAGATGTGTCGACAGTTTTATAATCCAACTGCCGCTTTTCCGGCTATTTTGGATGATACCATAAGAAAAAGCATTGTGTATCTTTACGACTCTGTGCCTACCACATTTCAGGTTTGGACAACAAAAGGGAGCTTAAGCGATTTCAAATCTTCTTCCGATCATGAATATATCATCGGGGGAACCGGTGACTTCCTGATTGTACCGGAAAATGGCGAATTAAAAGCAGATACACCCAGTACGAAGCTGCTTCCAAGCCGTAAACTGGATACATATGGACGTCAGTTTTCCATGAGCCGCCAAGCTTTCATTAATGATGATATCAGCTTCCTGACAAAAGTTCCAGGTCAGTATGCGTCTAGTGCAAAAAAGACCATAGATAAAGGTGTTTATACGTTGATGTATAAAAATGAAAAGATTTTTGATGGTGTGAACTTGTTTGATGGAAAGCACAACAATCTTATGATTTCTGGTTCCAAACCAACCCAAAAGGCTGTGCAGGAAATTATTTTACAGATGCAAAAGCAGAAGGATCCCTTTGGTGATGCGATTTATATTACGCCTCAATATATCATTGTACCGGTTGGGTATGAATTTGATCTGGCAGTCCTATTCCATTCTTCACAGGTTACCGGGAGCGATCATAATGATATCAACCCGTTGTATAATTACCCGCTTACGATTGTACAGACCCCGGTGTTAAATGCTTTAGCAGGCAGTAATGCAGCTCCCTGGTTTATGGTAGCAAATAGCGCAAGTGCCAGAGGGATTCAGGTAGATTACCTAAACGGTCAGGAAATACCCACAATAAGAAGGATGGAAAAGCCGGGAGTGTTAGGCTTTACCTGGGATATTTATTTAGACTGGGGGATTTCAGTCCGTGATTTCAGAGGCATTGCGAAGAATCCAGGTGTTGCGATCGGATAGGAGGAAAATGATGAGCAAAGCAGTTTATTGGCAGCAGGGAAGTTCTTTAGATTATATCAATGTTACGGATGAAACGATTGTATATGGCACAGTGATAGAATTGGTTTCCAGGATTGGGGTGGCAGGTTGCGATATCCCTTCTGGTGAAACAGGAGCCATAGTGGTAGAGGGGGTGTTTGAAATTCCTAAAACGGATGCTGCTCAGATCCCCATGGGTATGTCTGTTTATTTTGATGGGAATGGAATTACCAGTTCTGCAGAAGGAGAGAAAAAAGAAGGGCAGGGTATGGCAGAGCCGAATATCCCTGCAGGCTATGCTGCGGAACTATCCCCAGCCGGAGCAGATTTGATTAAGGTAAAATTACTGGGATAGAGCCATAAAGGTTGTGAAGGCAGTTATGCAAAGGTGAGAAAAAATGGGATATGGATTTAAGGAGTTGGCGTTCCGTGATATCAACATTTTTTTGAATCCGGAGGAATTCGGAGAATATCATGTGATTGATGGGAAGCGGATGTCAGTGGTGGTAGATGGGTTGGAAGTGGTTGAACGGAGTAAAAAACAGGTAGAAAAGGGACGGATTGATGGCATTTATGAAAAGCAGATTTTAATTTATGTGGCAAGGAGCGAGTTTGGCAGCCTTCCTGCCATAGGAAGAGCGCTGAAGCTTGATAACAGTATCTATCGGGTAGAAGATGCTATTGATGAAGGCGGGATCTATTCCATCACATTAGGGGCGGCAAAAGCATGATTGATATTAGGATGAAACAAGAAGATCTGGATCGTGTGATCCTGGCAATGCGGAATATTGAAAAGTCAGAAGAATCCGTTTTAAAAACAGCTTTAAATAATACAGCAACTCGTGTCAGAAACCGGCTGGTGAAAAGGGCTTCTAAGGTATATGCTGGAACCGCTCCAGCAGGGATTTTAGGCAGGTCAAAGATTATCAAAGCTAGTGTTTCAAAAGTGAAAGCAACTATTTTCTTTAAATCCAAGCAGCCAGGGATTGAAGCTCATAAAGTGTCCATGTTTTTCCGTTCCAGAACCACTTTTTTTAATGGGAAACGGGTAAAATTCCCTATATATGCTACTCAGTTTGCCAAATCTGAGATGAAACTGTTAGAAGGCTATAGTATGGCCTTTTGTGTACGGTTTAAAAGCGGGAAAATAGCAATCGTAAGCCGAAATGCTGACAAAAAGTTAAAACGGCTTATGGGTTCTTCCGATCGGTCTATGGTAGGTAATGAGAAAGTTTATGGGGCAGAAGAAGAAAAGATAGCAGATATCCTCCATGAACAGGTTGAAAAATGCCTGAATAAAGCATTAGGAGGGAAATAATGGAAGAGGAAAGAAAAGGCATAAGGGCGTTAACTCCGCTTTTCTTTCAGGAAGCGCTGAAAAAAGAGATGGAAGAAATGACAAAGGATATGCGTTTTTGCCAGCAACGAAGCCAAGAAAGGGTTTCGTTAAATGTATTTTGTCAGTCGCTTCCAATTCCAGGAAAGAAAAATACACAGGAAGATACAGGAATGGACTTTGATACCATTGATTATATTGATGGCCAGGAAGAAGCTGCCGCCTTCCCATTCCCTTGGTGCTTAGTAAAAATTGATGGAGGACATATTCCAAAGGTTAACGACCGCCAAGAAGTACAGGTAGCGGTATGTTTCGGCATTTTTAATGACAGCCTGGAAAACCAAGGGCATAAGGAGGTACTGAACCTAATTCAGAATGTGTATGAGCGTTTTTCAGTTAATCCGATTTTGGATGGGCAATACACTTGCAGCGGCGAGTTTGAATGGGCGCTACAGGATGAGGATACCTATCCCTACTTTTTTGGGGCAATTGGTACGACATTTTGGTTTTCTGGATTCAGAAGGGAGATAAAATGGTAATGGAAAAGAAAGAAGCAAACAAGGCTCAAGTCAGTCAGGATGAAAAAAAGAAACAGAAAATTTATATTGGACCTACAATGCGTGGCATGGTATCCGGAACGGTGCTAACAAACGGGTTTCCTCCGGCTTTCCTGGAAGCATCCAAGGGATGCCCAGCGCTTATGGAATTAGTCGTTCCAGTAAGCAGGCTTCCTCAAGCTAATAGGGAATTAGCAGTTTTTGATTCAGCATTAAGCCGGTTTTATCGGATAGCGATGGAATACAAGAAAGGGGTGTAATTCATGGCATATAATCATCGGATTGATACGGAAGAAATGGCTACTAGGCTGACAGTACCAGTACAGGGGACATCAGCTCTTCAGGTAGTAGTGGGTACTTGTCCTATAAATATGGCAGAAGATCCAGGGGCAGTGACAAATGTACCAATTATTACTTATAGTTTCACTGAGGCCCAGAAGCTTCTTGGATATAGTGATGACTTTAAGCAGTATACATTATGCCAATCTATGGATGTAAGCTATCGGGTATTTTCTGTAGCTCCGGTTATTTTTATTAATGTATTGGATGCAGTGAAGCATAAAAAGGTTTTCAGCAAAGAAGGAATTTCTGTAAAAGATAGGAAAGCGTCTATCATGGAAGCTGGTGTTTTCTTAAATAATCTGGAACTAAAGGCTGGAACCGATACTCCGTTAGCTGCAGGTGTAGATTATATTGCGGAATTTAATACATCAGGAGGGATTGATATTACGCTGCTGACATCAGAAAAAACAGCGGATATAACATTGCTGAGCGCATCTGGAGAACAGTTGGATCCATCAAAGGTGACGAAGGAGGATATTATTGGCGGATATGATGCAGCAACAGGGAAGGAAACCGGACTGGAGGTAATCCGGCAGGTATATCCAAAGCTGAATCTCGTTCCGGGCCTGATCCTTGCGCCAGGCTGGTCCCAAGATCCGGAAGTGGCAGCGGTAATAGCAGCAAAAACCAGGGGAATTAACGGGGTATTCCATTGTGAAGCGGCAATTGATATGGATACTTCCAAAGCCAAAGTTTATACGGCATTAAGGGAGGCAAAAGAAGCGGCAGGGATTATAAATGAACATGTTATCCTTTTGTGGCCGAAAGTTCGGTTGGGAACAAAAGTATACTGCTTCTCTGCGGTATGGGCGGCTATGACGGCTTACACAGATGCCAGAAATAATAATATTCCGATGAAAAGCCCTTCTAATGAGCTGTTAAATATGGGAGCGGCTGTATTAGATGATGGAACGGAAGTGCTTTTGGATACCACGCAAGCGGAACTGGTTAATTCGTTTGGTGTTGTAACGGCCATCAATGATAATGGATGGAGAGCCTGGGGAAATAATACAGCAGCATATCCTGGGATAACCGATCCAAAGGATAGGTGGATTTCCTGCCGTAGAATGATGAGCTGGTACCGGAACCATTTCTTACTTACATTTAAGGAAAAGGTGGATAATCCGGGGAACTATCGTTTGATTGAATCAGTTGTAGATTCTGAGAACTTGTACTTAAACAGCCTTTCCCATTCAGGATATATTGCGGGAGGGGTAATTTCATTCCAGGAAGACGAAAATCCCATTACGTCCATTTTAGATGGAAATATTATATTTTATACCAAGATAGCATTTTGGGTTCCAGCAGAATATATCAAAAATAATATTGAGTTTGATCCAGAAATCCTTGCGGGAGCAATAGGAGGAGGTGCAGCTTAATGGCAGGTTATGATAAATTTACTTTGCCGGAAGTAATTAACCAGTTTAATGTATATGATGGTGATGGAAACCGTCATATTGGGATTACTGGAGAAATGAGTCTGGCGGAAATTAAGAATATTATGGCATCTGTTTCCGGATCCGGGATATCAGGCTCTTACAATGTGCCAGTAGTAGGGCATTTTGAATCCATTACCCAGGAGATACCATTCCGGACGTTGTATGTTAACATTGCGGAACTGCTAAATCCGATGAAACTACAAACCTTTAATATCCGGGGTGCTATCCAGGCAACGAATATTTCTACTGGCGCAGCAAAAATCGTGGGGTTCCGCTATTTGCTGAAGGGGCGTTCATCTGGCCTAAATCCGGGAAACTTAAATAATGGTGAAGTAATGGGAACAAAAGTTCCGATTGAAGTGACGTATGTACTGATTGAAATCGGTGGGAAACCATTTTTTGAACTTGATAAAGTAAATGGGGTGTACCGTGTAGATGGTAAAGACTTGCTGGCGGAAGTGAGGAGGCTTTGTTGATGGAAGGGAAAGAAGAGAAATTAATTTTGGAACTGGAAGAACCATTTTTATTTGATGGAGAAACTATATCAAAAATTTGCATGGACGGGCTTTTAGATTTAACAGCCAGAGATATGTGCGATATTGACCGCCAGATGGTAATGAGGGGTTACCAAGGAGGCGGCTTGGAAGTTACCAGGTGTTATTCTATGCTGGTGGCGGCCAGAGTGAATCAAAAGGCATGGGAATTCTGTGACAATATGAAATCCCGTGACAGTATTCGGTTAAACCGTATGATAACAGCATTTTTTTTCGCAAAAAATTAAGACCCTGTGATGTAGTGCCTATCCGGGACTGTATTTTACAGATTGCAATGATAACCCATACAGGGATGGACTTCCTGTATGGGCTCCCACTGGATGAGCTGGCCAAAATAATCCAAGGAATCAAAAAAGCAAGAAAGTAGGTTGTGTTATGGCAGACAAGAAAAAAGAGTATGAACTAGCGCTGAAAATAGCAGGACTTGTGGATTCTTCCTTGGGTTCAGCCTGTAGACTGACTAAAAAACAGCTAAGGGAGATTGCAAAGGAGGCGGCGAAGGCGCCGAAGCAGTACAGTGATGGGGTTGCTGGTGTTATCCAGAGGATGTCTGACTCCATGTCCCAGGCAGCGGTTAGTTGGGAGAAAGCAGGGCCGGGAATTGAAGCTGCCTGGGGCGGCGTAAAAGGCGCGGCAGAGGGTACGGCAACTGCCTTAGCGGCTGCCGGGGCGGCAACGTTGGCAGTAGGCACAGCTAGTATTGGTGTTGGAAAAGAATTTGAATCAGCTATGTCTTCATGGGCGGCCACAGCCGATGCCAGTATGGAAGATTATGCCAGGGCAAGGGATGCTGCTATGGAAATGGGCAGGTCTACATCAAAAACCGCAACGGAATCAGCACAAGCGCTGGAATATATGGCGTTAGCTGGATGGAGCGTAGAAGATTCCATTTCTGGGCTTCCAAGTGTCCTGCGGTTATCTGAGGCAACTGGCCTGGATTTGGCCAGGACTTCTGACCTGGTGACCGATTCCATGTCAGCCCTTGGTGTTGAAGTTTCCGGACTTGGGGAATACCTGGATATTGCCGCTAAGGCGAACAACAAATCTAACCAGACTGCAGAACAACTGATGGAAGCTTATCTTGGGGTTGGAGGGACGTTGAAAAATCTTAATATTCCCATTCAGGAATCTGCTGCAGCCCTTGGGGTTATGGCAAACCGAGGGATCAAAGGTTCGGAAGCCGGAAACGCTTTAAATGCGGTTATGGTAAACCTTACTACTGGCACTGGACAGGCAGGAAAGATGATGGGGCGCCTGGGGATCTCGGCTTTTGATGTAAATGGAAATTTTATTGGGCTAAAGGAAACACTCCATGTTTTGAATGATTCCATAGCTGGACTTACAGAGGAAGAACAAAATGCTGCTCTTGCAGCTATTGGCGGCAAGCAGCATGTGGATGCTTTGAATGACCTTTTGGCAGGAATGAATACGATAGTAGGGGATGGGGTATCAGAATGGGATAAGCTGGAACAGGAATTGTATGGCGCACAGGGGGCCCTGGAACGAATGGCAGGTACAAAGCTGGATAACCTGCAGGGAGATTTGGATATTTTCCAGTCGGCTCTTTCTGATACAGGAATTCGGATTTATGACAACTTGCAAGACCCCTTAAGAGAAGCAGTACAGCTTGGCACAGGCTTGGTTTATGAGTTTTCCGGAAGCCTAGTAGAGGGAATCGGGAATGCGCTCCCTACTATTAAGCGTGAGCTGGGGGACGTAAAAGAGGCGGTTCAGGATTTTGCGGAACCGCTACTTTTTGTGGGAGGATGGATGCTAGAAAACCCAGATGTGATTGCGGGAGGTCTGGCAGCCATCGGAACAACTATAACAACCCTTAAAATTGTAAAGACAGTAACTGATACAGCCTCATCGTTTTCGGCGCTAGGGGCAGCACTTATGGGAAATCCGATTACTGCGGCAGTGAGTCTGGCGGCTCTGGCTGGAGGGGCGATAGTAGGGGTCAGCACCCAGGTTAAGATGGCAAATACGGAGCTGAAGAAACAGAACCTGGCAGCGCATTTCGGCGATATCAGCCTTTCATTAAGTGATTTGGAGGATGTAGCGGCTCAACTTATTGATAATGGCAGTTTAGGCAAGCTTGGCGTTGCTATGGATGAGCTGGAAAAGGTAAGGGAAATCGCAAAAGGGCTTGCTTCCAGTCAGGATGTTTTAGAAAAGCTGAATTGGAAAGTTACCATGGGATTTGAGCTGTCAGAAGCTGAACGGTCAGAGTATGGCCTTCAAATCGATTCTTTTATCCAGGATGCAATTGCTTTAGGGGAACAGCAGCAGTATGCAATGAACCTGAACCTGCAGCTGTTAACAGATGAAGGAAGCAGTGGACAAGAGGTAATTGACCAGTTTAATTCCTTTTATGACAGCATGAATGCTCAATTAAGGGATTATGGCGAACAGTTAGGTGAAGTGTATGCAGAGGGAATGAAGGACGGAGTTCTTTCTTTGGATGAAGTAGAAGCCATCCAAGGACTGCAGGAAAAGATGGCGGAGATTACGGCCAAATTATCTGCCAGTCGGTTTGAAGCAGAGATGGAAACCATTGGGATTCGGTATAGCGGTGGACAGTTGGATGCGGAAACCTTCCAAAACCTTCAGGCAGAAATTCAGGCACAGGTGGAAACAGCCAGTGAAAACTTAGAAGAATCCCTGACCATGAACATTGCAGGCGCAAAACTCCAGTTGGAAGAAGGGGCGATAGATGTTTCCGAGTATGAGGCTATGATTGCCCAGTTTAAGGAAAATTATCTGGAACAGGTAGGAGAGATTCAAGTGAAGGCTTCCAGCTTCCAGTTGGATACCTTATACCAGCAATATTCAGAAGAGATCGAGGCAGCGATGCCAGAACTGGAACAGAAGCTATCTGGCGCTATCAGTGAAGCGTTTCAGGGAATGGAATATTCCGATAATTTAAAAGAAACGTATGGCGATTATTTTTCCGGTATGCTGACAGCGGGGCTGGAGGGAATCACGTTAAGCGACGATACCCAGATGGCAATAGGGGAACTATTAAAAAATATGGCGCCTTCTATCGAGCAAATGGAAGAGGTAAAAAGTCAGTATGAGGAAGCAGGAAAAGAGATCCCATCTGCATTATCAAAGGCGTTGACGGAAGCCCAAACATTAGAGATGTTAAATGGGGATGCAGATGCTATCTGGCAGTATATCGGAGGGCAGATTAGAGATAGTTCCCAGTACCAGGAAACTTATAACCGTGTGATTGAGTTGGGTGGTACCCTGCCACCTGCAATCAGTGAAGGGATGAAAGAGCAAGAAAAAAAGGTAGAGCCGGGAATTGATGACTTATACAACCATATCCTGAGATATTCGAATCAAAAATTCAGTACACCGATTCCTATAAATCCTAAGATACAAGTAAACTATGCGGCGGCGATGCCTTACACGGTTTCAGACCGGATTACAAAGCATGCGGAAGGCGGGATTTTTGACGAACCTCATTACGGAGTATTTGGGGAGGCAGGTCCGGAGGCGTTTATCCCGATAGATCAGAGCAGCCGATCGGCTTCCATCTGGGAACAGACAGGGAAGGAGCTTGGGCTTTTGGGCAATTCTGCGACAAATGCCATGAATACAGATAACAGCCAGAGTAAAATCGTGTATTCCCCAGTTTATCATATTACTGGGGCTAGCGAGGAAACAGTTCGGGCGGCAACTGCTGATGATTATGATCGATTTGTGTCATTCTATGAGCGTTACCAGAAAGAACAGAGGCGGTTAGCGTTTTAGGAGGTAGGAAACTTTGGCGGATACATATATCACAACCAGCGGGCAGACATGGGATCAGATTGCTTATGAAGTATATGGTGACGAATATCAATGCGGGAAGCTAATGGATAGAAATAGGGACAAGTTAGAGTATTTTGTTTTTTCGGATGGAATTGTACTGCAGCTTCCAGAACAAGAGGAACTTAGTGCGGATTCTGTATCCAGTGATTACCCAACATGGAGGGCAGCGCTAAATGGCAAGGGCTAGATATGTAGATTGTGAAGTACTGTATGACGGAAAAGAAGTGGGGCTTTCCAGCCTTGTAGAGAGCCTGGATTATACCGACAATGCGTCTGGAAAATCTGATGAAATTACTCTAAACTTTTGCGGAAAGGATGCGGATTGGCTGAGAAATGATTTTATGCCGGAAAAAGGCAGTGATCTGGATGTTTCTTTCTTCTTAAACAACTGGAAGGCGCCGGGGGATCGGCTGAAGTACCATTGTGGGAATTTTACGATTGATGACATTACTTATTCCGGAAGTCCAGGGATGTGCGTTTTGAAGGGGGTATCAATACCAGCTAATGAAGGTTTTCAGACAGTTCCACTGTCAAAAGTTTGGCAGAATGTAACGCTGAAACAGATTGCTCAAGAAATGATGGCTAAATATGGGATGAAGGATCTTTACTATTGGGGAGCAGAACCGGTGCTCGAAACGGTGGAGCAGAGTAGCCAGACGGACAGCGCATTTTTGTATGAGCTCTGTGAGAAACAGGGAATGTTTCTGAAAGTCTATAAAGGGTCATTGGTTATTTTTGATAAAACAGTGTATGAACCTCGTGGAATTACGGCTGTCTTTACAGAAAGTGATTTTGATGGGAAATGGGAGTGGAATAGTACGCTAAATGGTACTTATACGGGAGCTCATATATCTTATGTAATTCCAAAAGAGAAGAAAGGTAAACGAAAAAAGAAAGGTGATAAACAGGAGAAAGATAATAAGCAGCAGATTATCGATATTATAGTAGGGGAAGGCCCTAGGATTTTGCAAATTAATGAAAAGGCTGATAGTGAGGGGGAAGCCCAGAGGATTGCTAAGGCAAGAGTGAACAGCGCGAATGAGAAAGCAGTTACCATTTCATTTTCGGCAATGGGCGACCCGGATGTAGTAGCAACTTGTAATATTGAAGTTAGAAAGATGGGGCGCTGCAATGGAAAATATTTTGTTGAAAAAGTAAAGCATAGAATTACTGGAACTGGAGGATATACAATGAGCGTTTCCGGGTACCACATTTTTAAGCGCCTTTAGGAGGATGTTATGGGAAATGGAGGAAGCGGCTCCAGAGTGGGCTTTGTAAGTTCCTACGATGCAGAGAACGGCACGGCATCTATTTATTATCCGGATCGGTGCAATGAAGTAACAGCAGGACTTCCGGTATTTATGCCGTTTGGGTTAATTCAGCCATTGAAAAAGGGTGATATGGTTTTAGTCCTGCATCTTTCAAATGGGTCAGAAGCAGGGATTGTTTTGGGGAAGTATACGGCAGAAACAGAAGAACAAAAGTCTGCCATTGTAGTAACAGAAGATCAGTTGATATTTCAGGATCAGTCAGGAAGCATATCATTAGGCGAGATTATCGCAAAATGCAGATAGCAGGAGGGAAGGGATATGGCTAAGATCGGAAATTGGGGAAGTTATATTCGTTTCCAGACCAGTGACAGCAGGATTTTGAATTTTGATGGGTTCAAGAGGAAAAGTTCTGTAAGAGTTTCAAAACATAATCTGATAGGAAAGATGCCCAGGCTGGAGTTTTTGGGTCCCGATTTGCAGACAGTCACCTTTCGGATGGAACTAAATGCCTTGAATGGAGTAAGACCCAGAAAACAAGAAGAAAAGCTGTTAAAGTGGATGAATGAGGGATGTGTGGCGCCGTTGGTAATAGGCGGGAAAAAGATATGCGGACAAGCCATGATCACTGCTATGAGTGACGCTTATAATATCGTCTTAAAGAAAGGCCAAGTGTTATCTATGACGATTGATGTTACGATGACAGAATACAATTAGGAGGCAGTATGGAATTTCACTTTTTGTATTTAGAAGGTTTTACGAAAACTCAAAAGCAGGAAATTTCAAAGAACCTGCAAAATATTTTTTGCATTCCGGCAGGGTCAATTCCATTAAATCGGAAACTGGGGTTATCCTGGCAAAACTTATCGCAAATTCCGCCGGATATGGAAAATGATTATGCAACGGAATTAATTGAAAAGGCAGAGAAATTTGAACCTAGGGTATCAGTGGATGAAGTGACTTTCCACTATGACACAGATGGCAATGTTATAGTAGATATTGCTCTGGAGAAGAGGGGGGATGATGGTGAAGGATGATTTGCTGAAAGTAATTCAGGATTATCCAGATATTAGTTTTATAGATAATTATACGGTAGATCGCCTGGAAGAAGAGATGATTGGCTGGTTTAAGGAAAAGAAAAAAGAACTGACAGGAGAAACAGTATCCCTTGGCATGGCAGACGATCGACGGATTCTTTTACAGACGGGTGCTTATTTTATTTTCCAAGGTTATATGTTTGCGGATAATGCCGGAAAGATGGGTTTATTAAAGTATAGCTATGGGGAGTTCTTGGAAAATCTCGGAGCTTTAAAACATGTTTATCGAAAAGCAGCCCAAAGAGCATCTGTTACGATCCGTTTTTCCTTATATGAGGCAAGAAATGCAGCAACAGGTATTCCGCAGGGAACCAGACTGACATCTGGTGATGGAGTCTATTTTGCAACAGATCAATATGCGGAAATCATGCCAGGAGAAGGTCATACGGATGTAGGGGCAACCTGTCTGCTGGCAGGAAAAGAGGGGAATCACTATGGGATTGGGGAAATTAAAACAATTGTTGATCCGATTCCATTTATTGATTTTGCGGAAAATATCACGATTCCTGAAAATGGGGCAGATATGGAAAGCGATGAATCGCTGAAGGAACGGATTTATGCGGCACCAGCAGCATATTCTTCCGCAGGAACAAAAGACGCATATGAATATTTTGCGAAAAAGTTCAGCCCAGAAGTGGCAGATGTGAATATCACAAGCCCGGAACCTTGTAAAGTACTGGTGTGTTATCTTTTAGAGGATGGTCAGATTCCTGGAACAGAGTCTGTAAAGGCAATGCAAAATTATCTTTCATCGCCATTAATTCGACCAGTTACAGATCAGGTAGAGGTTCGGGCTCCTGAATTAGAACGTTATAGCATTCAGATAAAATATTTTATTAATGCCAGTGATGGAATCCGGGCTAATATGATACAGCAGGAAGTAGAAAAGGCAATAGAAGGATATCAAATATGGCAGAGGTCGAGGATGGGGCGGGATGTTAATCCAAGTGAATTAGTACACCGGATGATAGCGGCAGGAGCGAAGCGGGTAGAGGTTTCAAAGCCTTTGTTTCGGGTAATTCCAGAAGGTTCTGTAGCACATTTGGAAGATACGGAAGTGATTTATGGGGGACTAGAAGATGATTAAATTACAGGATGCGGAATTGATTTCTGTATTGCCGCCGTATATCAAAGAAAATACAGACATCCAGGCAATCAGCTATGCTTTTAAAATGGGGATGGAAAAGTTGATGCGGTATGCAGAAATATCTGCATTGTATGGGGCTGTGGATAAGCTTCCGGAATCACTTATTAACTTGATGGCATTAGAACTGCAGAGCCAATATTATGAAGAGTCATTAGATTTAAAAGTAAAAAGGGAAATTGTTAAAAATTCGCTAGCTTGGTATTCCAAAAGTGGGACAGTATCTGCTGTGGAAGAGCTGATAGAAGTTGTTTTTGGGAAAGGAAAATTAGAGGAATGGTTTCGGTTTGGAGGAAGGCCAGGAACATTCAGGATTAGACTGGATATAGGTAATGAGGATGCTCCAATAGATATTCTGGATGTATTGAAAAAAATAAAACGATATAAGAAATTGAGTGCCCACTTTGATGCAATTGTTATAGGGCACTATTCTTATGCTGCTATCCGTTATGCGAATGCAATTCATATACGAATAAATTTTTACCCCAGGTTTAATCTTCCAACGCTATACTTGGATGGAACATGGATGCTGGATGGAAGCAGGCATTTAAGCGGATATGATGGATATGGAGCGATTGACTTATAC
>JAAWIS010000150.1 GCA_022796475.1 Lachnospiraceae bacterium | reverse complement strand
ACCAAATGGGTGAATTTTAAGGTGCTGGTTTGGCTCTTCAAAACTGCATAATCGCAGACTTTTCAGGCATTTAACAAGTTTGAGTTTCACGGATTAAGGGATAAAATAACAATGACGAAAAGGATCCATTTCTTATTTTCTATGTCTGGTTGAATTTATATGACAAACTAACCGATACGGTTATTGCTTTTTGACTTTTTTATTGTAAAATGGAAACAAAAAATCAAGAAGAGGTTTATATGAATATTGGATCAGTAATTATGAATAAAAGAAAAGCTTTAGGTTATACACAGCAGGCTTTGGCAGATAAGTTAAATGTTTCTTTTCAGGCAGTATCAAAATGGGAAAATGGAGCGAATTACCCAGAAATGGAAATGCTCCCCATGATTGCAGGTGTGTTAAACACAAGTATTGATTCCCTTTTAGGATATAAGTCCTTTGTGGCTTCCGATTATGAAAAAAGATATAGCACACCGGATTATTATTGGGGAATAACCCCCAGCAATTTATGTTATGAAATAATGAAATTACGACCACCAGTTAAGCCGTTAAAGGTATTGGATATTGGCTGTGGAGAAGGAAAAGACGCCGTTTTTCTTGCTCGAAACGGTTATATTGTAACGGCCTTCGATTTGTCTGAAGCAGGAATAGAAAAGGGAAAAAAGCTTGCCGAAAAATGCAATACCTATGTAGACTTTTTTAAAGCTGATATAACCGATTTTCGGGCAACTGAATCCTATGACATTATTTTTAGCAGCGGAGTGTTTCACTTTATTAAGCCGGAAATCAGAAAAAACATTACTCAAAACCTGAAAGAATGCACAAACAAAAGTGGTATACACACAATTAATGTATTTGTAGACAAACCGTTTGTGGAAGTTCCGCCGGAGAAAAATACCAATCGTTTTCGCTGGAATTCCGGAGAACTCTTTATGCTCTATCATGATTGGAAAATGCATAAAATAGAAGAAATAATTTTTAACTGCAATAGCGGCGGATTCCCTCATCAGCATTGTATGGATATTATGATTGCGGAAAGAATACAATAATTTTATGGAAACAATCACTGTTTCACACGGCAGATGAATCTGGAATGGAATAACTCTGGAATCAGTTATTCCATTCGAACTCTGTTGTCTCCCGTCCTGATCCTGAAGTTCAGGATTCGCCTCAGAACTTTTCCAGAAAAATCAGGAAGCCTATATCTCACACAAATATTTCTGCATATAGAACTGACTCAAATAAGTACCGTCTTTGAGCTTGATCGCATTCGACTTTTCAGAAACGACGCGAAATCCGAATTTCTCATAGAGATGCTTCGCACGTTCATTACCCTCTATGAACTCAAGCTCCATGATCTCAGTCCCCCGTTTTTGTGCGGCGGCAACCAGTTCCTCAAACATCGCAGAACCAATTCCAAGATTCCAATAGTCTTTGAGAATTGCAATAGCAATGGTTGCCCTATGTGAAACTTTCATACCGCTTTGAAAACTGATCTCACAGTTGCCAGCAACTTCACCATCAACATAGCAGGTGATCCCCATTGTATCGGAAGACGAGCGCAGACGATTTACCCATGCTTCCTCTTGTTCAACTGTGATATTCCATTCTTCGGGATAACGAAGAAGGAAATCAGTTTCATCGCAGGATTTCTTTATGTAGTTCAGCATTTTTTCCGCATCATCAACGCGCGGACTTTTCAAAATGGCTGTTCTGCCATCTTTTAGGATTATTTGCTTGCATTCAAATACCATCGCGATACTCCTTTCAAAAGATTTTTTCAAAAATATCACATCTCAGTGTGGATGTCAATACGATTTTGCACCGAGCGTAAAAAGCATATTGAAAAGCTCTGCTGGCTAATTCATGATATTGTTCTTATTGCATAAAATAAATTGACAATCTTCCTGCTATTTCATAAAATAGTCATAATAGTTATAATTATTTTCCAAAAATATTTCAAGGAGCAATACTGTATGAATTTCTTATCAAACAACCGGTCTTCTGCCCAAAAGAAAAATCACTCTTTATATAAATCTTTAGAGTTATACGTCGTTGGCCTTTTTTCCGCTTTGATAGTTGCTCTTCTGTTTTTTATTTTTCGTAGACTTTCACCCTTTATCTTTCAGACAAATGATGATTTATTTTTAAAGCAGCTTGCTTCCGGGGAAATGTGCGGGGTTCCGCAAAGTCACCTGTTCCATATTTCCTATCCTGTGGGACTGCTTCTTTCAGTGCTGTATCGTATGTTTCCAGCTCTCCCCTGGTATGGACTGCTTTTATGTTTCACCATCGGTTTGTTCATGACCATCGTATTAAGCAATCTTCTTCTAATTGAAAAAAGTCTGCTGGTACGGTTGCTTACCATTATACTATTTTGTTTCTTCAGTTACGGCTTTCTGTTTCTGCACATAGTACAGTTGCAATTTACCACAGTGGCCGCCATGGCCGGGTGCAGCGCACTCTTTCTTTTTATGTTGGCCTCTCCCTGCGATTCCATTCAAGAAACCGTAAAAAATTATATATCCTTTTTATTGCTTTCCGCCTGTGCTTTTTGTATTCGAAGTCAAGTGCTTTTCATGTTCCTTCCCTTTATCGGCATGATCGGATTAGGGAAATGGCTGGACACAAAATCCCCCAAACAGCGGAAAAGCCTTCTGGCTCTGGCGGGCATATTTACAGTAATGCTGGCTTCCCTTTTTCTTATAGAAAAGCTGGCTTATCAGGAAGAACAATGGACTACTTTTTCTGCTTACTCAAAAGCGCGTGCGGAAATATACGACTATGACGGCTTTCCGGATTATGATACTCACAAAGAAACCTACGAGCTACTAAATATAAGCCGTTCTTCATATGAAGCTGCCTCCCAACACTACTGTATTATGCTGGATTCAGCCATAAATGACAGATCCTTTGAAGCCCTCAAGAAAATAAACAAGCAGGAAAACTCCTTTGCTCCCGCAAAGCTGCCCGGCATGCTGCTGGAAACAGCCTCTGCCTTTATTCAACGACACACATCCTATGTTGACAGGCCTTTAAATCTGTTGGTTTACTGCTGTTACATCCTTTTCTTTCTTGGCAGCCTCCTATGTCAAAAAAGAAATGCTCTCCGGGATATCCTGTTTCTGGGGGGGTCCCGTATGGTCATTTGGACATACCTGCTTTTTAACGGCAGACTCCCTTCCAGAGTTTCTCAGTCCATTTATCTGGCGGAGCTTATCATACTGCTGGCCGTGGCCTTTAAATATAGAATATGGTCACCGCACGATATTTCCCGGAAACGGCCTTGTTCCGGTTTCTGGATCGTATCGTTTGCTTTCCTCTCCTTCATCTGTCTTCGTTTTGGTTTTCCAAAGGCAAATGCCGCCGCCTGGGAAGCAGCATCGCGCTGTCAATTTTCCCAATCCTTTGCAGACATAAAAGATTATTTTCATGCACATCCTGAAAATGTTTACTATATAGATATAGCTTCTTTCGAATACTTTACCGAAGATGCCCTACAACGCCCTGCCTCTGAATATGATAATTTCTTTTATATGGGCAGCTGGATTTCCAACAGTCCATGGTATGATAAAAAATTTGAGCGAGCAGGAATTTCAGATCCGGCGCCAGCCCTTTACAAAGACCCAAGTGTATTTGTTGTATTTATGAACATTGAAAATATAAGCTATGACTATCTGGAAGCTTTTTATGCCGAAAACCATCCTGGCGTTTCACTGCATGTTATGGAGATGGTTGATGTCTCAAACGGACTGCAATTTTTAATTTGCAAATTTTTTTAAAAAACTCTTGCATTTTTCTCTGAAACCCATTATAATACTAATTGTGTCACGGGGTGTGGCTCAGCTTGGTTAGAGCGCCGTCTTAGGGAGGCGGAGGTCGCGAGTTCGAATCCCGCCACTCCGATACA
>JAAWIS010000149.1 GCA_022796475.1 Lachnospiraceae bacterium | reverse complement strand
TGGCAATGATCATTGCCAGACCAGTATCACCAGTAACATTGATCGCCGTAGCTGGTGCATCTGTGATGGTTCCAATTAGTACCATAATCGGGATGGATACGGTCGGAAAGCCAAATACAGATATGATAAAAATCTCGGCAACGTATCCGCCTGCAGGAATTCCCCCCATGACTACGGAAGCAACTACCGCAACTACAACTGACATAATCAGGTTTCTTGGTGTGGCATAGTTGATGCCAAATACGGAACAAAGAAGAGAAATCTTTAAAATCTGAATAATACATGCTCCATCCTTATGGAGATTGGCTCCAAGAGGCACAGAAATATCTGCAATCTCATTCGGGATTCCAATTTCTTTCGCATGTATCAGATTCAGCGGAAGCGTTGCTGCTGACGAGCAGGTTCCCAGGGCTGTCAGCGTAGGAGTGGCCGCCCCTTTCCACCAGGCTTTTACCCCTTCAGCGCCTGCGCCGATGTAGGCCATAGCAGTTTGAGAAAATACATAGTAAGCGAACACCACAACCAGATACATTATAATTCCTCTGGAAAGAGGTCCGATTACCTCTTTCCCGTATTGACCGATAAGAATGGCAAAGTAGCATCCCAGTCCCAGAGGGGCAAGCTTCATAACAATTCCGATCACCTTGACAATCACCTCTGTCATGCAGTCCATGGCGTGCACAATGGGTTTGCCTTTTTCTCCCGCAAGAATCACAGCAATAGAAAAGATAACAGTGAACACGATCAAGGCCATTAAATTTGCCTTTGAAAACAGAAGCGGAAAATCCCCTACCGTAAACATTGCCAGGAAATTCATGCTTCCAGATGCATCCGCCACATCCTCTGTCAAATCAAGCACTGCTCCTTTTCCCGGATCAAAAATCAAGGCCGGAAGCATCATAAACAGACATGCTACCACTCCAGTTATAATGGTGCCTGCAAGAAATGTAATCATAATCTTCTTAAGCTTTGCCAGATCCTCCATTTTGGAAATTGCCGCTGTCAAAGAGCAAAAAATAAGCGGTACAACACAGCAATACAAGAGATTTAAAAATGTATCAGCTACAGGCTGTAAGATGGAAGCGCCTTTCCCCCAGAATAATCCCACGACTCCTCCTACAACCATGGCTCCCAGAAGCATAAACGAAGATTTATATGTATTCCATATACTTTTCATGTTATTTTCCCCCTGATAGTTTTCGTTTCCTAATTCCATTTCGAATGATGATCCATCGCATCCTTCAATTGCTGAAATGCCTGCTCCACAACAGAACGTGGACACGCAAGGTTAAATCTCTCAAACTGTGCCGTCGCCGGTCCAAACACCTTACCGGAATCCAGCCACAGCTTTGCCTCCTCCACCATAATATGTTCCAGTTCCTCATCGGTAAATCCGTAGGCGGAAAAATCAATCCATGCCAGGTATGTACCTTCTGGCTCTACAAAAACTGCCTTGGGGAAGTTGATTTTTACAAATTCTCTTACGTATGCAATATTGCCTGCAATATAGTCTACCAACTCCTTTACCCATTGATCTCCCTTGGTGTAACATGCCTTCACTGCAGTCATCCCCATGATATTGCCCTGGCTATAGCCTGCCCCTGCATTGGCCTGACGGTATTTTTCCCGAAGCTCTTTGTTCGGAATAATAATATTGGCCGGCTGAAAACCTGCAACATTAAATGTTTTGCTTGGAGATGTATACAGCACCAGGTTTTCCTGATATTTGGAATCCAGTGCCATAAAGCTTGTAAACTTGTGTCCTTCATAAATAAAATCGCAGTGAATCTCATCATCCATAATCACAACGTCATGGGCCAGACAGATATCCCCTAATTTTTCAAGCTCCTCTTTGGTCCAGACTCTGCCCACCGGGTTGTGAGGATTGCACAAGATAAATACTTTTACATGATTGTCAACAATCTTTTTCTCAAAATCTTCAAAATCTATGGTATAAGTTCCGTTATTATAATGAAGCTGATTATTAATAAAGATCCTTTTATTGTCCTCAACCACCTCACGGAATGGATAATACACTGGCTGCTGAATCAGTACAGCATCCCCTTCCTCAGTGAAGGCCTTGACGCCTGTAGCCAGCCCGTAGACAATACCACATCCCACAGTTACAGTTTCCGGATCCACATGGTAGCCGTGATGCTCAAAAAACCATTTGTCTACAGCTTTGTAATACTCCTCATCCGGATCTGTATAGCCGAAAATGCCGCAGTCTATTCTCTTATGAAACTCGTCCAGAATTTCCTGAGGCAGAGCAAAATCCATGTCTGCCACCCAGAGAGGAAGCAAGTCATCCCTTCCTTTGCGCTTCATCCCGAAATCATACTTCAGGCAACTGGTTCCGCGGCGGTTCACGATTTGATCAAAATTGTACTTGGTGTTCATTGTTTTTCCTCCATTCATGCATTATTTTTTGTTTTGCTTATAGTTTAATTATTAAACTATTATTGTAGCTATATAATAGCATCAGCACATAGTTTTGTCAATACTTTTTGTTTATTATTTAAACTATTTTTATTTATAAAAAGTCAATATATGAATTATATCTTGATTTTTACAGTATTTGTAGTATAATAGTTAACGAAATAACCATTATAGTTTTTATATTAACTATTTTTATCTGTATCTCAAAGAAAGGAAATTATTTATGGCAGATGATAGATTAGAAGAAAAAAGATTAATTGATAAACCAAATTCAGAAGAATCTGCAGCAGAAGAAAACCCATCCTCTCCGGCAGCTTCCGTTACATCAGAAGAGCAGAATAATGCTTCCAGCAAAAGCCCCTGTGTGTTGGAAAATCCGGATATCACTGCCGCGTCTGATTCTGAAAGCAGCTTTATCGATCAAACATTCCAGGTGATGAATGACCGCCATAATGTGATCTATGAATTTGTAATGCGTTACAATGACTATATCTATTCGGAACACGATTATGGAAATGGTGACCCTTTGACCATGATTGAAGCTCACACCCTCACGTATATAGAGGATCACCCGGGAACCACCGTTACGGAATTGACCAATTACTGGCACAAAACAAAAGGTGCCATTTCTCAGATTGTAAGCAAATTAGAATCCCTTGGCCTTGTGAAAAAGGAAAAAAAAGAGGGCAATGCAAAAAATGTATGCCTCTATGTTACGAAATGCGGTTTCCAGATCAGCCGGGCTCATAAGCTTTATGATACGCTGGATATCACGAAAACGCTAAGCGAAATTCAAAAAGAATGTACACCTGCGGAGATTGATACATTTTATAAGGTAATATCTGTCTATTACAAGGTAATCTGCAAGGATTTTGAAGAAAATAAGATTCCAAAACGCTATGGAAAGAGAAAACAGTAGCCCTTTGCGACAATAAAAAGTTTTAAGCATGAATTTTTATCGGAAATCTCCATCTATAAAGAATATCGTGGATTGGGAATTGCTACAGCTATGATGAAAGAGATTCTTACCCTGCTTCAATCACAGGGATACAAACAAGTTTCTTCAACCATTTAATGGCAATGGCAAAAATACTGGATGTCAATATAGCCATTTTAGAGCAAGCATAAAGCAACGCCGGAAATGCTCATTTTATGAGGGTACTGAAAAAGGGGCTGTCCCATTAAGAAAAATGATACAAGATATAGCTAGTTTGAAACATCCTTCTATACTATATCTTGTATATGTTTTACTTAGTGCGACAGCCCCATAAATTCAGTGCTTTTCAGCCCTTGTTTCCCTTTCGGAACATTTGCTCCCTCTTTTATTCTTTTGGTCAAGTCCTTACGCTTATCTTACCTGCGAAATTATTCTGCATTTTTTCCAAAAGCTTTTTATCGCCTTCATAATGAAAATCGTTCATGTTAACACCACCTTACGCTAAAATCCAAAGTCATTAGCAAATGCAACATCCATAATGAC
>JAAWIS010000034.1 GCA_022796475.1 Lachnospiraceae bacterium | reverse complement strand
TCACCATTTACAAATTCTTCCGGCAGTTCAAAGGATACTTTATGATCGGTAAAGCTGCATACTGTCAAAAGCTTTTCTCCTTGGTATTCTCTTGTATACACAAACAGTTCTTCGCTGTCCGGATAAAGCAGGCAGTAGGTTCCATGAACGATTACCGGATACTGTTTCCTGAGAGCAATTAATTTCTGATAGTAGTAAAAGACTGAATCCGGATCCGCTAATGCTGCTTTTGCATTGATCTCTTTATAGTTGGGATTAACGGGAATCCAGGGTGTTCCCTTTGTGAATCCCCCGTTGGGAGTATCATCCCACTGAATAGGAGTACGGGCATTGTCACGGCTAATGGCAGCAATACAGGGCCAAAATGTTTCATGGGGCACTCTGCCGCTTTCACACCATTCCTCATAAGCGTGGATGCTTTCAATATCCCGGAAATCTTCCTTGCATTCAAAGGGATAATTGGTCATTCCTAATTCTTCCCCCTGGTAAATATAAGGGGTTCCCTGCATCATGTGAAGGCAGGTAGCCAGCATTTTCGCCGACATAACTCTATGCTCCGGACGGTCATCTCCAAAGCGGGATACGGCTCTTGGCTGGTCATGGTTATCCCAGAACAGACTGTTCCATGCCTTTCCAGACAGCTCGTTCTGCCACTTGGAAAGAATATTTTTAAGCCTGACAAGAGGCATCTTCTGGTCATCCCATTTTCCGAATCTTCCAGCAACGTCCACATGCTCAAACTGGAACACCATGTTTAATTCATGAGTATCTTCCCCTGCATAAAGGCAGGCCAGCTCTGGAGTAACTCCCGGGGTTTCGCCTACTGTCATCAGATCATAACGGGATAATACAGTTTTATTCATTTCCTGCAGATACTGATGAACATTGGGTCCATGAATGCAGTAAGGGCCATAGTTTCCGTATAATCCATTTCCTATTTCCCCGTCAGGCATTTCCTTTGTTTTGGAAATCATGCTGATAACATCCATGCGAAAACCGTCAATCCCCTTTTCGCACCACCAGGTCATCATATCAAATATTTCCCTTCGCACATTCGGGTTATCCCAATTTAAATCTGGCTGCTTTTTTGAAAACAAGTGAAGATAATACTGGCCTCTTTCGCTGTCATACTGCCATGCAGAGCCTCCAAAACAGGAGCCCCAGTTATTTGGCGCTGTTCCATCAGGCTTCCCATCTCTCCAGATATAATAATCTGAATACTCATTTTTTTCACTTTTTCGGCTTTCCACAAACCAGGTATGCTCATCTGATGTATGGTTCACTACTAAATCCATCACAATCCGAATCCCCCGATTATGTGCTTCCGAAAGCAGGCGGTCAAAATCCTCCATGGTTCCGAATTCTTTCATAATCGCCTGATAATCGCTGATATCATATCCATTATCATCATTTGGCGACTGATAGACAGGCGACATCCAGATTACATCAATCCCCAGCTTTTTTAAATAATCCAGCTTTTCTGTAATTCCGTTTAAATCTCCGATTCCGTCCCCATTGCTGTCCATAAAGCTTCTGGGATAAATCTGGTAGACCACAGCTTCTTTCCACCACGGTGTTTTCATGTTTCCTCCATTCTGCCCATGTTTTCTATTATCCGCTCCAAGCCAAACATGGCCTGAAGCGGATCTGAAAATTCATTTCTGCCATAGATATTTGGGGCATTCTTTCTGATATCATCATCTTAACGGATCTGCCTGTAAAAAACAAGTGTAAATTACAGTCCGGTCAGCAGCTCCAGCAATGCTTCATAAAGATTTCCCTCAACCTCCATGGCACAAAGCTGTGCCGGCAGAAGGAACCCTCTGCTCTCATGCTGAAGCAGATTGTAAATCTTATCCTTTTGGCAGAATTCAATCTCTGCCTGATCCAAAAGCGCAAATGCCCGATCCATTACATGATTGTTCTCAGCTTTCTGATGGCCGGGCAGGAACACCTGGATGCCTTCTGCTGTTTTGACTTCTTCCAGTTCAACTATCACGGCCTGCTTCTTTCGGCTGTAATAAGCAGTGAATTCATCCCGGCTCAGGGTTTTTTCACCTGTTCTTACTGTAAGCTGTTTGACTGCATCTGGCAAGAATCCGGTAAATTCCAATTGATAGCTTCTGGTTTCCGGAATAAGCTGATTCTCTCCTTTTACCGGCTCAACAGCAAAAACTGCCTGACAACTGCCATTTTCCTCTTCCATTTGTTCACAGTCCCCCCCATGCCCTGCTATGGCACCATCATGAATGAAATCGGTTCCTGTGAATCCGCCGGAGGGATGTGCGTAAGTCATAACTGTTTTCGCACAAATCCCATCCTCATATCCGCAGGTTTCATTATCATCCTCATACAAAGTAAAGGATCCGCAGGCTCCGGCAAAAACCCGAATCCACAAAGAATGGGGATTTTCTCCTGCCTCCTTTGGTGAAATCTCTTTGGTAAAGGGCAGGATCCCCCCTGCTTTTGCCAAAACCGGAATACTGTTTAAATCCCGGTACATTACCAAACTTCTTCCGCCGGCATACATCATGCCTGTATAAATATCATACCAGCGTCCCTCTGGCAGCCACACCGTAACAGAAGCCATATTCAGCTTCGGAACCCTTGGAGAGGTAATGGGAGCCACAATCAGCTCGCTTCCAAAATAGTACTGACCAGGCACCTGGTAAGCCTCCTTTTCGTTTGGATGCTCATAATACATGGGGCAGATCAAAGGCAGGGCTTCTTTATAACTCCGGTAATTCATGGAATATAAGTAAGGGATCATCCGATGCCTCTCACGCAGCGCCTCTCCCATTACCTTTCTGACTTCTTGTTTAAATCTCCATGGTTCTTTTCCGTTAAATTCACTTTTAGAACTGTGAAGACGGAGAATCGGCGAGTAGGCTCCAAATTGTGTCCAGCGGGCAGTCATTTCATCATCCTTATATCCCATCATATGACCGCCAATGTCATGACTCCACCATCCATATCCGATATTTGAGGCATTGGCTGTAAAATACGGCTGAAAGTCCAGGGACTTCCATGTGATAATGGAATCTCCGGAGAATCCTACCGGATATCGGTGGCTTCCCGGACCTGCATACCTGGAAAACGTCATAGGGCGTTTTCCAGAACGTTTATTATCCAGAAAATGATAATGATTTAAAATCCACAAGGGATCCAGTCCTTCCACCTTGCTGCTATTTCCCTGCTGCCAGTCAATCCACCAAAAATCCACTCCCTCTTCTTCTCTGGGATGATGAAGGCATTCAAAATACCGTTCCATATATTCCTGACTTGCCGGATCAAAGTTTACCGGATCCTCATTGGTATAATCCACACCAAGGGACTTCGCCATTTCTTCATACATTTCCTCATGAGGCTTTACCCCTTCTGCCGGATGGATATTTAAAGTAGTCCGGATCCCCCTTTCATGAAGCTTTCCAAGAAATCTGGCTGGATCCGGGAACAGCTCCCGGTTCCAGGTATATCCGGTCCAGCCGCTTCCATATTTAGGATCAATATCCATTAAATGCCAGTCTGTATCAATAACTGCCACAGAAAATGGAAGCTGCTCCTCTTCAAACCGATCCATTAAATCCAGATAACTTTCTTCCGTGTAAGCATAAAACCGACTCCACCAGTTGCCAAGTGCATATCGGGGAAGCATAGGAGGATTCCCGCACAGATAATAAAAATCTTTCAGAGCTTCTTTATAATCATGGCCGTATCCAAAGAAATAAAGATCACAAATTCCCTTCTTTCTCGGTTCTACCCACCCATCTTCCAGCAATACCTGAGAATGGCTGTCATCAATCATAGAATAGCCAAAATATGAAAGAATTCCCTGTTCCAGCTTAACCGCCCCGTCTGCCTCATCCAGAGTTCTGGCAGTTCCTTTTAAATCATGGATTTCTTCCCCGTAACGCCAAATGCTGTGATAAGCGCTGAGATTCCCTTTTACTTGGATACTCAGCCCATTGGGAGAAAACTCCTTTTCATTATAAATTAACTGAATGCGGGAAGTATGAATCTCAATTCCGTCCCCGGTCTTTATCAGGCGGTAATCCGTTTTCGGAAAATCACGATAAAAAACCATCTGTGTCCCACGGTCTTCAAAAATTCCGTCTTCGCTGTATTCTAAGCGGATCAGTCCTTCTGTCAGCATGGTAATCCGGTAGTGTTTTCCCGTAATCTGATTCTCAGGCAGCGCCAGCGGACGCATTGCAACTCTGTAAATGTCTTTCATATTTCTACTCTCCTTTATGTCAAATAACCATTCTTCCGGCGGTTTTCATCAGCCTTTTACTGCTGCAGAAGCAACGCCAGCGATAAACTGCTTCTGGAAAATCAAATAAATCAGCAATACCGGGATAATGGAAATAGCGGTAGCCGCAAATAATGCGCCGTAGTCTGTGGAATACTGCCCGCTGAACATCTTAAGCCCAACTGCCAAAAGCTGTTTCTCCTTCGCATTAATTACCAGATAAGGCCACAGGTAGTCTTCCCACGCCCACAGGAACTGAAAAATTGCAATACTGGAAATTCCATTTTTTGCCATAGGGAAGATGATACGGTGAAAAATAAAAAACTCATTGGCCCCGTCGATTCTGGCCGCTTCCAAAATTTCATCCGGCAGTGTGGCAATGTGCTGCTTCATATTAAAAATACCAAAACCGCTGAATAATGCCGGAACGATCAAAGCCTTGTAGCTGTCCAGCCATCCAAATGACTGAATCATGGAATATTTAGGAATAATCGTTACACACCATGGAATCATCATGGTACTAAGCACAAATCCGAACAAAAGGTTTCTGCCTTTAAACTTATATTTGCTTAATACAAAGCCGCAGATGGTGCTGGTATAAATCACAGCTAAAGTAATTACAATGGTAACAAATAAACTGTTTGCAAAAAACCGCATAAAATTAAACCGGGCATTCATGTTGATATAATTGTTAATGGTAAACACCTGGGGCAGCAAATGCTGTTCCAAAGCCATAATTTCTCTGTTTTCCTTAAAAGAAGAAAACAGCATCCAGATAAAAGGATATACGGTAATCAGCCCCAGCAGAACTAATATTACGTTTAAACCTACGGCACATACTTTCCTTCTCATAAATTGTACCAAGCCTCAAGAAAAAACCTATGGTTTCATTTGAGGCGCAAACATAGTAGGTGAAAGATGTGTGTTTGCATTTCGTCCTTCCTTCTTTTTTTCTTTCACCCTTCTCTCTTATTCTTCGTTTCCGGAAACCTTAAAAGACAGCCAGGTAAATCCTGCTGTAATCACAAACAAGACAAAGGACAAAGCTGACGCATATCCAAAATTATATTTCACAAACGCCTCATCATAAATAATGTAAGAGGATAAATACGTTGCTGTTCCTGGCCCGCCTTCCGTCATAATCAAAATTTGAACATAAGCCTGAATATAAGAAATAATTGAGGTGATGGTAACAAACAGAGTCATTGGCTTTAAAAGAGGAAAGGTAATGTAACGGAAATTCTGCCAGGAATTTGCTCCGTCTACCTTTGCTGCTTCCAGTGCATCTGAGGGAAGAGAATAAAGCCCTGCCATATACATAACCACTGCATATCCAAAATCCTTCCAGATGGTCATGATAATAACGGCAGCCAATGCGGTTTTCGGGTTCATCAGCCAGTTAATATCTAAGCCAAGCATCTGATTCACTGTGCCGATCTGAGGATTATACATAAACTTCCACACAAATGCCACTGCCACCATAGGCGTTACCACTGGCATGTAGAAAATGGAGCGGAAAAAGCTTTTGTATTTGATCAATGCGGAATAAATCGCATACGCAATCGCTAATCCTAATCCTACCCGGAAAATAATTACTACGACTGAAAAAATAACGGTATTTAAAAATGACTTCCAGAATAAAGAGCTTACCAGCACTTCTTTATAATTTTCCAGACCGAGAAAACGGTACGTTCCGCTTAATGGGTTCCATTCATGGAAGCTTCCTGCAAATGCAATTCCGATGGGAATAATCAAGAATACGGTAAAAAACAAAACCATTGCAATCACTACAATATTGCGAAGAATAATCTCACTTTTGCTTTGCAGCGGATGTGACTTTGTAAACATAGGTTTCCCTCCCTTGTTCCCCGGCACTTCAAAATTATGGCCTTTCGTTGCCATTGGTCCATTATATTTATGAAATGCCGGGCTGTCTTTTTATCAATACCTGATTTTTGCTTTTATTTGCTAATCTCTTTACTTTGCATACTTATATAAATGTTCCACAGACTGGAAGGTGCTGCTCTTCATATCCCGGATAATGGTTTCCTGTGCTTCATTTAATGCAGTATCAATATCCACCCCGTTGAAGAAGATATCCTGGCCTGCTTTCTTTAATGAAGTTTCCATAGTAGAAGGCATTGGTCCTGGCCAGATGTAATGATCGATATGCTCTGCCAGTACGCTTAAGGACGGATTTTCCATAATTGCCGGGCTGTCTGCCAGGGACTTTTTAGCCGGGAAGGTACTCATAGCCAGATTAAATGCGATCTGTGCGTCATCATTTGCCAGGAAGTATTTTACAAAATCCTGAGCCACTGCCTGCTGCTCTGCTGAAGCGTTTTTATTAATGCCAAAGGTAGATTCACCGTTATATCGGTTATATGCATATGGATTTCCGTCAAAAGTAGGAATCTCAAACACGCCGAAATTAATGTCAGTCCAGGTGGTATTTAACGTATTATAGTAATGTCCCCACTGGATTACCATAGCAGACTGCCCCTGGCCGAAACTGTCAGATCCTTTCTCGCCAAAGTTCTCAGAACCAACTCCGTCTACTTTGTAAAGATCAACCAGCATCTGCATGGTTTTTTTCATGGCATCTGATGTTACATTAGGTGTTCTTCCGTCTTCCAGGAAAAGATTTTCTCCTAACTGATAATTTAATCCCAGCAAATAGTTCTGGTGGAAATCATCATTAAAGTTCAGCCCTGCCTGAATCAGCCGATCTCCTTCCTTGATAGTCAGCTTCTTCGCAACCTCCCGCATCTCATCCCAGGTCTTTGGAATATCTCCTTCTGTAAGCCCGGCTGCTTCCCACATATCCTTGTTGTAATATACGGAACCTGTCATCATGCCGTAATCGATATAGTAAACTTTGCCGTCAATTACATGGGCTTCCACACCAGTAAAATCAGCCTGCAAATCTTCCAGTGATATCTCCAGGGGAGCCAGGTAATTAATCAAATTTTCATGGTAGCTGTTATGTACGTTAAAAAGCGCTGGGCCGTTTTCCCCATCCAACGCTAAAGGAAGCTTAGTCCAGTAATCTTCCCATGGATTGTTCACCAGCTTAATGGTTACATTTGGATGGATGGCCTGATAACCGTCAATGATCTCCTGGAACAGTTCATCGCTGCCCCATTCCCAAAGCTCAACGGTAATATCTTTTCCATCATTGATCGCTACGCTGGGATCATACTTGATCGTATCTCCAAAGGGTTCTGTAGGAGCCTCTGCTGAAGCTGCCCCCCCGTCTGCTGACGCTTTGCTTCCGGAGCCGGAACCTGAGCCGCATCCTGCCAAAGCTGCTGCCGCAACCGCTGCTGCCGTTATCGCTGCCATAAATTTCTTTTTCATTACCTTTACCTCCGTCTTCGTTTTCAGTCTGTTTCATCTTCATATTTCCGTCTTACAGCAGGTTTCCGAACTGGATGAATCGGTTCTGCTGTCATTTTTGGTTTAGCGCTAAATCTATTATTAAACTAACATATTTTCAGTAATTCGTCAATACCGTCTTACTATTTTTATGTTTTATACAATTTATATCGGTATTTTTTGTGCATAATATATATAATCAATTGTATTACATTGATTGACCTTTTCTTTCATTTCGTTTATAATAAATTTAAAGAGTTTATAAAGTTATAAATATAGGAATGTTATAATAAAACTGCTTAATCTATAAACTTAAGTTATATGAGGATAAATAAGATATGGAAAAATTAACCTTAAAAGATATTGCCGAAAAAGCGGGAGTCAGTATGATGACCGTTTCCAATGTGATTAATGGAAAAAGCAGCCGGGTATCGGCCCAGACTGCTGAAAAGATTAATAAGATTATTGAGGACTGGGGCTATATCCCAAATTTAAGCGCCCGCAGCCTAACCAAAAAAAGCTCCAATATCATTGGAGTGATTATTACGGTATATGAAACTGGGAAGAACTATTTGGAAAACCCTTATATCAGTACTATGATTGGAATTATCGAACAGGAGCTGTGCCGAAACGGCTATCACTTAATGATCCGTTCTGTAAACAGCGAAAATGATGTATTTCAATTTCTGAAAAACTGGAACCTGGACGGGATGATTTTCCTTTTTCCCGATTTTATTGAAAGCATCGACAAGTTTATCGCTAAATCTTCCTGCCCCATCGTAATTTTCGACAGCCCCGTTCAGCTTCCGAAACTGATTACGGTGTGTTCCGACGACAGGAAGGGCTTATATCTGTCTACAAAATATATGATCAACAAAGGCCATACCCATGTGGCATTTGTTGCAGATTATAAAGGCAATTATATCCTGACAGAACGGTTCCTTGGCTATCGCCAGGCCTTAGAGGAATGCGGCATTCCCTTCCGTGAAGAATACGTGCTGGCCTATCCTGCTTCCTATGAAGGCGGCCTGGCTGCCGGGAAGCGGATTGCATCCATGAGCAACAGTATTTCTGCCGTTGTAACTACTGCTGATATCTGTGCCATTGGCGTTATGGAAGGCGCCAGGCTGGGAGGACTCCGGATTCCGGTAGACCTTTCGATTGTGGGATATGACGATATGAGCTTGTGTCAGTTTACCACTCCCAAGCTTACATCCGTATCCCAGAATATTGCCCAGAAAGCCCAGGTTGCTACTCAGCTTCTTCTGGAAAAAATGCTGGCAGAAACAGAGGAGGAACCCCCTGTCCATGTGGTGCTGGATGTAGAAATCGTAGAACGCCAGTCTGTAATTGCCCTGTTTTAAACCGTTTTAAACTATTTTACACTGCCGCGGCGTTTTTTCCGGGGCGAAAGCGCGGCGGCAGTGTAATAATAGGCCGCTCCTGACCCGGATCTTCCGCCCCTTCCCCGCAGTCTGCATTTGTTAAACCTGTACAAAATGGAACAGCAGACTTTGAAAATCCCCTTCCAGCCGCTGTATTAGAAAACCCCCCTGCATCAAAAGACGGCCGCTGTAAACCTGTCCGTCTGATTCCAAAAGACGCCGGGCCACATTTCCGTTTTTCTCATCTGCTCTCTTTTTTAAGGCCTTCTGATCTTCTATTTCCAGGCGGTACTCTGCCTTAGGGTTTAACCCTTTCAGATAAAGCTTCCGGCTGCGGTAATTTGGTTCTGTCAGCACCTGTACATAGGTAACAAGAGCTTCCTTCTGATCTTTGGAAACTACCTGCCAGCAGTCATACTTCTTTGTTTCCCGCCAGGATCCAATCCGATAGTAATCACCTTCCCGGATCAGCGGCTGATATTTATGATATAGCCGGATCTGTTCCGGTATCTGCTCCCGGTCCTCTTTTGATATGCTGGTAATGTCAAGCTCATACCCAAATGTTCCGGCTAACGCCACATGCCCTCTGGTGGTAAAGGGCGTAGTCCTTCCTGTGGTGTGATTGGGGCAGTCACACACATGAGCTCCTATGGTTCCCAGCGGATAAATCAAAGCAGTTCCTTCCTGGATTGACAGACGCTCCACCGGGTCCATATCGTCTGAGCACCAGATCTGGGGGCTGTAATACAGCATACCAGGATCAAACCTGGCTCCGCCTCCGGAACAATTCTCCAAAAGCAAATCCGGAAATTCCTGAATCAACCGCTCCTGAAGCTGATAAACTCCCAGAACATACCGATGGAAGCATTCCCCCTGCCGGGCCGAATCTAAATAAATACTTCCCACATCCGTAAGCTGGCGGTTCATATCCCATTTAACGTAAGAAATATCACAGCTTCTCAAAATAGAAGCTACAGATTCATACGCATAATCCACCACCTCCGGCCTGGATAAATCCAGCACATACTGAGCACGGATTAAGGTGCCTTCCCTGCCGGGAAGCTTTAACGCCCAGTCCGGATGACTTTTATAAAGCCGAGAGTCTGGAGATATCATCTCCGGTTCAAACCAGATTCCAAACAAAAGCCCTTCTGCCCTTACGCTGTCTGTCAAAGCTTTCAGGCCTCCCTTTAACTTCTCCTCATTTACCTGCCAGTCGCCTAAGGAACTGTCGTCATTATTGCGGTTCCCAAACCAGCCGTCATCCATTACCAGCATCTCAATTCCTGACTTTTTGGCCTCTTTTGCAATTGCAATAAGCTTTTCTGAATCAAAATCAAAGTAGGTGGCTTCCCAGTTATTAATTAAAATCGGACGTTTTGTATGGAGATATGGGCTGCGGATCAGATGATTCCGATACAAGTCATGGAAAATACGGCTCATTTTGCCAAGCCCCTGATCAGAATAAACACAGACTGCCTCCGGCGAGGCAAAGGTTTTTCCTGGCTCCAGCATCCATTCAAACCCTTCCGGATGAATCCCCATAACCATTCTAAGGCTATTAAACTGACTTTTCTCTGCCTGGGCCAGGAAATTGCCGGAATAAACAAAGTTCATGGCATACACCTGCCCCTGATCCTGATGGCCCCGGCGTTCCATCACTGCCAGGAATGGATGCTCCTGATGGCTGGACTCGCCCCTGACAGAGGAAATTCCATGCTTTCCATAGGACAGGGGATTTTGCTCGATACAGCGTTCCCTCCCCCAGGCACCATTTAACGTTAAAAGATCAAACTCTTCTGCATCCATATCCAGGCAGGCGCTTAACACCTTTTCAATATAAAGAGGCTGCTGGCTGAGGTTTTCCAAAAAAACACTGCGGATGATGGCATCACTGTCATCAAAAACACTGTAGCAAAGAATTACCTTTAATCCGATTACCGGATCCTTACAGATAATCTCTAAGGTCTGGCCTTTGCCAAAGGTGGCAGGAAGACCTGGAAGGCCTGGCTTTTCATCCAAAATCCGGTAGTCTTCATAGACCAGCTCGCATCCGCGATACCCCGCCTCTGTCCTGACATTCAGACAGCTTTCCCGGTAATCCCCAACTCCCCATGCAGGATATTCAAAGGGAAAGGAATCCATAAACCCGCCTTTTTCTCTCTGGTTGACGGATGGGGTAAAAGGCGGCTCTGCTGTCCGCAGAAGATAGCCGCATCTGGGATCTTCCAGACGCCTGCCATAGTAAACATGCCCGATGTAGCGCTGATCCACTATTTTAATGCAGTATTCTGTATTCGGTGTTATAATTTGAAATAGCTGTTCTTCTTTATGAAATAAAATTCCCATGTTAATGATTTCCCTTTCCAAGTCTTTTGTGCCATTTCGTTTTCTGCAAAATCAGACATCCTCAAAAGAATACAGCAGCCTCTTAAACACATCCTGCCGTTTCTTTTTGAATTTTATCCCGATACCAGTAAGCAGAATCTTTCCAAATCCGCTTTTGTGACTGATAGTCTGTGTAAATTAATCCGAACCGTTCCCCATAGCCGCGGCACCATTCAAAATTATCCAATAAGGACCATTGGAAATAACCGCGCACATCCACGCCATCCATAATCGCATGTTCCAGTTCTCCCAAATACCGTCAAAGAAATTCAATCCCTTTTCCGTCCTCTAACGTGGCTCCTTCAATCTGATAGGCGCTGGTAGCGGCGCCCCATACAAAACTTTTTGGAAACATTTCATATCCCATTTGCTTTTTGATATCGTTTCCTTTAGCTGCAGATGCAGGCCTGTCTGAAAATCTATTCCCGCTGTCTGCACATCACGCTTTCATATGGAATAGTTCCATTATACAGCTTTTGATAATCAATTCATCATCTATTTGTATTCTTTTTTATGTTTTTTGTCTTCTTTCTGGTTCCTGCTGATTTCCAAAAGCTTCATCATCAGCCCTACGCTTCCCACATGATAACCGCTGCACCCATAAATTCCATTCAGCCCCGGATTTGTAAGCAGCAAAAGGGGCAGCCTGTCCGGATCCACATACATACGCCTTGCTACGGTTTCCACAATTTCGTCAAATTTTCCATAGAGAACCTGGATTTTGGAAATTGTTCTCAAAACCTTCCGGATGGTTTTATTTTCCAATGCCTCCGGCTCCTGAAGAACAAAGAAAATCCGGGCAGGGATCTGCCGGAATGCATCTGCCTGCTCCAGTATTTCATTTAATACGTGCTCTGTAGGTTCCTGGCCCTCTGATAAAAACGCAAAAACAGCAGGTTTTCCTTCGGTTAAAGAAGCAGCCGAAACCCTTCTGTTTCCGTATATTACCTCAAAATCCTCCAGCTTATTTGCAGTCAGCATATCCTCTGGCTTTCCTTCCCGCAGCCTCATGGGAATTTCTTTCACCTGTCCTTTTTCCAGGCAAAACCAATATTCTGACGCCTGCTGGTTTCCGTTTGGAAGACGGTTTGCGGTAATGATGCGGTAATATCCAGGCTCCAGGGTTAATGTCAGCCGTCCGTCTTGAAATTTTATTCCGGAATAATTAAGGGTTTCCACTTCCTGTCCCAAAAGCCGCCCTATGGTCCATGTCTGATAATAATTCCAGCGAATTCCCTCTTCTGACAAAAGAACTGCTTGTCCAAATTCCATCTCCTGTGACGCTTTCACAAGCTCCTTTTCACTTTGGCTTACCGGGTGGAAACTGCCCTTTCTGTAAAATTCTGCTTCTTTATTTACTGGATTGATTCTGGCCGGAATTCCCAGAGTGCGGCAGACAGCCACAAATAAAATCTTTTGGCTCAGCACACTGCCCCAGGCCATTTTCAGGCAGCATTTTGGCGTTGAACAGACAGACTGATAGTCCAGCTTCGGATCAAACTGCGTTCGTCTTTTGATATGGTCCCAAATGGCTTTTGGATTTTCGCAGTATATTTCTTTTAACCGCTGTCCCTGTTCCCTGCCAAAATCAAAAAAGTTCCATATAAACGTTTTATAGTCCTGAAGTTCTTCCAAATAGATTCTGGGATTCAGGATATCCTGCACATAACGCTCAAGTTCCCCCTTTGACTCCCATTGTTTCCGAAAAGGAGAAGACATCGCTAAATGCTGTTCCAGAACCTCTGCTTTCACATCCTTATAATCTTTGTCTGCTAAGCAGGAAAGAAGGCGCTTTCGATCCGGATTTTCATCTTTCGTTAAAAACTTTATTATTTCATGGAAATTCCCGGCAGCCTTTTGCAGGATCTCTTCCTGATCGGGATACTGCCTGGCTATCGCTTCCTTATAATATTCCCGGATCCGCTTATCGTTCAGCCTGCCGCACGCTTTCAGCCGAAGCCTGTTTTTCTCCTTCTGCTGCTTGGTAAGGACTGCTTTGTTAACCGGCCCGTCAGCTGGAGCTTCAAAATCTACATCGATCCATCTGTTCAACGCGCCCCAGACAGGGAGCTTCGTTAATTTCAGGCAGACGCCGTCTTCTCGGCCCACAGAACCGAATGCAGCGCCATAGCATCCATCTTTTTTGCCTTGAATGCGGATATCTCCAAGGCCTAAAACAACCTTTGCCTTTCCCTCCTGATCCGAATAAACAGTGGCTATCCGGTTATATTCTGCCATATTTAAAAGTTCAATCTGAAGACAAGCCTGCTTTATGGGAAGGTGGTTTTCATCTACTACTTGAATTTCATATTCTTTCGTTTCACCGTAGTCAGAGGTACGGTTATCATACACCAGCATATCCTCTTCTTTTAGGAATCCTTCTCCGTCTTTTTTAGGATAGTCAGAAAACCTGGGGGAATGAACCATCACAGCCCTGGCTGCAGCATTGGCAAACCAGCCTTTGTTCAGAGCTTCCTCTGGCTCGCATGCTCCCAAAAAGTACCAGTTTCTATTTACATACACTTCCACCCAGGCATGATTATCATCACAGTGAGCCCACCAGGGCACATAGACCTGACGTGCCGGAATCCCCACACTGCGAAAGGCCGTTACTGCAAATGTAGACTCTTCCCCGCACCTTCCTTTTCCACAGCGGTAAAAAGTAAGGGGCGACATAGTTCGATCATCTGTCGTTTCATAAGTACCGATTTCCCTGGCCCAGTAATTAATTTCCAGTACAGCCTCCCGGGCAGAAAGTCCCTGAATCCGCCCATATAGCTGATCATAGAAAAACCTTCTGCAGTCTTCGATGGCTTCTGTATTAACCCGGTAATATAAAACATAGTGCAAAAACAAATCTTCCGGCAGATCTCTGCACCATTCCATAGTCTGATATACCATCAGAGAATGGGTGACATAGCTTAAAAATACGGAAAAAGGGTATTCCCCTGCATCGCGGACAGGCATTGTGCCGTATAAAAATTTCATCAGAACCTGCTCTTTTTCCCCACATCCTTTTAATCCCTGAAGGATTTCTTCCCGGACAGCTTCCAAAAAGGGCAGACGCTGCCGAAACCGTTCCTCTGCATACCGTTTTAAATATTCTGAAATCATAGAATTTTCCTTCTCCTTTTTATTTTCTGTTAACACGCTCCAACAAATCCCAATCCGTGGTGCAAAACTTTGGGTTGTCTGGTTCAATGTGAGGATGATACATTTTTATTCGTATTATGCCGGCTGTTAGCAGCGGCTGTTTTGCCTTGGAAGAACATCACGTTTCCTCAGCACAGAGAGCCTCTAATATATGAGCCGCACGGCGGATCTGCCCTTCCTCTGTCCGAAAAATGGTATATTCGCTGATTCCCGGAATTCCCATATTTACCTTCTTATTCCGGTATTCCATTTTACTTGCAAGCTCTATTTTCCCCGACATATGAAAACTCCTGACTCCCGTTTCTTTAAAAAGGCAAGAGATTACCTCTCCATTTACTCCGCCTCCTGCCAGAATATCTACCCGCTGATCTGCCTGCCTCACCAGTTCTTTTAAAAGCTCCTTCCCATTTAGACAGGTATTTTCCTGTCCGGAAGTCAGAATCGTATTAATCCCCACTGCTGCCGCCTCCTCCAGGGTACGGTAAGGATCTCTGCACATATCAAACCCACGGTGCAAAGTCAAATGACAGTGTCCTGCCTTTTCACGCAGTATCTTCATCCGCTCCACATCCAGTTCCCCCTCCGGCTTTAAGCATCCAGCTACAATCCCATCTGCCCCCAGACGGCTAAACATGGACGCATCCTCTGCTATCATCTGGAATTCATAGTCTGTATACAAAAAATCTCCAAACCTTGGCCGGACCAGCACATGGATGGGGATGGAGCAAATGTTCCTGATTTGCTGAAACTGGCTGACACCCGGGGTGGTTCCTCCGATTATCAAGTTTGAACAAAGCTCCAGACGGTTAGCCCCTCCCTTTACTGCCAAAATGGCTGATTCCACAGAGTCCACACATGCTTCCAAAATATAGCGGCTCATAATTCCCCTCCATTTCCGATCTAGTGTTCTGACACATTTCCATTTTATGATTCAAATTCTCTGCCATTATACTAAAGATAGCATACAGGTTCAAGCATCATTTTAGGCCTCAGCAAACCAGATGTCAAAAAGTTGCAGACTATGGATGAATATGGTAAACTAAAGAAAATGTCATGATACCAGGGTCAAAAGGCCTAAAATCCGATGCAAGCCTGCCTGCAAGAGGATTTTTGAACTTGGAACCCGCCAAAAACATGAAAAAGCAGCCCGATCAGGGCGGATTTTTCATGTTTTTGAGGATTGCGGGAGTACAAAGTACGGAGCAATCCGGTATCAGAGGGGTCAAAACACCTTTTGACCCCAACATTATGTCATAAGGTTTCCATCCCCTCAGCGGACAAGGGGATACGTTCAGCAAACCAAGTGACAGAACACTCTAACAAAAAACAGAAAGGAAAACCTGAATCTAAAAAATATTCAGGCAGAACACGTATGAAGTGCCCAAATTGTAATGCAGACTTACCAGAAAATCTGAACTTTTGTTCCAAATGCGGGACACGGCTTAGGTCAAATCCTGACATCAGCCCCCAGCAGCCTGCCCAAATGCAGGAAGCCATACCGGATCCATCTTATGACACCTCTTCATTTGTTCCAGAGCAGGAAAACGACTTTCCTCCACCAAAAAAAGGAAAAAACAAACTTCTCATCGGCGGACTTGTGCTTTTATCTCTTTTCATTTTGGCAGGCGCTGTGGGAGGCGCCTTTTATTATAAACGTATTACCCGAATTCACCAGCTACAGGTCCTGCTTGCAGAGGTAACGGAAGGTTCTGAAGACTTATCCCAATGGGTATCCAAGGAAAAAAAGGACTTTAAACGCTTTCCTATGACGGAAGAGGAAGAAGAAACGTTAGACGACTACTGGAGCAGAGGGAATTCCCTGGATCCGGAAGACTACGAAAGCCAGATCCGATATGTCCAGGAAATAAAAGAATTAAAAGAAACCATGACCACTAAGGCAAATGCAGACGCTGCTGCTCTTTTGGAAGAGCTGAAAAATCAGGATCCCGGCTATGCATCGGATCAGCAAAAAGCAACCTTAGCCGGTTATGCCTCTGATATGGAAGAGCTTATTTCCAAAGGCCAGTACTCCCAATTGGAACCTTTGGCTCAGGAATGGAAACAGTTTGCAGAGTCTGCCGCTGTAAAAAAGACCGGTTATCAGGTATCCATTATGCAGTATGACTTTACGGAATATCCTACTGTCCGGCTTTATGTGGATGTGAAAGATGACGCCGGAAATTCTGTCAAGGAATTAATGCCTAATATGTTTTATTTATCTCAGCGCCAGGCGGGAACTGGTGACTTTTTAGCCCGCACCATTGAAAAAGCGGTTCTGATGAATGAAAATGAACGGCTGAATATAAACCTTTTGGCCGATACCAGCGGCAGCATGGAAGGCGGAAATATGTCTTCCGCCAAATCGATTATGACCAATTTCATTAACACTGTGCAGTTTCCGGCAGGCGATCGGGTAAAGCTGACACCCTTTAACAGCATCATTGACAAAAGCGGATTTTTTACTGCTGATGTCGGATTGCTGAACCAAACGATCAACAATTACATTCCCACCGGTCAGACGAAGCTGTATGATGCGATTATCTACGGTGTCCAGGATGTGGCAGGCCAGGAAGGCGCCAAATGTGTCATTGCTTTTACGGACGGCATGGATGTGGGCAGCTATAATTCTGCCCAGGACGTACTTGATGTGGTATCCAGATATCATATCCCTGTTTTTATTGTCCGAATCGGCGACAGCTCCAATTCATCAGAGGATGCTTCCCTTATGCAGATCGCCCAGGCCTCCGGAGGAAGTTTCAAAAACCTTTCTCAATTCAGTTCGGATATGAGCGACTTTTATAACCAGATATACCGCCAGTTAAAGGAATATTATGTGCTGGAATATACGGAAGACGGCACCCATGGAATTACGCAAGACAAGGAATTTTCCATCTACGTGCAAAATCAAAATTTTGGCGGAGAAACGATGGGAACTGCCAATGCCGGAAAAGATCTGTTTGATTCCCTGTTGGGAAGCTATTTAAGAAGCTATATCACTGATATGAACAATCATTACTACAATCATTTGCGGGAATACGTAGACGATACCGTGGCTCCTGATGACAAGTGGTCCATTCAATGGCAGATGCAAAAACAGGTAAGCGGCGGTTTTTCCAATGTTACAGCCGAAACTCTGATGGACTACTTTGTTACTGACATCGTTGTAGAAGACGAAAATACCATCCGCATAAAAGCAAATGAACGCTACGACGTAATCTACGATGAGGTGTACGGAGAATTGCAAACCAGCTCCCGAACTATGGCCCGGGATATTATAACCATGCTGGAACAGAGGTATGGGTATACCTATTTAAGCCCAAATGCCCAGATACGGGTTTGGGCCATGGTAAACCAAATTCCGGAATATATCTTGAAGAAAGGTGCCGACGGAAAATGGAAATTTTCTAAATATGCTGGTGATTTAACCTTAGGCGAAGCCCGGCAGATTTACGATTTAGAGATAATGTCGAATCCATTTTAAGATTTTTGCGAAATCCCACATGAAAATGAAAGATATATGCAATCGTGTTTGAAAGGCAGGAACATATGGAAAATTTATTTGAAACATACAAAAAATGGAGAGAGCTGACAGAACCGGCTTCCTCTAAGCACCGCCTGAATCCAGACTCCGGCAGTCAGGAGCACCTGGAGCTTGGGGATGACATTGACTATGGAGATAAAAAGGCATTTATGAAATATGCCAAGTTAAAAAAGCTGGATTATGATGATTTTGAAGAGCTGGAACTCCAATACGATGAATATTTAATCGAAATGGAAACCCAATAAAATTTTTAAAATTTTTATTGACAAAACAGTATTATCATGATATTATATCTAAGGCTTACGAAGCAAACAAAACAAGCTTTATGATGTTTTATCATGATGCTGCTGTGGCTCAGTCGGTAGAGCGTCGCATTGGTAGTGCGGAGGTCACGGGTCCGATTCCCGTCAGCAGCTTTTGTTGAAACGGTTGAAAATAAAGACTTTTCAAGGAAAATACTCTTTGAAACGTCTTTATTTTTATTCTACAGTCTGAACCAATTAATGCCCTCTATTCCGAATCAATTTTCTACAAATATACAGATGCATCCATATCATTCCTTTTATACTACTAAAAATTCATTTTCCTGCTCAATATACTTGCAGAACACGAAAATGCCGCATATCATTTCCGGAAGAAAATCGTCCATAACTTCTATGTTCCAGCCGCCAGCTAATCCCCGGTGAAAAATTTGAATAACTGTTTTGTCAAACTTATCAGATAATATATAATTTTGGTTGTTCTGCATTAGCAGCAAGTATTCATTTTTATCAAATACAACCTTTGCATGGTCTACTCTCGGCATACGGCATAAAAGCCAGCCAGATGCAGTGGGAGCATTCCCCTCTGCATAATCCGGATTTGCAACTGCACATTTATTGCCGTTACTGTGAAACAAGGTATACTGACGGTAACGGACATTCCTTATTTCATTTGGCGGAACCTCTAAGTTTGCTATATCTGTATACATAAGCACGGAACCATTGGGGGAATATATCCTTTTTTTCGAACCTGTAAAAACACCTTTTATTCGTGCTGACACTATATCATTAAAGTATAAAGTTCCTGCTTTCATTATATACTTCATGTTATACCTCCTTGTATCAAACAACAGAATACAGCAATACTCCGGCTACGCCTGTCCCCATCAGCACATAAATAGGATTTACCTTCCATATCCTCAAAACCAAAAAACCAACCGCAAAAATAATTACAGAAATTATGTTGATTCCGCTTAAATCAACAGGCAGAATTCTTTCTCCGTAAAAAGCCATGATAACTAAGGTAATACCAGCAGACGCAATCATGGCTACAACAGCAGGGCGAAGACCTGCAAGCACCCCCTGCACCATCTTTAATCCACGAAAACGGTAATAAATATAGGCAAGTGTCATTACAATCACGCAGGATGGGATGGTACAGCCTATAGTAGCTATAATCGCTCCCGGAATTCCTGCAACCTGAATTCCTACAAAGGTTGCTGAATTGATGGCAATCGGTCCCGGTGTCATTTCAGCAATCGTCATAATATCTGCAAATTGCGTCATCGTCAGCCACGGGTGGATATCAACCACTTGACTTTGAATCAGCGGCATGGCAGCATAGCCACCACCTATACTAAACAATCCAATTTGAAAAAAGCTCCATAGCAGTTCAAGATAAATCATGATGCCTGCCTCCCTTTCCTGCCATGATACAAAGTATCAGATGCACCAATTATAGCACAGATTAAAATAATCAGTATAATGTTGATTTTCATGAAACGGACAGCGATAAAAGAAATAAACAAAACAACAATGGGCAGAACCCGTTTTTTCTCGAAAATGCTTTTTCCCATTGTAATTACTACATCACAGATTACAGCGGCTACTCCTGCAAGCATACCTGTCATAGCCATGCTGACAATCACATTATCACGAAATGCAGTATAGAAAAAGGAAATGACAGAGATAATGATAAGCGGCGGCAGCACCGTTCCCAATACTGTTATCAAAGCCCCAACCACCCCTGCCACATGATACCCTACAAGAATAGACGCATTGACTGCAATTGCGCCAGGTGAGGATTGTGCAATTGCTGTTAAATCCATCATTTCCTGTTCTTCAATCCAGTGCAGCTCATCAACAAATTTCTTCTGCATTAAGGGTATAATTACAAATCCACCGCCAAATGTACAGGCGCTTAACTGAAAAACAGATAAAAACAGTTTGATATATATTTTTTGTTTCAACGTGCTTCCCTCCTCGTATAATAAGTATAACACTTGCTTTTTGATAAAAGAAATAATATAATTTTATCTATATAATAAGCAAATACATATAACAGAGAGATGAAATATGACAATACGACACTTAAAAACTTTCTTATCTGTTTGCAGAAGTAATTTCAATACAACAAAAGCTGCCAAAGAACTGCACATGACGCAGCCGGCTGTGAGCCTTGCTATCAAAGAATTAGAACAGTATTATGGCGTTGCTTTATTTGACAGAATCGGAAAAAGACTTAAAATCACAGAAGCAGGGCAACGTTTTCGTGAGTATTCCGCCCACATCATTTCCATGTTTGATGATATGGAAAAAGGTATGAAAAACTGGGATTCTTTCGGTGTTATCAGAATTGGAGCAAGCATAACGATTGGATCACAGTTTCTCCCTTACTATGTGAAAGCCTTTTACAATCGTTATCCCGGTACAGAGGTAAAAATAACTGTGGGGCCGTCAGAGCAGTTAGAACAGAAAATTCTGAAAAATGAGTTGGATTTTGCTCTGATTGAGGGAATTTCCCATACACCATCTTTTGTTTCAGAGGAATATATGGAAGACTGTCTGACCGTTATCTGCCCTGCAGACAGCTGCTTTTATCCAGGGCAGTTGCTTTCCGTTGAAGAATTTTGCCAACAGAATTTTCTTCTTCGTGAGCACGGAAGCGGCACACGCGAAACTTTTGAACGGGCAGTTGAAGCAGCAGGGTTTTCTGTTTCCCCTGTCTGGGAAGCCATGAGTACCACGGCTTTAGTAAATGCTGTTATTAACGGGCTTGGAATTGCTGTACTCCCACATCGTATGGTAATCGGGCCTATCGAACGCGGGCTTGTTGTTGCTGTCCATGTAAAAGGACTTAGTTCCAAACGAAAGTTTCATATCGTCTATCATCAAGAAAAATTTCTTACTTCGTCAGCTAAAGCCTTTATTGAGTTGTGTCGAAATTATGAGATGGATTATCCGCTGCCTAAGTATAATGGGTTATATTAGAATGAAATTTGAGTTCGAATCATAGCCTTCATTCCATGCTTTCGCAAAATATACAGGATAACAGGCAGCTATGCCATTCAGTCTTCCTTTTCTTTGGGGTATCCCCAAGTAACAAAGAGTCCGGCTTGCCGGACTCTTGCGCAGGAGTGCTGCTGCAATATCGCTTACCATAATTTTCTGTCATATCAGCAAATGTATATTCTCCTGCGCCATATCGTTCTCCCTTTTACCCAATTTTTCTTATTCTGAAGCTGCTTTTACTCCACTCTCCAAATTTCCTGTGCTCCATCCTCTCTTGTATGCCAGCAGGCGCCTTCTAAGGGACCTCCCGGCGTATTGTCCAGGAAAAACCAGTCGCCTGAACCGTCGGCAGCATCTGTTGCGCTGCCGTCCCAGCGGTGCCATCCCGTGCAAACGTATCCGTCAGGATTAAACAGATACCAGTGGTGGTTAATTAATTCCCATCGATTTTTCGGATAGGATCCGTCTTTGTTGCGGAACCACCATCCAATCCCATCCTTTATCCACCCAGCCTCCTGTTCCTTAACAGGCCAGGTTTTCATAAAAGCCTCCGGATTCGAATACAGCGATTTTATTTTTCCAGTTCCGCTTCCCCAGTCCGGTAATTGAAAGTGAGGTTTATCCACTATGCTTTTCCAGTTTCCGCCCCACTCCAGCCCTAAATCTACACCAATATTCCCTACACGCTCAAAGAATTTTCCGGATTCATTATAAGCGCCCCTGCCGTCATTCCGAAAAAAATCAAACGCTGTTCCCCATTGATGAAAGGAACTGTAGGAACTTCCCGACGCATTTGTAACAATCTGCCCCGGCTTAGTTCTTCCCTGTGCATACAAAGCATCCTGCTCCGCTTTTGTACGAAGAGTTTCCCCGATTTCAATTTTTAATCCCTCATCGCTGCATTTTTCCTTTAACTGTGCAGCAAGCACCTGCAGGCGGGGATGGCAAAGAGTAATATCTCTCACAATAAATTTCCTCCTTTTTTATCAGACTGCCGGCTCTCACAATTCTGCCAGGCGTCCAAACACATTTCTTTGTGTTCTCTCTATCATATGAAAAAAGAAGACAAGTTGTTCCCTGATATCTTTTAAAAACAGAAAAAAGCGCAATCTTTTTCCGTGTTTTTCGGAAACTTCCCATAAGGTCTTCATATGATAAAGTAAAAAAGTAAGAGGTCTTATCATGGCTGAAAATGATTCCTATCAAACACCATCTCCCACACCAGATAACTATAATCCCAATAACAATGCAGAAAATGCCGGCTGGCACAGCCCCACTCAAGGCGGCATTACCACTCCTATAGCACCAGAAGGCGGTATGCCGGCTTACCCAGGCAATATGGGATCCGGAGATCCCAATGACGGCATTGCACTTCCCATTGCACCGGAAGGCGGCATGCCCGCATATCCAGGCAATATGGGATCCGGAGATCCCAATGACGGCATCGCACTTCCCATCGCACCGGAAGGGGGGCCTCCAGTGTATCCGGGCAACACCTGCGATAGCTGCATTACCTTCCCGATTTTCCCCAGTATCCCGTCACCCCCTGTTATGAATCCCCGGTATGGCCAGGTTCGCTTTATTAATGCCTCAACAAACAATTTCCCGGTAAATTTCAGCATTGACGGAACGCCTTATGCATCAAATTCCCAGTTCAGCAATGTTTCCCATTATCAGGAAATTTGTGACGGTTTCCATACCGTATCTGTTAACCGCACTACAGGAATGCAGGCTCTTTTGCTGCAGCAGACTTTCCCCTTCATTGCAGGCCAAAAGGTCACCATGGTATTAATGGATGCCAGGGAAGGCGGCCTGGAAATGATCCAAATTACGGATAACGGCTGCAACAACCTGCCAGCAGGCTATGGATGCTACCGGGTAGCCAATGTAAGCTACAGCGGCTCCAGCTTTGATGTCCGGATGTATAACGGTGATACCGTTTTCCGAAATGTAAGCTTTTCCCAGGTAACTTCCTATAAGCGGGCATTGGCAGGAAATTACACCTTTTATCTGACCAACACCAACTTCTATGGTGCAATCCGTGAACTTCCGGTTATTATCATCGGTGCAATCACAGGAACCAGTCCGATTTCCAGGCCCCTGGCTACTGGAAATGTAACCATACAGGCCGGCCAAAATACTACCACTTATATTATGGGCAATACCTGGTCAGCCTACAGTCTTCGCATGATTACGGTCTATGACTGATAATAAATTTCCTGATTAAGGTTTATAATACCCCTTCAAAGCTGTCCTGAAGGGTTTTACAGGAGGAGGCAAAACATTCTGCCTCCTCTTTGGTTAAGGGCAGCTCCAATACCCGGCGAATCCCGCTTCCGTTAATCACACATGGAACCCCAATGAACACATCTCTTTGTCCATATTCTCCCCTCAGCATGGCTGACACCGTTAATACACTGTTTTCATCCCCAAGCACAGCCTTGGTAATCCTGGTCATGGCCATCCCAATTCCGTAGTACGTGGCCTGTTTGGCATCAATGATCTGATAGGCAGCTCCTTTTACCTGTTCTGCAATTTCCTGAAGCTTTTCCTGACTGATCGTTTCTTCCTTTCCCCCCTGGGACATTTCCCCGTTTCTTTCCTTTTCATTCCCGGATCCCCTATTTTCTTTCTTACATAATTCTAAAATTGGCTTAGTAGCCACCATTGCCTGGCTCCAGGGAACAAATTCACTGTCGCCATGTTCCCCCATCACATAGGCATGTACATTTCTGGGATCTACATGAAGATATTCACCCAAAAGGTAACGAAGCCTTGCTGTATCCAGGGCGGTTCCGCTTCCTAATACCCGTCCGGCATTAAATCCGGATAATGCACAGGTAATCCGTGTCATAACATCCACAGGGTTTGTGGCCACCAAAAAAATTCCGCTGAAGCCGCTTCTTGTAATGGGTTCCACGATGGAGCGGAATACCTGGGCATTTCGTTTCAGCAGATTTAATCTGGTTTCCCCTGGCTTCTGTGCTACACCGGCACAAATCACAACTAAATCTGCATCCCGGCAGTCACTGTAATTTCCAGCATAAATTTCCATATTAGAGGCAGCAAAAGCGAGGCCATGGTTTAAATCCATTGCCTCGCCCATTGCTTTCATCTCATTCACATCAATTAAAACCAGCTCATCGCATACGGTCTGGTTTAACAGGCAGTAAGCATAACTCATGCCTACCATGCCGCAGCCTACCAACGCTACTTTTCTCTTATCAATTCTCATTGCAAACTCCCTCCTTACGGCAGATTCCTTCCTGCTTAGTATGGGAGTTTTTATGAAATCTATGCTTCGCGAAATCCTATTTCAGCCAAATATCCTTAAATTTAGCGGTTATAAACGATTCAGTTTCTTTTCCATCAGCTCACTGTTGCTGCTGTACATTATCGCATGTTCTTTGGAAATTTTCCCTTCACGGAACAGACGAAGAAGGCTGTTATCCATTGTAACCATGCCTGTTTCGGCAGATGTGGAAATTACGCCGTCAATCTGGTGGATTTTTGCCTCACGGATCATATTCCGAATGGCATTATTTAAAAACATAATTTCCAGTGCCGGCACTACCCCAACCTGATCCTTTAAGGGAATTAGCTGCTGAGATACAACAGCCTGGAGAACCATGGAAAGCTGAATCCTGATTTGAGCCTGCTGATTGGGAGGAAAGCTGTCAATGATACGGTCGATGGTATTGGCAGCTCCGATGGTATGAAGGGTGGAAATTACCAAATGCCCCGTTTCCGCCGCTGTCATGGCAGTCCGGATGGTTTCAAAATCACGCATCTCTCCAAGAAGGATCACATCCGGCGCCTGACGAAGGGCCGCCCTTAATCCGCTCATATAACTGTCTGTATCATTTCCTACTTCACGCTGGGTTACAACACTTTTATTATGGCGGTGAAGATACTCAATGGGATCCTCCAGCGTGATAACATGAGCGTTTCTTGTATTATTAATTTCATTGATAATGCAGGCTAATGTGGTACTTTTTCCGCTTCCTGCAGGCCCTGTTACCAATACCAGACCTTTTGTCATCTTTGATATTTCAATTACATTTCTTGGCAGGTTTAATGCCGTAAAATCCGGAAGATCAAACCGGACAATACGGATAATTGCAGCCAGGGAACCCCTCTGTCGCATTACGCTGGCACGAAAGCGGGATAATCCTTTAATAGCAAATGAAAAATCATCATCTCCTCCATTTGCCACTTTTTCGATTTCCCGGTTGCCTGCCAGCCCGTAAATCTGCATAATAATCTTATCCATCTCTTCCGGGAATATCTTATTTTCTCCCAAATAAACAATATTCCCTCCGATTTTATAGGAAAAGGGCATGCCGGGTATCAGAAAGATATCTGATGCTTCCTGCTCTACTGCCTGTTTAAAAAGCTGCAACACATCCATCTGTTTCCTTCCTCCTTAATAATCTGATTCTCTGATTATGATTATTCTCCGCTCCAAACCGGCATATCCTGGTCGATCTCATATTCTTCGTAGTTATATACCTTCCACTGACGAACCCATGTGTTTCCCTGGCCACCCTCCCAGGATAAGCCAATCTTTACCATAAGTGCCTGGCCGCTGTCCATCAAAATCTCTGTCTGCGCCGCCTGCTCGTCATGAAGATAAGCTTCTTTCAGCTCCTGCTCCAAGTAAGCTTCCGGCTCATTGGGGTTCATCTGAAGGGCCTGCTTTACCAGACGATCCACTTCCATCCGAAATGCCTCTCCCTCTGCATCAGCCTGGTAATAGCCAGATACTGCTGCTGCATTGCGCTCTGCTAAATCCAAGTCATTTTTTGCACTGGTTAAAGACAAAAGGCCGAAGGTTCCCAGACAGAGAACAATAAAAATCAAGATCAAGGAAGCGCTTCCGATATTAGCGCTGCTTTTCATCTCACTTTTGGCCATGGCTTCCCTCTCCTTCTGGTATGTATCGTTTTAGTTCTAAGGCATACAAAGTTCCTGTCTGCTCCCGCCAGCGGGGATGCCCAAAGTCCCGGTTAATTTCTATCCTAAGGCTGTCCAAACTGCCTCCCTCATCCGGGGCTTCTGTTTTCTGCTCACTGATAACGGCAACGTAACAGCCTTCTTGTGTATCCTCTGTGATGCGCTCCCAGTTTTCATCCCAATAAACAACTAACAGGGGTTCCTCAGGAGAAGACAAATCTGCCTCCTTTTCCAGCGGCGGGCCGCCGGTAACTTCAATCCGGTTTTCCATCCTGCGCTCAAAAACCGGATTTAAACCTTCCAGGCCATAGGCCTTCCAGGCATCTGCCAAACTCTCTGCTGCCAAAACAGCCTGATTCTTTTCCCTTGCAAGCCGGCTCATGGAATCTGCCCGCAAAAATACCTGAATACATACTGCAGCACACAGCAGAAAAAAACCGCAGACCATAATCATTTCCATTAAAAAGATTCCAGATCCGGATCGTTTCTTGCTATTCATTTCCACTTCCTCCTGTCTGGGTATCTTTTTGTTTTGGTTCCTCTTCCTGCTGCAGCGTTTTTGAACCTGGCTGGATTCCTTCTTTTTCTTCACACCGTAAGGCCAGGCTTATGCTTGTGCCGCCCATCCCTTCCGTCTGAAGGCGGATGATCCTGCCGTCCTCACTCTGGCTTGGAGTAAAGCCATCACATGTTAAAATTGAAAGGCCGTCTGCCAGTCCAAGGCCGTCTGCCGGATCAAAAAACAATTCACAGATGGAACCGTCGCGGAAATAGATCCAGGAAACATAATTTCCAAGACCGCTTTTGATCTCCAGCACTGGGGTATCTTCCACTGTAATTACATGGACTGCCCCTTCCTGATCGCCCTGGCGTACTTTATTTGCCACATATTGCAGTGCCACGCTTCCGGTAAAATTTTCCTGGGAACGTACATTAATATTTTCGTATACCTGTCCCCCAATCAGTACCGTAAACAGCGCACAGAGCACAAACACCAAAAACAAAAGCATGGTAAACAGCACATTAATTAGCTGTCCGTGGTTGCCTGTATTCCGCTTCGGCGCAGATTGTTTTACAGCAATTTCTTCCATTCAAGCTTCCTCCTATTCTTCCGCCGGAATCACCGTAATATCCGGCATGATATTAGAGGCAAAGCCTTCATAAAATACATGATACCGTTTCCGGTCAATCTGGATTCCGTAATGCTCCTCTAAATATTCCACACTGGGCGGATAGCGGCCTTCAATGGCATAGCACTGAACAGTCGCTCTTGCAATGGCATTCCTTAAGGTTACATCCCCTTCAGAACGTGCTTTTCCTGAAAATGCGGATGCACCATTAACAAACGCTCCAATTACCAGAAAAAAAAGCAGGACGGAAACAAAAAAACCTATGATATTTAATTTCTTTTTACCTGTCTTATTTACTTTCATATGTCCACATCCCCTGAGCCTCTTTTTACGTTATCCAATAGTGGAAAGAACGCCTACTAAAGGAAGCATTACGGAAAGCAGCACCAGTCCGACTGCAACTGCCAAAACAGCAACCATGGTTGGCTCAAATCTGGAGATTACATTATCAATGGCTCCGTCTGCCTGCTGCTCATAGTCCTGGGAAATATCTTCCATTACCCGGTCTAAATGACCGCTTCTGGTTCCTGTTTTAATCATCTGGATATGGAAACCGGAAAACAGCCCGGTAGCCTTCATAGAAGCGTAATAACTTTGGCCTTCGCCTAACATCTGGCGGCAGCTTTCGATTTTTTCTGCTACAGCCTGGTTTTCCACCAGCTCGGCAGCCAGCTCCAGCCCTTTCTCCAGCTCCAGCCCGCTATGCAGCGTCAGCGCCAAAACTGAGGTAAACCGACGGTTTGCAACGGCAAGGGCTATCTTGCTTCTTCTTTTGGTCCAGGCAACCAGCTTATCCACCAGTGAAATCCTGTGACCAAGCCTGGTAAATCCCCACACGGCTGCACAAACCACTACCAGCACAGCACCTACTATAAGGGCCACCCCGCTGAATACGCCTCCAAACTGAATTGCCGACTTTGCCACTGTGGAAATTTCAGCACCTAACTGGGAATACACATCCTCGAATATGGGCATTACTTTAACAAACAGTACAAACAGCACTGCTAAAAGCATAAATACCATAATAATCGGATACGTCAGGGCGTTTTTGATATTCCGCATCAGAAAATATTCTTTTTCATAGTATTCCGCCAAAGACAGCATCATCTGATCCATGGTTCCGGTATTCTGGCCAAGCTTTGCCATCTTAACCACATAGGGAGGAAATGCCTTCGTATCCTCCAATACCTGATAAAAGGGATCTCCCAGCTCCACACCTTCTGCCATAAAAAGCAGCATATCCTTTTCCCACTGCTCTCCCGCATCTTCTGCCATAATGGAAAGCCCCTCATCTAACGGCACTGCCGCCTCCAGAAGGAGGGCTACCTGCAGGCAGAATGCAGACAGCTCTTGATTCTGATAGCGGTTTTGAGCCCGCTTTTTACTTTTCTTATCTGTTTGATTGTCTTCTTTCTTTTTATCATCAGCCTGCTGTGACATCCCGTCAGATTCCATCCCGGGCTCCGTATCAAACTGCATATCATCAAATTCACTGCTCACGAATGTATCTCCTCCATATAATATGATATCAGAAAGCCTTTGGCCCCCAACATCTTAATATGCATATTTTGCCTGATAAGAGCTGTCCCCAGCGCCAAAGGACAAACCGCCGCTGGATGCGAACGTTGGATCCATCAAGCTCCAGTTTGACCCGTCAAAGTAGATAATATCATCTACCCATCCCTGGTTTTTCAGATAAACACTGATCCATGCATGATACAGCTCCCCTGTGTAGCCGATTACCAGCTTTGTGGGGATATCCTGTGCCCGCAGCATTGCAGTCATCAGAGATGCATAGTCAAAGCAAATCCCGTTTTTTGAAGCTAATGTGGCATCTACATTAGGAAGATATCCGCTTTGCACGGTAGCTGCCTTATTATAGTCATAGGTCAGGTTTTCCACTACATAATTAAATACATTGGTTACAATGGCAATTTCCTCCCCTGCCCCGGCTGCCACCTGGTTGCTGACTGCTACTGCATTACTGTTCTGGTTAAAATTCACATACTGGTTCGGGTATAAAAACGGGGTATATTGATTTTCCAGGGATACCTGAATGTTCTGGCTGCAGGCCTGGGCATACTGGTTTCCGCTGATATTCTCAAATACCTTGACGGAATAGCTTCCGTTGCCTTCTGTTAAAGGAAATACCTCATATGTATCTCTTGCATTCAAATTGTAGGTGTACGTAGTTCCTTTTGTCACCTGAATTTTGATTTTGCTGTTTCCTCCTGTATACTTAATCATCACATAGCCCTGATCCGTATGAGACGCATCAATGGTTACTTTATCATTTCCATACGTAACCGATCCGGATGCGATAGGGGTCCGAACCATACCAAAGGCAGTCATCGGGATAGCTGCCAGACAAAATGCTGCTAATAATGCGGCTGTTTTTTTAGCCAATTTCTTCATAACGATCATTGCAATTTCCTCCATTTCGCAAATATATCATAACTTTCTATCCTTTAACCGCCGGCGAATAAACGCTGACGGAGGATTTCATAACACAAAACTCCGGCTGCCACCGAAGCGTTCAGGGAACTGATATTCCCTTTCATAGGGATTGAAGCTGTCATATCACAGGTTTCCTTAACCAGCTTTCCCACTCCCTTTCCTTCATTTCCAATTACCAGTCCAATGGGGCCTGTCAGATTCAGTCGGTACATACTTTCCCCGCCCATATCAGCACAGACAAACCACAGCCCCTTTTCCTTAAGCCATTCTATGGTAGCGGAAAGATTCGTTACCTTTGCCACCGGGGTATAGTTTAAGGCTCCGGCTGAGGTTTTTGCCACTACAGATGTAAGCCCTGCTGCCCTGCGTTTCGGAATAATCACTCCGTGGGCTCCCGCCAAATTGGCAGTACGGATAATCGCTCCTAAATTGTGGGGATCCTCAATTCCGTCCAGAAGAATCAAAAAAGGCGGTTCTCCCTTTTCTTCGGCTGCTAAAAGCAATTCTTCTACCTGGGCATAGGCATAAGCCGCTCCCAATGCAATCACACCCTGATGCCTTCCGGAAACAGACATCTGATCCAGCCGTTCCTTTGCCATATAAGTAATAATCGTATCCTGTTTCCTTGCTTCCCTGGTAATGGACTGAATTGGTCCGTCATGGCATCCGTCCTGGATAAACAGCTTATCAATGGTTTTTCCGGAACGGAACGCTTCCAGCACTGCATTCCGTCCCTCTATGTTCAGTTCTTCATATCGCATACTTCCAGTTCTCCTATCCTCTCCAGACCAAGGCTTATCAAATCAATCAGCCTGGCAAACTGTTCTGATAAAAACAGCCAGCCTACCAAAGCCTCAAATCCAGTGGCAAAACGGTAATCTGCAACCGACGCATTTTTCGCTGTACTAACAGACTTTGCATTTCTGCCCCGCTTAAAAACAGCCAGCTCCTCCTCGCTTAAATCAGCTTCCAAAAGCTTAATAAGCCTTGCCTGTGTCTGGGCACATACCAGTCGGGCGCTGTGTCTGTGAAGCTTATTTACTGGAATATTTCCTCCATTCACCACCTTGGACCGCACCATAAGCTCATAAACAGCATCTCCAATATAAGCCAAAACCAATGGGGAATATATCTGGGCATGGATTTCTTCCATTTTCATAGACGCTTTATAGTATTCCAGAAGATTTTCCATTCCCTCTTGTGTTTTTCTCTCTACACCCGTTTCCATTTTACGCCTTCTCTGGTGTCTTCCAGAACAATACCCATTGCCAGCAAGCTGTTTCTTATTTCATCTGCAAGTGCAAAATTCTTTGCTTTCCTGGCCTGCTGACGCTTTTCAATCAATTCTTCCACTTCCTGATCCAAAGCCACAGCCTTTCTCTCTGTAATAATCCCTAAAACATTGCACAGCTTTTTGATCTCATCCGTTATGAGGCTGATATAAGCTTTTGAACTGGCTTCTGACGCTGTGGTATTTGCTAATTTTACCAGTTCAAACAACGCTGCAACTGCATCTGCTGTGTTAAAGTCGTCCTCCATGGCCGCTTCAAACTTTTCCACCAGGCCTTTTAACAGGGTTTCCCCTTCCTTTTCTTCCCGGCTTAGCTCGGCGGCACCTTCTGCCTTTTCCTTCAGCCCGTCTAAGCGCTCCACAGCCGTTAAAATCCGCTCCAGACCATTCTTTGAGGCTTCCATCAGCTCATCGCTGAAATTAAAGGGGCTTCTGTAATGGGCGCTGAGCATGAAAAACCGAAGTACCTGTAAATCGTATTTTTCACTGATCTCCCGAACGGTAAAGAAATTCCCGGCAGATTTGGACATTTTTCTGTTATCAATATTTAAAAATCCGTTATGCATCCAATAAGCAGCAAATGGCTTCTCATTTGCTGCCTCGCTTTGGGCAATCTCATTTTCATGATGAGGAAAGATTAAATCCTCTCCCCCTGCATGGATATCAATCTGATCCCCAAGATACCGCTTGGCCATAACAGAACACTCAATATGCCATCCGGGACGGCCCTGACACCATGGTGATTCCCAGAAAGGCTCCCCTTCCTTTTTCGGCTTCCAGAGGACGAAGTCGTTCGGATCCTCCTTGCCCTCTTCCCCGGTTACCTTAATCTCGCGAAAGCCTGACTGGAGTTCATCAAGATTTTTGTGGGACAGTTTCCCATATTCCGGAAAAGATTTTACCCGGAAATACACAGTTCCATCTTTTGCCATGTAAGCGTGGCCTTTTTCGATTAACGTTTCAATCATTTCCAGCATCCCGTCGATTTCCTCTGTTGCCAAAGGATGCTTTGTGGCCGGTCTTACATTCATGCCTTCCATGTCTTTTTTGCATTCTTCAATATAGCGCCTGGAAATCGTATTTGCATCTGTGCCTTCCTCTATAGCCTTCTTTATAATTTTATCATCCACATCTGTAAAATTTGTAACATAATTCACCTTATAACCTTTATATTCAAAATAACGGCGCACGGTGTCAAATATAATCATCGGGCGGGCATTTCCGATATGGATAAAATTATACACAGTAGGCCCGCATACATACATTTTCACCTCTCCAGGCTCTAATGGTACAAATTCTTCTTTTCTCCTGCTTAAGGTATTAAAAATTTTCATTGTCTGACTCCCCTGTCTTAATGGATTGGCCTTTCCCTGCCTGCTTTTTGCATCCGGAACAACCAGCACAGCCTTCTGTTTCCTGATCCTTTAAAAGCTCTATGCTTTCCGGACCTGTTAAAACTGCCTCCTGATTATCCCCTGCATCATAATAACAATAATTTGCCACTTCTGTCAATAATGCAATGGCCTGGGCAGAAATTCCTTCTCCAGTTCCGGTAAATCCCAGGCCTTCTTCTGTTGTGGCCTTTACGCTGACTCTGTTTTCCTTAAGGCCAAGAACATGGGCGATATTTGCTGCCATCTCCGGGCGGTAAGCTGCCAGTTTCGGCCTCTGGGCAATAATAGTAGCGTCAATATTTTCAATGACATAATGGCTTTCATCCAAAAGTTTTCCCACATGTTTCAGCAGTTCCATGCTGGATATCCCCTGATACTGCGGATCGGTATCAGGAAAATGCTGGCCAATATCCCCAAGGGCAGCCGCCCCCAGCAGCGCATCCATCACTGCATGAAGCAGTACATCTGCATCAGAATGTCCCAAAAGCCCCTTTTCATAGGGAATTTCAACTCCTCCTAATATCAGCTTTCTGCCTTCAGCCAGCCGGTGCACGTCATATCCCTGTCCAATTCTCATTCTGGTTTCAATTCCTTTCTGCTTTCCCATCATTTCATATAGTTTACCTTATCTTCCTTACATTTCCTATATCGTCTTTCTTACAGTTTTTATGGCATCTTTCTTACAGAATCATCCGCATCTTTCGTTCAATACATTCTGTCTGTATATCCATCCAGCTTCCGCAGTCTTCACCATCTGCGTGAACTGGCATAGGACGCTCTACATGAAGAAATGCTTCTCTGCACTCAAATCGGCGAACTCCGCTGCGCCCCTTTTTCCGGAGAAAAAATGCTGAAATAACAGTGGACAGCAGCTTCCATTTGCTTTCGAAACTTACCACACAGACAGACAGCCTGCCATCGCTGAAATCTGCCATTGGCGCAAACTGAAAACCTCCGCCCACAAAAGGATGGATCTGGACTGATATAAAATAAATATGATTAAACTCAATTTTTTTGACCCGGTCAAGAATAATATATCCCTTAACCGATTTTGCTAAAATCAGTTGCTTCCATCCGGCTACAGCCCGACACAGGCGTTTCAGATAGTTTCTGCTGCCTGGCCCTCTGGCTGACTGACCAGAAACACTGCAGCCAGCAGCCCCGTCTATTCCCAGCACAGCCCCCACTGCAAACCGTCTGTGCTCTGCCTTGCTTCCGAATGTCAGCACCCCATAGTCCAAAAGGCAGCAGTTTTTAGCAGACAGGATCCGCTTTAACCCTTTGACAGGGGTGGAAGGCAGCTTTACACTTCTGGTAAAGTCATTCCCTGGTCCTAATGGAATATAGCCTAAGGAAATCATCCGGCTAATGTCCAAGCCATCCAGCACTTCACTCAGAATCTGCTCTCCCCCTACAACTACGATTACCTTCGGATCACGGCAGTTTCTGGTCAGCATCTTGGCTATGCTTCTGGCATCTCCCGGCTGGCTTATAAGATAGCTCTCATACGTAATTGCCTTTTTCTTCAGCACCTTTTCCAGTTTTATCCATATCTTTTCTCCCCTTCCTGAACAAGAGAGGGGATTTACGATAAAAAAGTACATGAAAGTCCTCCTAGCATAATCCTTTCTTAAGTATATCATAAATAAAGGAAAAAGCGATGGTTTTCCATATATATTTTCCCAAATTCTTCGGAAAAACACGGAAAAAAATCCGAAAAAAACTTTCTGAAAAAATTGTCAAAAAAATGTTGACAATTAGAACAATAGGAGTTATACTGTTAAAGCAGTCGCAGGAAAGGACAGTTTTTTACTGTTAGAAGCGGCATTATGGGGTCTTAGCTCAGCTGGGAGAGCATCTGCCTTACAAGCAGAGGGTCACAGGTTCGAGCCCTGTAGGCCCCATATATCTGGCGGAATAGCTCAGCT
>JAAWIS010000033.1 GCA_022796475.1 Lachnospiraceae bacterium | reverse complement strand
ACTGCATCATATGCATCGGCTGCAAACTGATTTGGAGTTTCTCCATAAGCCTCAACATACTTGGTTGTAAAATCTTTTGCATCATCAGCGTCTGCCGCAAAAGGAGTCAGCAGCATAACATTTTCAGCAAGAGAAGTATCGAAATTTTCTACGGAAAGGATTCCGTCCATACCATCCACACCGAAGAAAATAGGGCTAAATTCTTTATCAGAAGCCTGCTTTAAGATAATGGAAGCTTCCTGATAGTAGATTGGCAGAAATACCAGCTCAGCCCCTGCATCTTTTGCCTTGTCAAGCTGTACAGAAAAATCGGTTTTGCTGTCAGCGGTAAATGCTTCGCTTGCCACAATTTCAATTCCCTGGTTTGCAGCCTCAGAAACGAAGGTTTCCCGGATTCCATCGGAATATACGCTGGACTTATCGTAAATAATCGCAACCTTAGTTGCCATCTTATTTTCACCAATATACTTTGCAGATGCTGTACCCTGATCCGGATCAGAGAAGCAAACACGGAACGCATTGGGGTTTGCCACACACTCAACTGCAGAGCCAGAAGGTGTAATCTGGAACATGTTATCATTTACGGTTTCTGCTGCCACTGCGATACAAGCGCCGGATGTAGTGGTTCCCACCAGCATCTGCATGCCCCAGTCTTTTAAAGTGTTATATGCATTTACACTTTTTTCTGGATCTGCCTCATCATCCTGAGCCTGAATTTCAATGGTTGCCCCGTTGATGCCGCCTGCCGCGTTAATTTCCTCAGCAGCGATCTCTGCACCATGCTGCACAGCCAGCCCGTAAGCTGCCGCATCACCGGTTAACGGCCCAATTACTCCAATTTTAAAGCTTCCCTCCGCAGAAGATGCTCCGGCATTTTCTGCGCTGTCTTTGTCTTCTTCTTTGGCTTCTTTGTTGTCTTCTGCCGCTGTTTCTTTGTTGTCTGCACCAGCTTCTGTTCCTGCTGCTGTGGTTGTATCTGTGTTGCTGCTGCCGCCTCCACATGCAACCAAAGAACCTGCCATAACTGCTGCTAACCCAAGACTTACTACTTTTTTCATAATGATTCCTCCTCATCTTTGCTTATATGACTCTGCCGCCTGCTGTTTATCGATAAAACCTTATCCATAAACTTTATTTCTTCATCACGTTAAAGCTACAGAATTTCATAAAGCTTTCATAATTATAAATTTTTCGTAAAGGCTTGTCAACTATTTTTCAGCGGTTCCCGTATTTTTCTTAATTATTTATGGCTGCATTTCACTGTTTTCCAGATTTCGCTTTTCAAATTGCTCCCACAACAGCCCGGAACCTTCCGTTCGCTTATCCCGCAGCATCAAATCATTTACGGCTTCTCTGGCGGACTTCCCGTCAAACAGCACCTGATTTACCTGCTCTACAATTGGCATGGACTGGTGATATTTTCGCGCAAGGGCCAGAGCAGCTTTGGCAGAGTAGACGCCTTCTACCACCATATGTACTTCTTCCATGGCCTCTTCCATGGTTTTTCCCTGACCGATGAGAATTCCGGCACGGCGGTTGCGGCTGTGCATACTGGCACATGTTACAATCAAATCACCAATTCCTGTCAGCCCGCAGAAGGTCTGGAATTCTCCTCCCATTGCAGTTCCAAGCCGTGCGATTTCAGCAATCCCTCTGGTAATTAAAGCAGCCTTTGTATTATCACCATACCCTAATCCATCTGCAATTCCTGCAGCCAGTGCAATAACATTTTTTAAAGACCCTCCAAGTTCGACTCCAAGAATATCAGGACTTGTGTAAACCCGGAATACCTGATTCATAAAAATATCCTGAACCAATTCCGCCGTTTCCCTGCTTTTTGCTGCTGTTACGCAAGTAGTGGGCAGTCCTCTGCTTACTTCCTCCGCATGGCTTGGACCGGAAAGCACTGCCACATCTGCCTGTGGAAGCTCATCTTCTATAATCTGTGACAAAGTCATTAAAGTTTTTTCTTCAATCCCCTTGGCCACATTAACGATAATCTGTCCCCTTTTGCACCACGGCTTCATCTTGGCTGCCGTAGCACGGACAAACACGGAAGGAACCGACATAACCAAAATCCTTTTTTCCTCCATCGCTTCCTCAAGGCGGCCGGTAATCTGAATTTCTTCTGAAATCGAAATCCCTGGAAGATTCGGATGAATCCGCTCTTTTGACAGCGCTTCCACTTCTTTTTCCAGTGCAGACCAAATTGTTACCTGATGGCCCTTAGCCTGAAGCAGCACTGCTAACGCCGTCCCCCAGGTTCCGGATCCAATTACACCTATTGATGCCATTTCAGCCCTTCTTTCTTTGCTTCTTTGGACGCCTTGTGCTGCATCGCTGCAAGCGCCTATAATTTTAATTTATTCTCATTTCCGGCCAAAAGCCGCTTAATATTCGCCCGGTGGCGCCAAATCGCCATGACCGCAATGATCCCAAGCAAAATCCTGAATTCTGTCATCACATTATCTGACAGCCCATAATCCCCCCGATAGGACAGGTAACTATTTACCAATACGAACGTAACCGCTACCAGAATGGAACCTAATGATACATAATGGGTCAGGATAACCGATCCTAAAAAGACTGCCGCGCAGATCAGAATCAGCCTCCAGTCCAGGCTGGCAATCAGACCAGCCATAGCAGCGATTCCTTTTCCACCCTTAAAATTCATATAAAAAGGGAAATTATGGCCTAAGATTACACCAAATCCCATATACAGCGCATAAAGGTATGCAACTCCCTCATATTCTGGACGATTTCCCAGAAAAAGCCGGGTGAGAAGGCAGGGAATCAAAGCTTTCAGCACATCTCCGATAAAAACAATCAGGCCTGCCTTTTTTCCCAAAACACGCAGTGCATTCGTCGTTCCGGAATTTCCGCTTCCGTGCTGGCGGATATCAATCCCATGCATTTTCCCATAAAAATACCCGGTCTGTAACAGGCCGCATATATAACCAATTGCCAGACAACCAATCCGTTCCATACCTACTGTTCCTTTTCCTTTCTCTCACGGATAATAAACTTAAGTGAGGTGCCCTTAAATCCAAATGCATCCCGAATCTGATTTTCCAGATAACGGGTATAAGAAAAATGCATCAGTTCCTTATCATTAACAAATACAACGAAGGTAGGAGGTGTTACTGCTACCTGGGTAATATAGTAAAGCTTTAACCGTTTTCCCTTATCGGAAGGTGGCTGCTGCATGGCAACTGCCTCTGTCATAATTTCATTTAAAACTCCAGTGGAAACCCGAAGCGTCTGGTTTTCCCGAACCACATCAATCAGCTCAAACAGCTTATTTAACCGCTGTCCCGTTTCTGCTGAAATAAAGAGGTATTCTGCATAGGGCATAAAAGAAAAGGTTTCTTTCAGTTTTCTGGTATATTCATAAATTGTTTTATCATTTTTTTCAATGGCATCCCACTTATTTACCGCTACAATAATACCTTTTCCTCTTTCATGGGCAATTCCGGCGATTTTGGCATCTTGTTCCGTAACTCCTTCCTTCGCATCGATTACCACTACCACCACATCTGCCCGCTCGACTGCTGTAACAGTACGGATGATACTGTAACGTTCCAGCTCTTCTTTTACTTTATTCTTACGCCGAAGGCCTGCCGTATCAATCAGTACATACTCCGTCCCGTTCCGGACAATTTCGGTATCCACGGCATCTCTTGTCGTTCCTGCAATATCGGAAACAAGCACCCTGTTTTCCCCTAAAAGTTTATTAATTATAGAAGATTTTCCTACATTTGGTTTTCCAACTAAAGCAATTCGCAGGCGCTCATCTTCTTCCTCCTGGGCGGACTCTCCAGGAAAATGCTTTACTACCTCATCTAACAGATCCCCAAGCCCCAGCCGGGATGCGGCAGAAACTGCCATAGGATCTCCGATTCCCAGATTGTAAAATTCGTAGACATCATTTCCAAATTTCTGAATGCTGTCTACTTTATTGACAGCCAGTACTACTGGTTTTCTGGATTTGCGAAGCATATCCGCTACCTTTGTATCGGCATCCACCATTCCCTGTCTGACATCTACAATAAAAACAATTACATCTGCTGTCTGGATTGCGATTTCTGCCTGCTCCCGCATCTGGGAAAGAATTACATCTTTGCTGTCCGGTTCAATTCCTCCCGTATCGATTAAAGTAAAACTTCGGTTCAGCCAGTTGCAGTCTGCATAAATCCGATCACGGGTAACGCCTGGTGTATCTTTTACAATGGAGATGGCACTCCCTGCCAAAACATTAAACAAGGTAGACTTTCCCACATTGGGCCTGCCCACAATCGCTACTACTGGTTTACTCATTCGATTCCCTCCATATGTTTCTTATCCTTCATCAGGAACCTCATATTCCTGATGCTTTGAATCGTTGTCTGTTACCGGAAATAATAAGGCATTGATAAAATCATATCCGCTTGATTTTACAATATTCACCGGAACTTGTAAAGCATTTTCCAGATCTGCTTTCGTTATATCGTCCAGTAAAACGTCTTCTCCGCTGCGGAACATATTTGCAGAAAGAAGCAGCCGGGTGCCAAGTGTTTTTCCCTTTAACTGTTTCATTAAGTCCTGCCCGGTAAGCAGCCCGGTTACGGTAATCTGATGTCCGAAAAATTCGTTTTTGATGGGATACAGATGGATTTTCCGGTTGGGAAACCGCTCTGAAACCCAGCCAATATAGGTTTTTAAAGATTCGTAAGCTGAGAATCCGGTTGCAATAGAAATTTCTTCTTCAATTTCACACTTATCATCCCTATCTGTTTCATGTGTTTGATAGCTTTCTGCCTTGTTTAGGGCATCCAAAATCTCTTCCTGGAAAAGCCTGAGCATCCCTACCCCATTTTCCAACTGCAAATACCCGTCATACCGATCTGCTTCCGGCAGGGGCAGCCCGGCCAAAAGGTAAAATTCATCACTGGCATGGATAAAATGGGTTCCGAATTCCGGATACAGCCTTTTCTGCCACTGTTCAATCTGGGAAATCACCTTTCTTGCATCTTCGCCGGTAAAGGGTTCTAATGGAAACAGGCCTTCACGAAACTTAGTCAGGCCCACAGGAACCACGGAAACGCTTTCCATATAAGGAATATATTTTGTCAAATCCCTAATGGTTCTCTCCAGCTCTTCCCCGTCATTGATTCCTTTGCAAAGAACAATCTGGCCGTTCATAGGCGTTTTTGCCTCCCACAGCCGGTCAATCATGGCCAAAACCTGCCCTGCAAATCGGTTATGAAGCATACTGCACCGAAGATCAGGATTGGTGGTATGGACGGATATATTGATTGGCGACAGATGGAACCGGATAATCCGATCAATATCCTTTTTCTTCATATTAGTCAAGGTAATATAATTTCCCTGAAGAAATGAAAGCCTGGAATCATCATCCTTAAAATACAGCGTTTCCCGCATCCCGGGAGGCATCTGATCAATAAAGCAGAAAATACACTGGTTGGAACAGGAACGATATTCGCTCATCAGTCCGTTTTCAAACGTAATCCCCAAGTCCTCATAGTCATGTTCAATATCCAGCTCCCACTCTTCTCCGTTTGCTTTGTTTACTACCATCAGCATAGAGGGGCTGTCCACATAATATTCATAATCAAAAATGTCCTCTATTTCATGGCCATTAATGGTTACTACCAGATCCCCGGGCTCTAATTCCAGCTCTTCTGCAATAGAGCCTGGTTCGATTGCTGTAATCTTATGTCCCCGTTCCTTTGTCCTCATACCCTTCTGCCTTTCCTTTTATCTTTCTTTATCATATCAATATTGCCTTTCTTTGTAAAGGCTGAGTTGAATTTATGACCTGTTTATTTACGATCTGTTTAAAATAAGGGAAATTTAGAAAAACAGGTTTTCATCATCAAAAGCAAAAATATCTGTGATAGCTATTGACGAGAATTGACGAAAAATGATATAAAATTTAAGTAGGGACAATAATTTAGCCAAGAGGAACGGAGGATAAGTTGCGTGGCAAACAGTTATGTATTTAATGATTCACTCCCAGTAGCACCTTTAAAAATTGCAGCACTTGAAAGCATTACTTCTTTTGCACAGAAAGTTAATGATCATGTGGTAAAATTCCGCCGCAATGATACAGAAGAGCTGATCCGCAGGCAGGCCGACCTTCACTACAGAGGTTATGATGTGGATTCCTATTTATTAAAATGCAGGTGCCCTCGCTTTGGCAGCGGCGAAGCAAAAGCCATTGTAAACGAATCGGTTCGGGGGGCCGATATATTTGCTATGGTAGATGTCACAAACCACAGTTTGACTTACAAAATCGGCGGCCATACAAATTATATGTCGCCAGATGACCATTATCAGGATTTAAAACGGATTATAGGCGCATGTCAGGCTACTGCCCACCGGGTAAATGTTATTATGCCTTTTCTCTATGAGAGCCGCCAGCATAAGCGGACTAACCGGGAATCGTTAGACTGTGCTATGGCTCTTCAGGAACTCATTAATATGGGCGTCAGCAATATTATCACCTTCGATGCCCATGATCCCCGTGTGCAGAATGCCATTCCCTTAAGCGGTTTTGATAATTTTATGCCTACATACCAGTTTGTTAAAGCACTGTTCCGCCATGATAAAGATCTGAAGATTGATAAGGATCACTTAATGATTATCAGTCCTGATGAGGGCGCTATGAACCGTGCTGTTTATCTGGCAAATATTCTCGGTGTTGATATGGGCATGTTTTATAAACGCCGGGACTATTCTAAAATTGTAAATGGCAGAAATCCCATTGTGGCTCATGAATTCCTTGGAACCTCAGTGGAAGGGAAAACGGTACTGATCATTGATGATATGATTTCCTCCGGAGAAAGTATGCTGGATACCGCCCGGGAATTAAAGGAACGGAAGGCCTCCAAAGTGATTGTATGCTGTACCTTTGGATTGTTTACCAGCGGATTGGAAAAATTTGATGAATTTTATGAGAAGGCATATATTGATTATGTGATTACCACCAATTTAAGTTACCGGCCGGAAGCCCTTTTAAAACGTTCCTGGTATATTGAAGCGGATATGAGCAAATATGTTGCCGCTATTATCAATTCCTTCAATCATGATGTGCCTATCGGACAGGCATTGTCGCCTACAGAAAAAATCCAGAAATTAATCCGAAAATACCATTCGGATGGTTATGAGTATTTTGAAGTGATCCGGTAAAAGTTTTGCATAGCTGCCTGCTGTTTGTGCTGACCACCTGGCATTTGGACTTTATGTGCCGGAATTTATGTTTTATAATGATGCAGCGTCTGCAGAGGCGGGCAGAATTCGAAAGCTCCGCAAAGAAAGATGCAAAGGATGCGAAACGTCACCGTAGGGAGGGGCATAACACAAAAGGAACCCCTCCCTACGCTGCTGAATGGCTGGTATTATGGTTTTTAAATGACAATACTTATATAATTTCTATTATCCTGCATAAGTCCCCGTTGCTCTGTTACCACATATTCATTCTCTTTCTGAATAGGGAACTGTACCTTTCCCTGTTTAATGTGATGAGAATAAAATAATGGAATTGCTCCATCTTCCTCTTCATCACGAAGAATATCTCGGTTTCTAAAGTCTACAGTTAATCCCGTTTTCATTTTTACACCAATGTCTGGCAACGTTTGATTAAACTGATGTAATCTTTCCAGCACGGATACTTCTTCTTCATCTGTTACTAAATACACATAATAATCTTCTCCAGAAACAACAAGGCTATATGGCACAGTCAGAGAAGTTAATCCATCAAAATCTTTGCTGGTTTTCGATGAAGTAATTTTTACCTGCACTGGAGTTATATTCGTCTTTTTGACCTTTATAATGATCGTTTCTTGTAAAACAGCTTCTTTATCAAAAACTTTATCCCGGCTCACAAATAAGTGAATATGCTGTAATTTACCCTCTGTCAAAAAATACTGTCGAAACCGTTTAAAATACGCACCCGATGTCCATGAACGAGGCATGATATAGACCATTTCTCCACCATCATTCAAATTAAAAAGCCCCATAGCCGCAAAAATAAAATACAGATTAGGCGCACCATAACAAACTTCTGGCATAGCTGTTGCTTCTGGCGCATTTTTCGGTATTTTCATATATGGCGGATTTCCAATTACATAATCAAATTTAGGAGGATTAAAATCTCCCCCTATCATACAATTAAAATCTAGATACTGACTTGTAATATAATTCTCTGTCCGAATACGATATTTAACCTTTTTTGTTGAATGCTCTTTGCAATATTCCAGATTTTCCTTTAAGAGTTCTAACACATTTTTATCATTTTCATAACATGTCAATTCAATTTCTGTTATAGTATTGAACTGCTCTGCCCATTCAATAAAAGCACACGATAATATACCAGATCCGGCACCAGCATCTAAAACTGTTACACACGATTTTCCAATCGGTATTTCATATAAATTTGTCATAAACCTTGCGGTTTCCATACTTGTAAAAAACTGCCCATATTTCTTTCAGCTTTAGGCATATTGTCTATATACAAATTTGTGAGTTCAATAATTTTTTCTAACATCCTATCTCTCCTCATGTTCATTTACACGAATCAATCGAACTCAATGGCTACTTCTATGCTTTGTTAATAAGTTTGTTTTGAGAAAAAGGGCTTGTGCCTGGCAATACTGTTTATATCGGAACGTTACCGCCTAATCTAAAATTACTTCCTTAATGATTGCCGCAAACATTTGATTTTTAACAATTTCAACTACTCAAAAGGATTTGCACGTATTCCCAGAAAAGCTGCTAAATTCCCCCTGTTTTCTCCGCATTTCCGGTGTGAGAACAGGTACTGGTGATTACAGAGAGTGCAGATATTGGTAACGGTTATCTGGTCAGCTAAAACTCCGGCTTCTCTTAATATGATTTCATTTGCCTTCCATAAATCAAGCTGATATTTTCCTGGCTTCTGGCCTTTCGACCAAAGCAGATCCCAGTGTTTTTGGGAAAACGATTTCTGAAAGGATTCTACTACTTCTTCTCCTACTTCAAAACAATTTTTGCAGATGCTAGGGCCGATACATGCTGTTATATCTTCCGGACGGGTTCCAAAGGCATCCCTCATTGCATCTAATGTGCTCTGCCCCATGCGGTTTACCGTCCCACGCCATCCGGAATGGCTTAGCCCTACGGCATGGTTTCTGGAATCCACAAAGTAAAGCGGTACGCAGTCGGCGTAAAATGTTACCAGGGTAATCCCTGGAATGTTGCAGATTAGTCCATCTATATCATGGTAATCCCGATCCCGGATCACTCCTTTTCCAGCATCTTCTTCTGTTACCAGACGTATATTTGTAGTGTGAGTCTGCCAGGAAACGACCATCTGATCCCTGCATACCCCAAGGGAATCTGCCATGCGGGTATAATTTTCCAGCACATTAGCCGGATCATCCTGTCTGCTGTAGGAAAAATTCATAGAAGTGAACTTTCCTGTGCTGGCTCCTCCCATGCGGGTGGAGAAGCCATTGACTGCAAAAGGTATTTCTTCCAATACCCGAAAGGAAAGGTAAGGAGCCTTCCTGTCCTGAACTGTTCGAAAAACATTCCGGTGATCCGAATAATTCCAATTAATTTGTTCCATTGGTTTCCTCCCATATCGTTCTTTTGATCCGGCTTTTCTCTTATTCATTTCCAAATGCATATTTTATGTAACGGATCCTTCCATTTCCATAAACAGCGGCAACATCAAACCGGCAGGGCTGATCCTGGCTGTATCCATGCTGATACAGATAATATCTGGCTGCCTGGTAAATTTTAAATTGTTTTTTGGAATCTACTGCCTCTGCCGGATCACCGTATCTCTGGCTAGTCCGGTATTTTACTTCTATAAATACCAGAAATCTGCCGTCTTTCGCAATTAAGTCAATTTCTCCCAGACGGCACCGGTAATTCTGTTCTAATATCTGATAGCCCCTCTCTGTTAAGTAAGCGGCTGCTTTATCTTCCCCGATACGGCCAATCTGCCGTTTATTCATATTTCATTTTCCTTTTCTTCCCTGACAAACTTTCCGATAAAGGTTTTCCTGTGAATTGGACAAGGGCCATGATCTTTTAATGCCTGGATATGGGCTTTTGTTCCATAACCTTTATGTTTTGCAAACCCGTACTCCGGGTAAATCACATCATATTCCATCATCATATGATCTCTGGTAACCTTTGCTAACACACTTGCCGCTGCAATAGATAAACTTTTTGCATCTCCATGTATAATCTTAACCTGTTTCATAGAAAGTCCTGGGATTTCAACGGCGTCATTCAGCAAAACATCTGGTACTTGGCTAAGTTTCCTAACGGCCTGCCTCATGGCTTCATATGTGGCCTGAAGAATATTAATGGCATCAATCTCTCCGGGACTTACAATTCCTGCTGCATAAGAAACTGCTTTATCCTGTATTTCCAGAAACAATTCTTCTCTTCGCTTTTCTGAAAGCTTTTTTGAATCATTTAAATACAAAATCTTACAATCCTTTGGAAGTATCACTGCGCCTGCCACTACAGGACCAGCTAACGGGCCTCTTCCTGCTTCATCGATCCCGCAGATCCCCGAAGCCCATCCATACTGCCGCTCAAATTCCAGCATTCCATCCAAACGAGCCAGTTCCTGTTCTAAACGTTCCCCGGTTAGTTTCTTTGCCATAATCCGCTCCTTCTCTTTTTGTAATTCTGGTTCTTACTGCTGTACCTGCACTGGCTGCTCTAAAGTAATCCGCCCCAGCTTTCCGCTGCGGAAATCGTCAAAAAACAGATTGGCAGCGCGGCTTAAATCATACTCGCCGCCTTTTTTTAAACAGCCTCTTATTTTTGCTATCTGCTGAAATACGAAAATCGGCTGCTGTTCCTCTGTTTGATATCGTTCTTTCAATACGCCTGGATATTGCTCCAGCAAAAATTGAATCAGGCTGAGAGCTAATTCTTCCTTATTTAATATTTCGTCATTAATAGAACCGATAAATGCCAGCTTAAGTCCTACTTCCTGATCCTCAAACCTGGGCCATAAAATTCCGGGAGTATCCAAAAGTTCCAGATTTTTATTCAGTTTGATCCACTGGTTGCCTTTCGTTACCCCTGGCCGGTTTCCTGTTTTTGCGCAGGCTTTTCCTGCAAATGCGTTGATAAAGGTGGATTTTCCTACATTGGGGATTCCCACTACCATAGCACGGATTGGGCGGTTCAAAATCCCTTTTCGTTTATCCCGCTCCAGTTTTTCCCTGCAGGCTTCCAAAACAGCTCCGTTAATCTGCTTTAGGCCTGCCCCAGTGCGGCAGTTCATTTTAACCGTTTGATAACCAAGTCCGGAAAAATAAGCAATCCAGCTTTCATTTTCCCTCTCATCTGCCAAATCCGACTTATTTAAAAGGATCAGTCTTGCTTTCCCTTTTCCCAAATCATCAATATCCGGATTCCTGCTTGATAGCGGCGCTCTTGCATCGAGCAGCTCAATAATTAAATCTACCAGCCGGATATCTTCTTTCATGGCACGTTTTGCCTTCGTCATATGACCTGGATACCATTGTATTGTTGTCATTTTCTATCATCCTTTACTGCAAAAATTTGCCGCCCTATGGGCGAACGTTACGTTCCGGTATTCATACATCCCAAAAAGTTTCCTGATGGCAATACCTGCCTACAGGCGATTTCGTCAAACACTGATTACTGCACCCGGCCAAATTCCATGGTGGGATAAATTTGAAACCAGACCTTACCGATAATTTGTGTGCCCTTTACATTTCCAACATTAGAAAAACGGCTGTCTTCACTGGAATCCCTGTTATCTCCCAGCAGAAAATATTCATCTGCTCCAAGTTCCACCGGATTTTCAGCTAAACCTGCAAGAGCAATTTTTTTTGTTTCCGGAAGGCCTTCCAATTCCAAAAGCTGACCGTTAATATAAATCTGGCCATCAATAATTTGAACCGTTTCACCTGGAAGGCCGATAATCCGCTTAATATTCCGCTTGTGATCTTCCCTTTCAAAAACTACCACATCAAACCGGGAAGGAGTCCCCAGGTCATATCCAAGCTGATTAATCAAAACTACATCATTGGAGTTTAAAAGGGGCGACATAGAATTGCCAGATACGGTTACCTGGCTTCCAAAGGCGTATACCGTAAAGTAGGCAAGGGCTATCGCCACAATAATATCAGTTACCCAATTTACCACATGACGAAGCAGGTTCGTTTCCTTTTCCACGAAAAAGTCCATATTTCCACATCCTGTCTATTACAATGAAAGCTCAGCGCCCAGTCGCTGGGCAGTGGGAAAACGGGGTCGCGAAGCGACATCTTCCACTCCCGCTTTCTGTATCTTCCCCGCCCGATGCCAGGCTTGTTCGCGACAAAACACTCTTGCAGGCAATCCTGTATGATAAAAGAAAGGGACTATATGAAATAGTCCCTCCAGTTACATCTGATTACTTTACTAATTCTTTTACCTTAGCAGCTTTACCTACCCGATCTCTTAAGTAGTACAGTTTCGCACGTCTTACTTTACCTCTTCTTACCACTTCAATCTTATCTACAAACGGAGAATGAACCGGCCAGGTTTTCTCAACGCCGATACCGTTGGAATTCTTTCTTACTGTAAATGTTTCTCTGGAACCGCCGTTCTGTCTTTTTAATACGGTGCCTTCAAATATCTGGATTCTTTCCCGGTTTCCCTCTTTAATCTTGTTGTATACTCTTACAGTATCGCCAACATGGAACTCCGGTACAGATTCCTTTAACTGGGTAGCTTCAATGCTTTTAATAATGTCGTTCATTTGTGAACCTCCTTATACTATTTGATGTTCTTAAATACCTTCTGTATCAGAGGACCATCTCTTTTTATCGTCACAACATTTGAATTTTATCATAAAGGAATTCGGATTGCAAGTGTTTTCTTGTTTTTTTGCCACAATTTTTATTACAACTTTTTATCACAACCATAAATACAGGAAGGCCTTTGGAATCCTCCAAAAACCTTCCTGCATATAAGGATATCTTTATGTATCTCAGATATCACCTTTCACTTGTCACTTATTTTTATAAACCAATTCATAGTTTGCCGTTTCCAGTAAAACTGTTTTCTAAAGGAAGATTAATTCAGTTTGGCAGATATCAACTGGTAGGGGAACCGATTATTACTATTTACTTTGAATCGGGCTGTAAAGGACTTTTCTATTTGGTCTTCCTCTGCATTACTTATTACCATAAACTTTCCGTTTACGTTCAAGTAGCCATCTTCAAAAGAAAAACGCAGCCCGCTTACTCTTCCAAAAGGGTCTATAGAACAATCACCAACATATTCCGTAGTAATCCGACTTTCAGAAACCTCCAAATACGGAGGGTTTCCTTCAGCAAAAGAAGGCTTATCTCCTGGCTGGAACACGGGATAAACACCGTAAATATTTTCCATCAATTCATTTACTTTATCTTTATCATAATAATAGCGATTCTGCGGATACACATCAAACGCATCAGTCAGATCCTTGCCATTCTCAGGCATAACAAGGTCTTTGGAATGATAGATCCAAAAAAGATAATCATGCGCTGCATCCTGCACATATTTTTCAGTAAATAAACTGGTTGAAACAGATTTTTTATTCTTGTTTCTATACAACTCTCTCGCTAATATTGAGCTAATCGCGTTTTCCTGTGCCGCTGTAACCTGGCTGATAGTATTGACTACCTCTGCGCCATCACTGCCTGCCCGCCTTCCGTCAGGCGCTGTGGCATTCACCAGCATAACGCCGTCGCTTCCGAAATAGTAATTCTTTCCGCCAATCGTTTTCCATGTACCGGCTGCCATAATTCCGTTGTCGTAGTAATACGTTTTCCCATTCTGCTGAACCCATCCGTTCTTCACTGTCTGGGTTCCTTGTCCGGACACTTTTGCCCCGGTTCCGTCAACGGTCTGTCCGTCTGGTGTAGTCGTGCTTATATACATTGCACCATAAGGCACATTGCTGTTCAAGGAGTACAGCCATCTTTCCTGCTCATTGCTGAAATAGTAATTCCCTGCATTCCGCACAGGCTGGAAATAATACTCCTTTCCGTCAATCGTCTGCCAGCCAACAGACATCTTCCCATCTGACGGATTTAAGTAATACCAGTACCCATCCTCTGTATCATGGTGCCAGCCAGTTTTCATCGCCTTGTCCGATTCGTTGAAGTAATACCAGTTTTCGTCTGAATCAATGAACCAGCCGGAATAGGAAACTCCTTCTGGCCCGATCAGGTGTTTCACCCCCCCATATCAACGATACTGCCATTAGGCAATGCCTGGGATGCTGCATGAGCAAGCCCGCTGCCGGCAAATGCCATTGCTGCCGATAAGGAAACTACCGCCAGCCTTCCTGTTAATCTTCTGTTCATTAACAGTTCCTCCTTTTAATTGTTCTTCCAGAATCCTATTTTTGCTGCCGTTTTAACCAAAAACAACTCTGCATTTATCCGGCAGATATCAGCAAAAACAGCCGCAAAATTTCCAGGATCCTATTTTACTATTATAAGGGATATCTATAAAAAAGCAACCAAAAATCCTGAAATATCCGCTGCGTTTTTTCCGGAGCGAGAGCGCGGCGACGTTGTGATATGCCACTCCTAACGCGGACCGTTTTCACCACTCCTGCCAACTAATGTTCTGACACATTTCCATTTCGCCAAATGACTTGCCTGAATTTCCATCTGCTGCGTTGTTGTCGGAAGGAGATGCCTAGCAGAACACTGCATTCCTCTACCCAGGAATAAAATCAAATAAACTCATTTGACGTCCGCCGTCTTCCTCCATCTTTGAACGAACCGTTTCCTGAATGATTACAGGTTCCGTTATGCCTTTGAGGAAAGGCGAAAGTTTACCATAACTGGTTATGATTAATTCTTCTTTTGCCCTGGTCATTGCGACATAGAGAAGCCGCCGTTCTTCTTCCAAATCAGTTTCTCCGTACTCCAGCGGAATCATCCCTGCTCTTGCCCCGTGAAGAAAAACTACAGGAAATTCCAGCCCTTTGGAACCATGGATCGTCATAAGCGTTACCGCGTCGGAATGATACCTTTTTTGTCCGCACCGCTTTAAATCGCTTTCCCTTCCAAAAGACAGAGCAGTAAGCATTTCTTCCATAGTTTTATAAAATACTGCCATAGCCACTAATTTTTCCATGGATGGATTCTCCTGCAATCCCATATCCTGAATCCATGTCTGTAAAATATGCTGAGGCTTTTCAGATTTACATAAAAATTTTATGTAACGTTCTGTGGCGTTTTCCCAATTGCTGTCCTGGCCAAGGACAGGAAATATCCGGATACACACAGCTTTCCAGATATGGCTTTGACTGCCAGCAAGACTTCTGAAAAATCCCAGGCTTCCGCGAATGCAGTCTTCCTTAAGAAATTCTTCCCGCCCTGCCACAATATAAGGAATCCCTTCTTTTTTCAGGCATGTTTCTAAAATCTCTGCCTGGCGGTGGGTACGGTAAAGAATGGCAATATCACTGAAACTTCTTGGAGAAAAGCAGCCGTGCCCGCCAGCTCCTTCCTGGGCATCCAGCATATCAATTCCTCCCACCAGTCTGTTAATTTCTTTGGCAGCAACAATTGCCTCTCCCATTTCATTAGCGGCACAAATCAGACGAACCGGAAGCCCTGTTTTCATAACTGGCTCTAATGGCTGTCCCCTTTTTTTCAAAACTGCCTGGGATGCTGTTAATATTTCTGGCCGTGATCGGTAATTTTTCTTTAAATGAATGATCTCTGCTTTTTCTTCCATACAAAACCGTTGAAAGCTTTCCGAATCTGCTCCTCGAAATCCGTAAATTGCCTGATCCGGATCTCCGATTATAAATACTTCTCTGCTGCCTTTGCTCCAGGCCTGGACAAGCCGGTACTGCAATGGACTGATATCCTGAAATTCATCAATCAAAAGATAGGGGAAGCGGGATTCTTCTGCTTCTGCCTGTTCCAGCGCCAAAAGCAAAAGATCATCAAAATCCAGCAGTTTCCATGCAGCCATCCGTTCCTGATAACAGGCCAATACCTGCTGGATGACATCTTGATTTTCTTTCTCCTTCTTTTCTTTCTCATTCGGCAGTATCGAGTATTCTTTTTTGAAATTGCCTGCCAAAGCAGACCTTCCATCCGCTTCTTCTGACAGTCCGGTTTTTCGTTTTGAAATCGCCTGCCGAAGAATACCTGGTGATTCTTTTAAGCCCATTTCTTCCCTGATTTCTTTTACCAATTCCAAAACCATATCCTCATCCGCCAGAGTCAATCCCGCTTCTAATGTTTCTGACTTTTTTAAACGTTCGTAACAGAGAGCGTGGAAGGTTCCGATCTGAAGCTTTCCTGCCCCACCCTTTCCTCCAAACTGATTTTCTAATCGTGCCCTTATTTCCCGGGCTGCCTGATTCGTAAAGGTAACTGCCGTAATTTCCGATGGCTTGATCCGGCGGTTTTGAAGAAGATAACCAATTCGGGAAACTAAAGTTTTCGTTTTTCCAGTTCCAGGGCCTGCCATTACCGCAATTCTTGGAGAAACCGACCAAACCGCTTCCTGCTGTTCTTTATTTAATTCTTCTGTCTGGTGTATTTCTTCTGCTTTTCTCTGATTTTTACAATTCTTATCTTCCTCTCTTTTCTCTTTCTTTCTCTTCTTTCCTGTTTCTGGTTTCTTTTCAGGGCCTTCTTCCAGTTTTCGTTCCAGCCCTGCTGCTGTTTGTTCCCTGGCTTTCTCTTCGTTCTTAACACCTTCCGGCTTTTCTTTGTTTGCATCCATGGCTGTCCATCCAAATAAACTGATTTGTCCGTCCATAGCTTCTCGTTCCCAGTTCTCAAACAATTGAATGGTTCCATATTCCCCGTCAAATCCTGGAAAACGTGTCACCTTCCCCTGCCGCAGCCTGTGGATTCCTTCTGCTGTTAAAATGCCAGCCTCTTTTTGAATTTCTTTAATTGGCACTTCCCTTAAAATAGAAAATTCGGTTCCTAATCGTTTCAGCATCTTCTCATACTGATTCTGAACAGCCACACTGGCAGCAGTCCGGCCTATGGAAGCTGCAATTACCTCGGCTAACGGAACCAGGCTTTCAAATTCTGCTGCATTTGGCCGAATGTATCCTTCTGTCCGATCTGCTAACTGTTCTACCCTGTGAAATACGCCAAGGGTAAGCTTTTTCCCGCATACCGGACATTTTCCTTCATATTGTTCTGTCTGAACAGGCGCAAGGCATAAATGGCATTTACGGTGCCCATCATAGTGGTATTTCCCTTCCTCAGGAAAAAATTCAATGGTTCCAGCTAATCCTGTTCCCTTTTGTATCGCATCATACAGGCTGTGATAAGACATGGAAGTCTGAAGCAGGTTTGCTTCCCGGCCTAATTTTGCAGGAGAATGGGCATCCGAATTGGATATCATTTGAAACCTGTCCAGGGCTGATAATCTCCAGTTCATAGGAGGATCCGAAGAAAGGCCCGTTTCAATAGCATGGATATAGGGTGTCAAATCCTCGAAACATTCTTCCACTGTATCAAATCCGGAAAAGGCCCCGAACATGGAAAAATGAGGCGTCCAGATATGGGCAGGCACAAAAATAGCCCTGGGACAGACTTCCAGAGTAATCTCCAGCAAATCTCTGCTGTCTAAACCCAGAATCGGCCGGCCGTCTGAATGAATGTTTCCAATCGTTTCCAGCTTTCGGGCCAGCATCTCTGCTTCTGCAAGTCCAGGCAAAAGGATAAGATTATGCACTTTTCTTACTTTCCCATTCTTCTTATAGATCGAACTGATTTCCCCGGAAACGACAAATCTGGGATTTTTGCCTGCTGCCGCCCTATCTTGTATCCGCAGTTCATCTTTTAGCTGGTAGAAGCCATCTTCCGCTGAAACCAGCTTATCCTCCAGCTCTTTTCTCCACGCAGGATGCGTAAAATCTCCGGTTCCTAACAACTCTATGCCCTTTTTCCTTGCCCAAAGGTCCAGATATTCCGGTGTACAGTCTTTGCTTGTAGCTCTGGAATACCTGGAATGGATATGTAAATCTGCAATATAAGGACTCATGTTTCTCACCTCTTTTTATTTGTATTTCCGTTTCTGCTTTTCTTTTATCCTCAATCTACACTCTGTTTTTGATTTGCACACAGGCCCCCATGCCCTGCTTAAGGCACCACCATAAATGAAAGGGGGGCCTGTGAACCCTCCGGGGGATGTGCAGAAAACGGGCATGGAAGATGCCGCTTCGCGGCCCCGTTTTCGCACAGCTCAGCACTTTGCGCTGAGCTTTCACAGTACCCCCATGCCCCGCTAGGGCACCGCCATGAATGAAAGGGGGCCTGTGAACCCTCCGGGGGATGTGCAGAAAACGGGCATGGAAGATGCCGCTTCGCGACCCCGTTTTCGCACAGCTTGGCGACGGGGCGCCAAGCTGTCACAGCAAAAAACGCAGCCACTGCTTCTGACATGCAATGGCTGCTGTTAATCATCTTATACAGAATAAAACTAATGTTACCCTTTTACTCCTCCTCCTGTTACACCGGCAATAATCTTCTCTGACAGGAAAATGTAAAGAATAAACGTGGGAAGGAATACAATTACCACTGCTGCAAACATACCGGCCCAGTCACCTGTATACTTCATAGAATTGATCATGGAATACAGACCTACTGCAATTGGTCTTAATTGATCGGAGTTTGCAAAAATCAGGGAAATGAAATACTCATTCCAGATATTAATAAAGTTAAAGATCGTAACTGTGATAATTCCCGGCTGAGCCATGGGAAGCATAATCAGCCAGAAGGTCTTGGTTGGCGGGCATCCGTCAATCGCTGCCGCTTCTTCAAAGGCCCGGGACAGATTACTGAAAAATGTCATCAAAAAGATTGTGGTATAAGGAATATTAATTCCAATATACAAAAAAATCAAAAGAATTCCATTGCTGAGCACATGGTTTAAGATCCCCAGATTGGCTACGATTCCAAATAGCGGAAGTACAATCATAACCACCGGAACCCCCATTGCTGAAACAAATCCAGTCTGGATCAGTTTGTTTCCCGGAAATATAAAACGTGACAGTACGTATGCTGCAGGAGCACAAATAATAATCAGCAAAGAGCAGGCAATGATCGAATATACCAGGGAATTTCGAAAAATCCCGGCCACATCAGAATTAATCCAGGCCTTTACATAGTTTTCAAAATGCAGACCACTTGCTAAAAGCTTATTTGAAAAAATCTCCTTGGTTGTGGAAAAACTGGCCAGCAGCACCCATCCCAGCAAAATAAAGGTGAATGATATCCAAATTATTAAAATCAAATATCCAGGGGCCAGTCTAAGCTCTTTTTTCCAGTTTACCGATTCACGGTATTTGTTTCCTTTTGCCATAGCCTTCCCCCTCCTTTAAAATTCTAAATCATCATCTTTTAAGAGATGATTGCACAGCCAGAAAATCGCAACCACACAGATACTCAGCAGCACACCGATTGCAGCGCCCAGACCGGAATTACGCTCTGTCACGCTGTTGCCTGCACCAAATATCTGCATATACATATAAACCATAGGTGTGATCGTTTGAGTATCCGCCGTAACCGTGGAAAATAACTGGGACCACACAAAGAAGCCTACGCTGGTAACGCTCCACATGGTAATATTCGTTCGGAATACGCCTTTTAACAAAGGCATCGTAATATATCGGAACTGGTTTAACTTATTGGCTCCGTCTAACGTAGCCGCCTCAAAATAGTCGTAACTGATTCGTTCAATACCGCTGGCAAAAATCAGCATATGATAACCAACCATTCCGAAACAATAGGCCAGCAAAAGGGCCATAAATTTGTGTTCATTATCCAGCCATTGGATCTTGGCCAGAGAAGTCAGCCCAAGATTTGAAAATACCGATTTTAGTAAACCAAATTTAGGGCTGTATACATACTGCAGCCACATAGTAGCCAACGCCACTGCACTTACAATATTAGGAAGGTAAATCACGGCTCTGAAAAAACTTTTAAATCGAATTCCGCTGGTAATAATAACCGCAAAGAGAAGGGCCAGCGACATTACGATCAGGCCGCCTATAAGCCAGATCCGAAACAGGTTCCACATAGAAGTGCGGAATAAACTGGTATTAGCCAGTTTAGTAAAATTAGCCAATCCGGTAAACTGCCATTTGGATACCGGATCCGTAATACCGTCAATCTTGAAAAAACTCATAATAATCGTGCGCACGATAGGATATAAGAAAATAACGGCAAATATGGATACTGCCGGTGCCAAAAATGCAATAATCATACCTTTATTTCGCTTCATTCCGGTTCCCTCCTTTCCTTGAGCATAAACATTTTCATAAGATTTTACCTGTATTCAATATCTGGAACAGTCACCATTACAGCAAGCAAAGCCCAGACAGTAAGAGAGTCCTGAAACTAAAATGGCGGCAGCTTATTCCTGCCGCCATTTGTAGTTTTGGTTTTGTTTCCCAATACTCCAGTGTCTGAGTATCATACAGACAATACTCCAGTCAGCAATACACATCTGGCGAAAGATTTTCAGACACGTTCAAATACTTAATTTCCTGCCTTCTTTAATGCATCTACAAATCCCTGAGCATCAAGAGTGCCTCCGCAAAGGCTTAAGAAATTTTCTTTAATAATTGGAGTCATATCTGCATTAGCCTCTGCACCTGCTGCCCATGGATATCGGATGGTCATGCTGTCCATAACAGGTTTTACACAAGCAATCAGTTCCGGCCATTCTGAATTGGTGGAATCTGCCGGGATGCCAATAGACATATCAGAAAGCTTCTTGTCAAATTCACCCTTTGTAATGTAGCAAATTAACTGGAATGCATTTTCTGCATTTTTGGAGTCTTTGTTAATTGCAAGTACCTGTGCGCCATAGTTAGCAGCATCCGTTCCGTCAGTGCCTCCCTCTACTTCTGGATAGCTGAAGCATCCCCAAACGAAATCATCGCCTGCCATATCTTTTACTTCATTCGGCAGCCAGGATCCGTTTAAGTACATAGCAGCCGTTCCCATAGCCAGTTCCTGATTCTGTCCTGCAGGCCATACATTGGAAGCAATAGTATCTGAAAAATAGCCTTTTGCTGCAAAATCTGCATATGCTTCAGCAGTAGACATAACTGCTGCTTCATCCCACAAACCGCCTTTAACAATCTCTTCTGTCTTGGGTTCTCCCACCAGCCTGCACATATGATAGCCAAACATGCAGACAATGTATGCATCATCACAGGTAATCGGGGTGTAGCCTGCTTCCTTAATCTTAGCACAAGCGGCATCCAGTTCCTCCCATGTCTTTGGAACCTCAGTAACCCCTGCTTCATCAAAGATTGCCTGATTATAGAAGAATGCAAATACGTTAGGCTGATATGGGATGGACTTTAAGGAGCCTCCGCCTACTTCACGGCATGCAGCAATTAATCCTGCATTTGCAGTTGCCTCATAATCAGCAGCTTTCGCCAAATCCTCCAGATCCATCAGATACTGACCCCAGGTTGTATTAACACGGTCAATGTCTTCATCAAATAAGTCAATGTTAGTACCTGCATCTAACGCTGGCTGTAAGCCCTCGCGAATTCCGGTACGCCCTTTAAACTGCAGATCTACGGCAATTCCGGTATCTTCTGTAAACTTATTAACAGCTTCCTGAATTGCCTGTCCCTGGGGTTCTGTAGCTTCCCACATGGACCAGTAAACCAGGCTTCCTTCCCCGCCAGCAGGCGCCTCTTCGCCTGAGTCATCGCTTTTCTCTGCCTGAGCAGCAGTAGTTGCTGTTGAATCCTCTTTGGCTGCAGCAGTTGTAGGATCCTGTCCGCCTCCTCCGCAGGCTGCTAAAGAAGCTGCCATAACTGATGCCAAAGCCAGCGACATAACCTTTTTCTTCATAGTAGATTCCTCCTCTTTTTTTGATTATTTCCAAAATAATCCGGTAATTAAAGTATAGTAAAACTGCACAGAAAAATATTTACACAATCTGCCTTTATATTTGTATTTTAAGCCTTAAATTGTTGTTTGTGACAATTTTTTATGTTATATTTGTTCTTTTTCAGTTATTTTTACATTTTTCTGCAGCCTTACATATTCTCATTTTGTAGTTTTTGAATTCATCTCTTTCCAAAGGATCTCTTTCCCTTTCATGAAAATGGTTTCCGGATTTCCAAAGCCGTCATAGACAATGGTTTCCTGAGGATCTTTAGAATTATTTACCACTGCATACAGCCCTTTTTCCGGATATGCATGAACTTCACACCATAAATTTTCAGCAAACCACAGTTTTAAATCAGCTTCCCGTCCTGCACTGTAATAGAGGCTTCGCAGCAGAAGTCTTGTATTTTCATGGCTGTAAGGAAGTCCTGCAATATAAACGCCTCTTCCCTTTCCGTATGGATTGGCGCTAAGCTGAACGGAACCTTGAGAATATACTGCAATTTCTGTTTCCTCTGAAAGCGAATAGATATCTTTCATTCCTTCCCCAAAGGAAAATCCTCTGTTTTCATCTTCCTTAAGGAAATGGCCAGGTTTCTCCTGCTTCCAGTACCGATCCGTTGAAAGGCTGAAGCCAAGCTCCTTATCTACTCCTAAAACATCTGCCAATTGGAAGAAACGGCCGCCGGAATGAATGGCTGAAGGCTCTCCAACGCCTACAAAACCGCCTCCATTATAGACAAAACGGCGGATTTCTGTTAGAACGGTTTCATCCAGCCACTCTTCTCCGCCGGAAAAAGCAGTTCCTGCAGCGCCTGCATTGATCAGCACGTCAATCCCATCCAGACTCCCTTTTTTCCGGATATCTTCAAAACTTAAAAACACTACATTGACAGCAGCGCCGCTTAATGCTTCCAAAACTCCGAAATAAGAGTATGTCTGCTGATACCATAAAGCATGGGCAACCATAAATGCCTGCCAGGAACGAAGTTTCCCCCAGCAGTTTAAAATCCCTACAGTTAACCCGCAATAGGGCTTGCTGCCTCCGATATTTTCATAAAGTTCACGAAATTCATCGGTTACTTGTTCAATGTAGTCTACAAATTCCGGAAACTTACAGGCAAGGCTTAAATATCCCCCATATCCAATCCGATCAAGAGGCTTGCGCATCATGGCTCTTCTGGCACAAAGCCAGTTTTCTTCTGCTTCTAAACAGGGATTATTGCCGGGATAGAACGTATCCGGGAAAAAGTAGGGAAGAAAACGTCCCTCTGTATACCGTACTCCGGGAATATCTGAAATCAGTCGCAGCGTTGCGCCTCCGCCTACGCTTCCCACCACTGCATCAAGTCCAATTTCCGGAAAATACGGGCCGTAGGGCTCTGTACCGATCCAATTATCCCCTAAAAACATCATGGCTTCCCGGTCTTCCTCATGAACCAGCTTAATCAGCTCCCCAGCCTTTTTCGCCACGAAGCGCTGAATGAAATCCATATAATCCAGATAGTGCTTTGAAGGTATCCGGAAGGTGGAATTATAGTATCCATTATCTACAATATCTTCCGGGCGAAGCCGGTAACCGTATTCTTGCTCAAATTCCTCCAGCGCCTTTACCGATACGGTAGCTCCATATCCAAACCAGTCCACAAATTTTTCTTTGGCCTGTTCGTTGAATACTAAGGTGAAATGATAAAAAAAGGTGGTAAATCTTACTACGTCTGTACGGGGATTTTCCTTCAGCCACTGAACCAGATAATCCTTGGCGAACTTCCAGGAACAGGGCTGCCGGACATCAAAAGGAATCTCGTGAGGTCTATCCCCCCATTGATTCGTTATATGATTATACATCTGAGTTGGATCCCATATGGCATATACCAGAAATGATACGGTATATTCATGAAATGGTTTCCCATTGCGGATGGTTACGATATTGCGCTTTTGGTCAAGTTCCCAATCACTTGCCAAAACAACCTCTCCTAATGTCCGGTCTATTACTTCCCACCATTTTTTGCAGTCATGATAGTAGTCTGGTTTTACCTGCTGATGAAAATATCCGTCCATAAAAGAGATTTCCACTTGCTCCTCCACAGCAGTTACCCGCTTGCTCATAAGGTAAAGCTGCTGGCACTCTTCCATATGCTTTTCAGCAAATTCATTATGGCCTCTGGCTACAAAATACGTTGTGTAAATGGCTGCATCTAATGATTTTATTTCTTCTGGCAGCTTGGTTCCGTCACTGTCCCGCAGTGCATCTGCTCCCCAACGTTCCATAATTTCTTTTGTTTCATTTAAAAAACCGCCTTCACTTGGAAGGGTAACTCTCCCCTTAGTTTTTGCCATTTGTAAACTCTTCCCTTCTCTTCTTTTCTTCAATCGGATTTTATGCTATAATTTCGGCAGGAGAAATACCATGCCGATTGCTGCCTGTGCGCAGCAGTGTGCAACACGCACATGTTATGGTAACGATCTTGATTTATCGTGTTTAAGGAGGCCGCTATGGCATACAAAAGTACTCTGCTGCAAACCAGCATTTCCATCTCCAGTATCATTTCCATCCATTACTTTGACTATATGAGCAATTTTTCCTTCCCCGGCGAATGCCATGATTTCTGGGAACTGCTTTGTGTCGATAAAGGAGAAGTAAATGTAAAGGCCGGCGAATGCCCCCATACCTTAAAACGCGGAAGCATCATCTTCCATCAGCCCAATGAATTTCACAATGTGCTAGCCAATGGGAAAAGTTCTCCCAGCCTGGTGGTTATTGCCTTTGAATGCCATTCACCTTTTATGGAACAGTTCCGCAGCAAGGTTCTCACTGTCCAGGATACAGAAAATGCACTGTTAGCTCAGATTATTATTGAAGCGCGCCATGCCTTTTATGGACGCCTGGACAATCCTTACCAGGAAGAATTGATCCGCAACCCCAATCCCTCAGCTTTTGGAGCAGAACAGTTAATCCGATGCTATTTAGAAGAACTTCTGATTCATCTTTACCGCCGTTATTTTGCTAATCCCCTTCCGGTTCCTGCTCAGATTCAGGGACGCCCGCGTTTCGGGCATCCCAATGAAACATACAATCGGATTATCCGGTATATGGAAGAACATATCAATCAGCAGCTAACCATTGAAACCATCTGCCGCGACACATTAGTCAGCCGTTCCCTTTTGCAGAAACTGTTTCAGGAAGCCCACGGCTGCGGAGTGATTGAGTTTTTTACGCTGATGAAAATTGATACTGCCAAACAGATGATCCGAAATAATCAATTAAATTTTACCCAGATTTCGGACCGTCTTGGCTACACATCCATCCACTACTTTTCCAGACAGTTTAAAAAAATCACTCATATGACACCTTCCGAATATGCTTCTTCTATTCGCATTCTCTCGGAAAAAGAGCATTTTCGATCGTAAGTTATGTTTTATTTATGATACTGTTTTACAATCTTTTCCATATCAGCCCATTTTTTCTCCATGTCTGCCACCAGAGCAAGCTGAGTACGGCACCGATCCAAGTTGTGGCCTTCCCGGCTGATATGGAAGTAAGTATCCCCCTGAAGGTAATCGGTTAAAAAACGCATTCCGCATTCCAGAGTCATCATTTTCGCCCCGTAGGGAAGCATGGAAATCTCCGTTTCTGTCAAGCGTCCCTTACATCCTTCTAAAAATCCTTTTGTGTAAACGTCAAAAAGGGGAAGGGATAAGGATACCTTAGATAAATCTCTCTCATCTTCCTCGGCAGTATTGGCGCCGAACCGTATGGAATCCCCATAGTCAAAAATCGAAAGTCCCGGCATAATGGTATCCAAATCAATGATGCATAAAGCTTCCCCTGTATCATTATCAATCATAATATTATTTAATTTGGTATCATTATGACTAACTCTTAAGGGAATCTTGCCTTCTTTTTGCAGCTTCATGGCCAGTTCCATCTCAGACTTCCGCTCCCGGATAAACCGGATCTCTTTTTGAACCCCTGATGCCAGCCCTTTTTTATCTTCTTCTACCGTCTTTTGAAAAACAGTAAAACGGGCTGGCGTATTATGGAAATCTGGAATCGTTTCTGTCAGCTCGCCAGCAGGGAAATCTGCCAGAAGGCACTGGAAATGGCCGAAGGCTTTTCCGCTTTGATAAAAATCTTCCGGCCTTTCTACCAGGTTATAGCAGGTAGAATTTTCGATAAACAAATATACCCGCCAAAAATTTCCCAAACTATCCTGATAATAATCCTGGCCGTCTTTTGTAGGAACCAGATTCAGAGTTTCCCTGTCCGGATCCCCATGGTTTTCTATAATCTGAGAACGGAGAAAGGTGGTCACTCCTTTTATATTTTTCATCAAACCAGGGATGTCCTTAAATACCTGATGATTCATTCTCTGCAGAATATACCGGCATTCATTCCCCTCCTCTTCACATACCAAAAGAAAGGTATCATTTATGTGGCCGCTTCCATACCGTTCACAATACTTAATCTGCCCTTTCAGCACAAAGGCACCTGCTGCTTCCAGTTTCTTTTCACAACTGTTATTCATTCTTTACCCTCCCGCAAGTTCTGGAAATTATTCTTTCAGTGACATCATACAGCCCGTCAGAAAATCGCTGATTCATGATTCAGCGCGTTCCGGGCATTTTGATTGCTTCTTTCAGTATACCTGACAGCCTGTTTGAAACGCAATAGTCCTCCCGGAATTTTATTTGTACAATTACCCCTTTTATTTGCATAAAAATTACAGCAGCAAATTTGCACCGTCAAAAGGGGTATTTTTTCAGGAGCTCTTTCCTTTGCGGCTATCCCCGGGAGGGTGGGATAACAAATTACAGAAACTGGCTCTGATATAAATTGTAATAAGCCCCTTTTTGCTGGATCAGCGTCTGATGATTTCCTTCCTCTAAAATCTGTCCCTGATCAATTACAAAAATCCGATCTGCCTTACGGATAGTGGAAAGCCGATGGGCGATGATGAAGGAAGTACGGCCTTTCAGCAGCTCTTCAATCCCTTTCTGCACCAAGATTTCTGTATGAGTATCAATGCTGGAAGTGGCTTCATCCAATATCAGGATCCCCGGCTTTGCCACCATTGTTCTGGCAAAAGCTAAAAGCTGCCTCTGGCCAATGGAAAGCCTGGCTCCCCGCTCACTGATTTCCGTATCATATCCATGTTCCAGCTTCATGATAAAATCATGGGCATTTACAGCTTTGGCGGCTTCCACAATTTCCTCTTCTGTGGCGTCCAAACGGCCGTAACGAATATTATCCCGGATCGTTCCGGAAAACAGGAAATTATCTTGTGTCATAATCCCAAGCTGGCTTCTAAGGCTCTCCAGCGTTACCTTGGTCACATCCTGCCCGTCTAAGAGCACCTGGCCTTTTCCTGCCTCATAAAATCGGCTGATTAGATTTACAATTGTAGTTTTTCCTGCCCCGGTAGGCCCTACTAAAGCTATTGTTTCCCCAGGATTTACGGCAAAGCTTACATCTTTTAAAATCATCCGTTCCGGTTCATCGGAATAAGCGAATGACACATGGGAAAATTCCACCTTTCCTTCCAGAATGGCAAGGGCAGAGGCTCCCTCCAGATTCCGGATATCTGCCTTCGTGTCCATGATATCAAAAATCCGCTCTGCTGCTGAAATATTTGTTGTAAGCTTATTATAAAAATTTGCTAAGTTACGGATAGGGCTCCAAAACATTGCAATATAAGTAGAGAATGCCATAAAGGTTCCAATTCCGATTTCTCCCACACCAATGATACGAATTCCAATCAAGTATAAAAGAAATCCTCCTAATCCCCAGGTAATTTCCACCACCGGACCAAATCCGTCTGCAATAATTACAGCTTCTATAAAAGCATTTCTGTGCTCATTAGCCAAATCATAAAAAGCCTTCCTGGTTTCGTTTTCGGCGCCAAAACTTTGAATCACCCGGATTCCAGATAAATCTTCATGGACATAGGCGTTTAGATTTGAGGTTTTCTTCCGGTAAATCTGCCATTTTTTATGTGCATTTGTTTCAATCAGGAACATACCGGCAGCAAGAATGGGGACTGTCAGCAGAGCTGCCATTGCCAGCCGGTAGTTCTTTACCACCATGATAACAGCGACACAAAAAATCGTCGTTAAATCCGGAATAAGCTGAGTAACGCTGTCTGACAGCACATCTTTTAGAGAATTTACATCCCCGATAACCCTTGCTAAAATTTTACCGGTAGGGCGGCTGTCAAAGAAGTGAAAGCTTAAGGTCTGAATATGCTCATAAAGCTGCTGACGGATCGTTACCAGAACGTTATTTGATACTGATGCCATGATTTTCATTCTGATTTTTGTGCCTGCCAGAAATAAAAGAAATAAAACCAATGCTGCTGCTCCAATCATAAAAAGGCCTGAAATATCCTTATCCGCCACATACTGATTCACAGCCAATTCCATCAAAAGCGGGGTAATTAAACTGATAGTAATTGTTCCCGCCATAATAAAAAGCACCAAAATCAGTTCTTTTTTGTAGGCAAACAGATACCGGAACAGACGGATTAATGTTTCTTTTTTTGATATTCCTATTTGTTCCTCATCCATTCTGCTTGCATTTACTGCCATAGCTCTTCCCCCTCTCCGTACTGTACTTGATAAGTTCGGTAATAAAGTCCTTTTTGGTTCATCAGTTCCTGATGGGTTCCCCGTTCCGCTATTTTCCCTTCTTCTAGAACTAAAATTTCATCGGCATGACGAACAGCAGAAATTCTGTGGCCAATAATGATTTTTGTACTGTTTTTCAGCCCTTCCAACTGCCGTTCAATCTCCTTTTCCGTTTCCGTATCCAGGGCTGAGGTAGAATCGTCCAAGATTAAAATCGGATTTTCCTTTGCTATGGCTCTGGCAATACTGATCCTCTGTTTTTGTCCTCCGGACAGCCCCACGCCCCGCTCTCCTATTACGGTGTCATACTGCAAGGCCAGCCTGGTGATAAACGAGTGGGCGCTGGCGCTGACTGCAGCCTGCTCCACAGTTTTGACTCCAATGGTATCTTTTTTTCCTGTTTTAATATTTTCCGCTATGGTATCAGAAAACAGAAATACATCCTGCATTACTACTGAAATCTGGCTTCTAAGCTGCCTGAGTGGAATGCTTTTAATATCTCTTCCGTCAATAGAAATCCTGCCGGAAGATGCATCGTAAAAACGCTGAATCAGATTTACGATGGAACTTTTTCCGGAACCAGTCATTCCCATAATCCCCAGGGTTTTTCCTGCCGGTAAATGAAAGCTGATTCCTGTTAAAACAGGATTTCCATGGAGCTGAAAATCCACTTCTTCAAAACTAATATTTCCAGTAAATGGAACGGCTGAATCCCCGTCCGTTTGGCAGGCTTTCCCTGTTTCCTCACTGCCGCCAACCTCTGGATTTTCTTTAAAAATCTCCTGAATTTTCCGGTTGGAAGCCAGGGCTGCCGCAAAATCATTGCTGAGCCAGCCTACCATTTCCATCGGCCACACAATATTATTGGCATATTCAGAAAAGGCTCCCAGTTCACCAATAGTAATCTGACCGCGAATAACCAGAATTCCTCCCACTACGATGACCGCCATTAACAGTACCTTTGAAAGAAACGAAATGTTCGGCTGATACTTGGCAATTAATTTTGCCTGTTCCATGTTTAAACTGTAAAATTTCTGGTTATGGCTTTTAAATTTTTGAATTTCATAAGGTTCTCTTGCAAAAGCTTTTACCGTTCGAACCCCGGCTAAATTTTCTTGAGCCACCGTATTCATACTAGCTGTTTCTTCGCTGATTTTGTCGTATACACTTCCAAGGCCATACTCCATTTTGACAGCATAAAACAAAATTGCTGGCATGATCATAAGAGGCAGAAGGGTTAAAACCGGACTGATCCGAAACATGCAGAATACAATAATACTGGTATGGATCACACACTCTAATATCAGCATTCCCACAAACCCGCAGGCGTTCCAAATTCGATCCACATCGTCCTTTACCCGGGCCATCAATTCTCCTGTATTGTGGCTGTCAAAATACCCTACTGAAAGCCCCTGAATATGATCAAATAAATCTTTCCGCAAGCTGTTTCCGATACCGGAAGCAGCAAAGTCAAAAATAAACTCTTTTGTATATTGAAATACAGCTCTTCCTAACCCGATTGCTAAAAATCCCAGCAGACATTTCGTTAAAAGCTCCATCTGCCCCCCAACGATAACCTGGTCAATTACCCGTTTTGTAATCTGGGGCGATGTGGCATCTAAAATAATGCTGAGGATCATTGCTGCTATCGCTATGATATAAATGAAAACATAGCGTTTTCCATACTTCCATACGGTTCTCATACTGTCCTCCTTTTTGTTTGATAACAAACTGTAACACTTCATTCAGCGTGCTGGCCGCCTGAAAAAAATCCTGCAAATCAGGATTCTCCCCTGCAGAGCTTTTTATTTCACAGGGCACAATTTCCTATAAAAGCAAAAAACCGCAGCCATTCTGGACTGCGGTTTTTGCCTTATACAGTTGATCCAACTATGCCGCTATACAGGCGCCAAGGCCTGACAGCGCCTACGGAATTCTCAACAGATAAAGAGGCAGGCGGAATCACAGATTTTACAACAGAATACTGAATCTCTCTTAATATTAAGTTTGTTTCTGCATAAATAAACTTGTTTTAATGCTTTCATAATTCCGCTCCTTTCTGACATGATAAATTAACTTGTTTTACATTTATCGGATAATTGACTTAGCATAGCATACAATAGATGCCAGTTTCTGTCAAGTGATTTTTCTATTCTCTATTTTTGTATTTCTCTGTCTTCAAAATTAAGATGCCCACACCCTGTTCTTTTCTTACAAGTAAGGTGCCGACACTCTATTCTCTGCTTTCGAAACCAAGGTGCTATTCTTTATTCTTTTCTTCTGTCTGCCGCAGTAATTCCTCTAAATAAAGCTGCTCTTTTTTTGAAAGATTCGCTTCTTTCAGCAAGTCTGGTCTTCTCTCTAACGTTCTTTGAATTGACTGGCGGCGCCGCCACTCCTCAATGTTTTTATGATGACCAGACAGCAGTACCTGGGGAACTGCCATATCACGATAAATCTCCGGTCTGGTATACTGGGGATACTCCAGAAGATTATCGGAAAAGGATTCCACTTCGGCAGAAACCTCATTGTTCAGTACTCCTGGAACTAAACGGGAGATACAGTCAATCATTACCATGGCAGGAAGTTCCCCTCCTGTCAAAACGTAGTCGCCTGCTGACAGATAGTCTGTGCAGATCAATTCTAATGCTCTCTCGTCGATCCCCTCATAATGGCCGCAGAGAAACACCAGATCTTCTTCCTCTGCCAGTTCTTTCGCAATCGTCTGATTGAACACCCTGCCCTGGGGAGTCATATAAATAACACGTGGCCGCTTGGATAGCCTGCCGCATAAGTTCTCATATGCATCTACCACAGGCCCCGGCTGCATCACCATTCCAGCGCCGCCGCCGTAAGGGGCATCGTCTACATGATGATGCTTATCGAAAGAAAAATCCCGAATATTAAGGGTTTCTACAGAAATTACGCCTTTTTCCATAGCACGGCCTGTGATACTGGTCTGAAGGCCGCCCATAACCATTTCCGGAAATAATGTTAAAACATAAAAATTCATAAACTGTTTCTCCTGCCCTTATATCACCGGTTTTTCTCGGATTTGACGCTCAAAGATCCAAAAGTCCGTCTAACAAATGAACGACTACTGTTTTCTCTTCCAAATCTACATTTTTGACACATTCCGGAATCACTGGGATTAAAACTTCTTTTCCAGAATCCATTTTTACCACATATACATCATTGGCTCCCGTTTTCAGCACATCATCAAGTATTCCAAGATCATGTCCCTCATCAGTAACCACATGAAGTCCGATTAAATCAGCGATAAAATATTCGCCTTCTTCCAGAGCCACGGCCTGATCTCTCCGAATCCATAAATCGCATCCCTTATATGGTTCAATTTCATTTATATTATCATATCCTTTGAATTTCAGGATCACCATATTTTTAAAAAATTTTACGCCCTGGATCGTAAGTACCAGGGAGGCCTTGCCTGTATCTACGGTTACCTCCGAAAGATCCCGGAACCGGGCCGGATCATCTGTGGTGGGAAAAACCTTTACTTCTCCGCGCACTCCATGAGTAGAACTGATAACGCCTACTCGAAACATATCCTCCAAATAAATACCTCCATGGGATGTAATTCCCTAAAAATTTTGTTTCACAGGACACACTTTCCTGTGAACCCTTCATGTGCCCGGCAGCGACACGGTAAATAAAGTAAGGCTGCTGCAGACGCAACAGCCCCGAAGTCGGCTACTGAATTTCTACGATTACTTTTTTATCTTCTTTTGAGGCGGCGGCTTTTACTACAGAACGGATGGCTTTTGCAATCCTTCCCTGCTTGCCAATCACCTTTCCCATATCAGAAGCAGCAACCTTAAGCTCAATCAGGGTATCATCCCCCTTTAGGCTTTCGGTAACAACAACTTCATCCGGATTATCCACAAGTGCTTTTGCGATAACTTCCACTAATTCTTTCATACAATCACCTCAAGGATCCGCGATTACTGAATACCTGCAACCTTTAACAGCTTTGCAACGGTTTCAGTTGGCTGAGCGCCGTTCGCTAACCACTTTTTAGCAGCTTCCTCATCAAACTTGATGGAGCTTGGATTGGTGTTGGGGTCATACGTACCGATTTCCTCAATAAACTTCCCATCTCTTGGAGAACGGGAATCGGATACTACGATTCTATAGAAAGGAGCCTTCTTCTGACCCATTCTTCTTAATCTCATCTTTACCATAGTTACATTCACCTCCTGAATTTTAGTTAATACTCATCTTATGAAACTATTTTGACTGCAGAAAAACACTGCATATCATCTATACAAAAAATCTGTTTTCAGATTTCTGTATCCGGAATATAGTAAGTGCATCCTTCTTACAACTTTCATATGCCCGCTTTGGGATAGCAAATAAGCTTTGAATGCACAGCGCGAAAGTGGAAATCAGTCCTGTCAAAACGGCAGCTTAAGCTTCCCGCCCATCAGGCCTCCCAGCCCTCCGAAACCGCCTCTTCGCTTTCCTCCCATCATACCGGGAAGCTGCTTCATCATCTTTTTCATCTGGTCAAACTGCTTCACCAAACGATTTACTTCACCAATCTCTACACCAGATCCTTTTGCAATCCGCTGTTTTCTGGAAAGGTTGATCAATGAAGGATTGGCACGTTCAGCCGGTGTCATAGAAAGGATAATTGCTTCCACCCTTGCCATACTTTTTTCATTTTCATCCATGTCAATATTGCCAAGCTGTCCCATGCCAGGCATCATGCTCATAATGCTGGCCATACCGCCCATTTTCTTAATCTGGCGCATCTGATCCAGAAAATCATTATAATCAAATTCCGCTTTCCGCAGTTTTTGGCTTAATTCCCTGGCTTTCTCCTGATCAACCTCTGCTTCCGCCTTTTCAATTAAAGAAAGGATATCCCCCATCCCTAAAATCCGGGAAGCCATACGGTCGGGATAAAACTGTTCCAAATCGGAAAGCTTTTCTCCCATACCAACATATAAAATTGGTTTTCCGGTGACAGAACGAATGGAGAGAGCGGCGCCGCCTCTGGTATCGCCGTCTAACTTGGTCAGGATCACGCCGTCAATTCCGATTTTTTCCTGAAAAGTTCCGGCTACATTTACTGCATCCTGGCCAGTCATGGCATCTACCACCAAAATGGTCTGATCGACTGTAAGGGCCTCCTTAATTTCAATCAGCTCATTCATCATATCTTCATCGACATGAAGGCGTCCGGCAGTATCTAAAATCACCACATTCATACCATTCTTTGCGGCATGTTCAATGGCGGCTTTGGCTATATTTACCGGCTTATTCTTATCTCCCATGGAAAATACCGGAACACCCTGCTTTTCCCCGTTGATCTCAAGCTGTTTAATCGCAGCCGGGCGGTAAATGTCACAGGCAGCAAGAAGAGGCTTTTTTCCTTTTGCTTTCAGTTTTCCGGCAATTTTGGCTGTAGTGGTCGTTTTTCCTGCACCCTGAAGGCCGGCCATCATAATAATGGTAATCTCACTTCCGGATCTTAACTGAATTTCTGTAGTTTCTGACCCCATCAGTTTAACCAGCTCTTCATTTACAATTTTTATTACCATCTGGCCGGGAGTCAGGCTTCCCAGTACATCTTCGCCAACTGCCCGCTCCTGTACAGAACTGATAAACTGCTTTACTACCTTGAAGCTTACATCAGCCTCTAAAAGAGCCATCTTTACTTCTTTCAATGCAGCCTTTACATCAGCCTCTGTTAAACGGCCTTTGCCTCTTAAGTTTTTAAATACGTTCTGCAGCTTATCTGCCAAGCTCTCAAACGCCATGAAGCAGACCTCCTTTTCCAGTTCGGGTATTCCCGGAAATGCTTGTATTCAGAGTTTGTAGTTTGCGTTCAGATTTACGAGATACCTTTATGAAATCTGTATAATACGGCTTGCAGTTTCTCTCGCCCGGGCTAACAGCGTCTTATCCCCGCTTTTTTGATAAGAATCCAAAAGCTGCTGAATATCACTGGCTAAATGCTTCGTAAGCCGGAACTTTTCCACCAGACGAAGCTTATCCTCATAACCTTCTAAAATCCGATCACAGCGCTTAACCAAATCATGAACACCCTGACGGGTAATTCCATTTTCCTGGGCAATTTCGCTTAAGGACAAGTCATTTATCACCACATCCTCATATATGTGGCGCTGATGCTTAGTTAACAGCTCACCGTAAAAATCATACAGCAAACCCTGCCGGACAATCTTTTCCATTTCCATCACCTGTGCTATCATACACGAAAACAGTCCAGGTGTCAAGTGTTTTCTCTTTACGAACTTTTGTTCGTGTTTCTCCGTCTTGCGTTATCACTGTTTATTTCAATACTGCTGCCATTTAGGGTACTTTTATCATGGTCTATCTTTTTCCGTCTTTCTTCTCGAATTTGTCACAGAATTGTCACAGCTATTATGATATTCTAACCGTCTGCACCACTGCTTCCTGCTCTTTCTTTTTATCCTCTGTCAGATGCGTATATGTGTCCAGTGTCACGGA